>NZ_JAOQJY010000001.1:147127-298217 GCF_025567525.1 Gallintestinimicrobium propionicum | reverse complement strand
TTCAAAAGGTCAATATGTTGCAAGTGCTGATTACAGCTGAGGACCTGCAGCAACCAGAGCCTTACCAGCTTCGTTGCCCTCGTATTTTGCAAAGTTCTTATTGAATCTTGCAGCCAGGTCTTTTGCTTTTTCTTCCCATGCGGAAGCATCAGCATAGGTGTCGCGAGGATCCAGAATAGCAGGATCTACGCCGGGCAGCTCGGTGGGAACTTCGAAGTTGAAGTAAGGAATCTTCTTGGTAGGAGCTGTCAGGATAGCGCCGCTTAAGATCGCATCGATGATACCACGGGTATCTTTGATGGAGATACGCTTGCCGGTTCCGTTCCATCCGGTATTTACCAGATAAGCCTTAGCGCCGCTCATTTCCATCTTCTTAACCAGTTCCTGTGCATACTTGGTAGGATGCAGTTCCAGGAATGCCTGACCAAAGCAAGCGGAGAAGGTAGGAGTAGGCTCTGTGATGCCGCGCTCTGTACCAGCCAGCTTAGCTGTGAAACCGGACAGGAAGTAATACTGAGTCTGCTCAGGTGTCAGAATAGATACCGGAGGCAGTACGCCGAATGCATCTGCAGACAGGAAGATAACGTTCTTCGCTGCGGGAGCAGAAGAGATCGGACGAACAATGTTCTGAATATGATTGATCGGGTAGGATACACGGGTGTTCTCGGTTACGCTCTTATCCGCGAAATCGATCTTGCCTTCTGCATCCAGAGTAACGTTCTCAAGCAGAGCGTTGCGTTTGATTGCATTGTAAATGTCGGGTTCGGACTCCTTGTCCAGGTTGATAACCTTAGCGTAGCAGCCGCCTTCGAAGTTGAATACGCCGTTGTCATCCCAGCCGTGCTCGTCATCGCCGATCAGCAGACGCTTGGGATCTGTGGACAGGGTGGTCTTACCGGTACCGGACAGACCGAAGAAGATAGCGGTGTTCTCGCCGTTCTTATCTGTGTTAGCGGAGCAGTGCATGGAAGCGATGCCCTTTAACGGCAGAAAGTAGTTCATCATGGAGAACATACCTTTCTTCATTTCACCGCCGTACCAGGTATTGATGATAACCTGCTCGTGGCTTGTGATATTGAACATAACAGCGGTCTCGGAGTTTAAGCCGAGTTCCTTGTAGTTTTCAACTTTAGCCTTGGAAGCGTTGTAAACAACGAAATCGGGCTCGAAGTTCTCAAGCTCTTCTGCAGTGGGCTTGATGAACATGTTGGTTACGAAATGTGCCTGCCATGCTACTTCAACGATGAAACGGATTGCCATACGGGTATCTTTGTTTGCACCGCAAAATGCATCCACAACGTACAGTTTCTTATTGGAAAGTTCTTTCTGAGCGAGTTTCTTGACTGCCTGCCATGCTTCCTGGGTAGCGGGGTGGTTATCATTCTTGTATTCGTCAGATGTCCACCATACAGTATCCTTGGAATTTTCATCAACAACGATGAATTTGTCTTTGG
Source organism: Gallintestinimicrobium propionicum (assembly GCF_025567525.1). NCBI lineage: Bacteria > Bacillati > Bacillota > Clostridia > Lachnospirales > Lachnospiraceae > Gallintestinimicrobium > Gallintestinimicrobium propionicum. The sequence continues at coordinate 296,763 of NZ_JAOQJY010000001.1, read as the reverse complement.
GAGAACGTCCGGTGTAGATACCTGTCATAACGTTTACAGCACCCAGCTCGCTGACCTGTCCCTTTTCATAACCTTCCAGTCCGGGTTTGGTCTCTTCTTCGAATAATACTTCATAAGAAGGATTGTAGACAACCTCGGTAGTTCCGGTAATACCATACTTGCTTAAATCGATTACAGCCATTTGTATTAACCTCTTTCCTTTCCTTACATTTCCTGCATTGCAGGTTCTGGCAGATTGTTTCAAAAAAGGAACAAATCCGCTTCATTTATATATTATACATATTTAAAAACTAAAATCAACTAAAAAAATATAAACAATTCCTGAACTCGCAGATGTTTTTTTTACAGTCTGCTATTCATTTTGACGATTTCGCAAAAGCGGCAGGAATGCCTCATAAATGTCTTTTATTGGAAGAAACAGAAATAATATACGTAGAGTCAGCTGTTTTATGGCAAGAATGGCTTGCCAGGTTTTTTTACCCAGGATTTTTACACCCTCCTCGAATGAAAAAAGTCGTGCATTTTATGAGCCGATATGCTATCATGTAACTTAAGTTAGATAAAGCTAACCCATACAAGAGTCCGTGCACAGTTTCAGTGCAGAGAATAAAGGAGTAGCGGCATGAGTGTTGTAATTATCGGCGGAAATGAAAGAATGGTAACACAGTATGAAAATATCTGCAAGGAGCATGGCTGTAAGGCGAAGGTTTTTGCAAAGGAAAACGGTTCCTTGAAAAAGAAGATTGGTTGCCCGGATTTGCTGATTTTGTTTATCAGCACAGTTTCCCACAAAATGGTCATCAGCGTGACGCAGGAAGCGAAGAAGAATCAGATTCCGGTAGCACGTGTACATACCAGCAGTGCGACAGCACTTCACGCGGTTCTGGAAGAGCATTGCGCAGCATTCACATAAAACAGCTGTCTGTTAATGGTGGGTTCCGAGGGGCTTCTGAACAGCATGTCTTTTCTGATTAGAAAATAGATAACGATTGTCATGTCGCTCTGTTCCATATATAATAAAAGAAGTAATCGCGAGAAAATAAAGAGGAATTTCAGTGATGGAACAAGATACAGAACAACAGATCTCCGGTCAGCAGTCAAAGTCACCGCGGATGCATCTGCAGCAGGGACTGCTGGAAATTTACTGCGGCGACGGAAAAGGAAAGACGACAGCGGCGCTGGGGCTTGCACTACGGGCGGCAGGCTGCGGTCTACGCGTGCATATTGTGCAGTTTTTAAAGGGAACAGAGACAGGGGAGCTTGCGTCTCTTGCGCAAATTCCGCAGATCAGCCTGGTGCGCTGCGACAAGAACTGGGGATTTACCTTTTCCATGACGGAGCAGGACAAAAAGGAGATCACCGTGTGTCACAACCGGATGCTGCAGGAGGCGATTTCCATGGCAAAAAGCGGAGAAATCGACGTGCTGATTTTCGATGAATTTCAGGCGGCGTATGCGCATGGACTGCTCGACAAAGAAGCGGCAAAAGATTTTATTTTGAAAAAACCGGCGACGCTGGAGCTGGTGCTGACCGGACGAAATCCTGATCCGGTATTTTTGGAGGCGGCGGACTATGTGAGCGAAATCCACGGGGTGCGTCATCCGTACCAGAAACAGATTCCGGCGCGGAAGGGAATCGAGTTTTAAACGGAATTATTACCCGAAGCGAAAAAATTGTCCAGTGACAAAATGGGGGTTCAGCGTTATGCTAGACGGGATGAAAGCATAAAAGGAGCTGAATTTGCCTTGAAACAGGGAAAAAAGAAGAGCTGGCTGAAATATGTCCTGGTATTTGGATTGATTTTCTTTGCCTGCTGGTATGAAAGAAATTTTCTGGCGCAGGCGGCGGAAAAAATCCGCAAATTGCCTAACTGGACGATCTTTATAGTTATTGTGCTATCGTTGACCTATCTGGTCTGGGAAGGAACGATCATCTGGCTGCTGATGCGGCAGTCTGTAAAGCATTATTCCTGGATGCAGGGCGTGAGATGTTCGTTTGTGTGCAGCTTTTTTCGGACGACGACCCTTGGAAGCGGAGGCGGGGTCGCACAGATGTATGAAATGAACCGGGACGGGCTTCCGCTTGCACGCGGGGCAGGACTGTCCATGGTGCAATACATTTTCCATAAAGTATCGATTACGCTGTATGGTCTGATTGGCTTTCTCTGTCTGTTGTTTGCGAAGGATGAAAGCGTCTCCGGCTATACGGCGTTTCTGGCAGCGGGAATCGGTTTGACAGCGCTGATTACCGCAGCGCTGCTTCTGGTAACGGCATGCCCGCCGTTTTCCAATTGGGGATTTTTGATTGCAGAACGGCTGTGCCATGGGAAATGGCAGGATAAACGGGATAAAATGAAAGCGCAGATTGATTCCATGCAGGAGGAATCCCTCCGATTGTTAAAGCATTCGCCGCGAACGGCAGGAGGTATTTTTCTGTGCGATTTTGCAAAGCTGACCTGCTGGTATCTGGTTCCTTGGTTTGTGTTGTCGGCAGACCTTCCGGTTTCCCTCTGGCAGATTGTGTGCATTACAGCCGCGGCACAGATGCTGGCGGGTGTAATTCCGACGCCCGCAGGGCTGGGTTCTCTGGAATTTGTTTTTCTGATGTTTTCCACAAAGATCGTAGGAGCGGCAGAAGCAGGTGCAGCCATGATCCTGCTGCGGTGTGCGGTCAACATTATTCCATTGGTCCCGGGCGCGTTGCTTGCCCTGACAGACCGCAGAAAAAAGAAAGGAAGCCGGGAATGCCCGGCAGAGTAAGTTATGGTACCTGATCTTGCAAGAATGTCAGTGATAATCAAATCGCAGCATGAAACCTCCGTGATGACGGGGAATTATGAAATGGGCTATGCCTGCGGGCTGCTCTGTAAGCTGGCGGGCAGGGAGGTTCCGCAGTGGGAAACTCCAGTCGAATTAAAAGACCGTGTGGCAGAGCTTTTAACTGGATATGAACCGGCGAATGAACGGGAAAAGAACGTCATCCATATGCTGCATTATTACCATCCGGATGAAACCGCAGACGAGCAGGTAAAAGAGCTGATTGGATGGGGGTATGACGAGCAACGCCTCTGGCAGATGCAGAGGAAGTAGTGACTGGCACAGATGTTTTTTGCGCGTAACTGTGAGGGTACTGAACAGTTACGAAAATTTGAGATTGCAACAATAGAATGCACGCTCTGCTAGCATTCTATTGTCATGAATTAAAAACCGGACTGCGAATCCTTATGAGAGGAAACACAGACCGGTTTTGTTTGTCTATGGAAGGTTCGTCACCATGCCAATGCCGGTGCGAAATTTTTACTTCGCCAGCCCCAACAGATCATCATAGAAGTTGGGATAGCTGATTTTGACACAATCCGCATCTTTAATAGAAGTAACGCCATCGGCTGCCAGCGCGGCAACCGCGAAGCTCATGGCAATGCGGTGGTCGAGATAGGAATCGATTTCTGCGCCGTGAAGTGTTTTTCCTCCACGGATTATCATACCGTCGTCCGTAGGTGTGATATCACAGCCCATCGCGCGCAGCCCGGCAGTCACCGTGGCAATACGGTCAGATTCCTTGACCTTTAATTCGGCGGCGTCGCGGATCACAGTCTGTCCGTTGGCAAATGCAGCCATTACGGCAATCATAGGAATTTCATCGATCAGTGCCGGGATCAGATTTCCCTCTATAGTTGTTCCATGCAGGGAAGAAGCAGAGACGAGCAGATCAGCAACCGGTTCCCCTGCGCAGACACGTTCGTTTAAAACAGTCAGGTTTCCACCCATTGCGCGGAGCACGGTCAGGATTCCTGCGCGGGTCGGATTGATGCCGACATTGCGGATCAGAAGCTCAGAGCCAGGGACCAAAAGACCTGCTGCCAGGAAATAAGCTGCGGAAGAGATATCGCCGGGGACAAAAATCTGCTGTGCATACAGCTCGTTTCCTGGTGTGATCGTTGCAGTCAGTCCGTCAGAGCAGATATCTGCGCCGAAACCGGAAAGCATCAGCTCCGTGTGGTTGCGGCTGAGGGCGGGCTCTGTTACGCTCGTCTGACCATCTGCATAAAGACCGGCGAGCAGGATCGAGGATTTGACCTGTGCGGATGCGACCGGCGTGGAATAAGTGATCCCGTGCAGGCTGCTGCCGGTGATGTGAAGTGGCGCGCAGCCGTTTTTACGGACGCTTTCGATTTTTGCACCCATCAGAGAAAGCGGCTCCATAATGCGCTTCATCGGACGCTTCTGAATGGAAGCGTCCCCGGTCAGCGTTGTTTCAAAGGTCTGACCACTTAAAATGCCGGAAATCAGCCGGGTTGTCGTGCCGGAATTGCCTGCATCCAACACCTCAGAGGGCGCAGACAGCCCGCGTAAGCCTTTCCCGTGTACTAAAATGCGCTCCGGTGTATTTTCAATTTCAATGCCGAGCTTTTGAAAGCAGCTGATTGTTGAAAGACAGTCCGCTCCTTGTAAAAAATTCGTAACCTCTGTCGTTCCCTGTGCGATTGCTCCGAACATCACGCTGCGGTGGGAGATCGATTTATCTCCGGGGACGGTCACTTCTCCACGCAGCGCTTTGCTGGCTGTCAGTTCCATCATACCATTAAAATCCTTTCCGTTTATCAATTTTTTCAGATATGCGTTACATAGCCGCGTCTGTTCAGCAGCTGAATCGCCTTTGTAATCGAATCTTCTTCGTAAAATTCAATTCGCAGGACGCCTTCCTGTGCCTCCCGATTATGGACGATGCCGATATTTTTGATGCTGATGTTGTTCAGCGCCAAAAGCGTGGAGACGGCGGCGATAGAACCTGCTTCATCCGGGATATCCAGACGGATAGAGTAATCCTTTTTGATCGGGCCGCTTCCGGCGTCAATAAAGGAATCGCGGTATGCGCGTGCACCGTCAAAAAAGGTATAGAGCGAGGCAGAATCGTGTTCCTGCAGCTCTTTTTGAACGACGCCAAGGGCGTCGATATAATCCTGCAGCAGTCTGGAAATATTGACCGTGTTGGTCATGCAGATCTGCTCCCACATGACAGGGGAAGAGGAGGCGATCCGCGTGATATCCTTAAACCCGCCTGCAGCGATGGATTTCATCAGTCCCTGAGCATCGTCATGATCCTGTACCAGATGGACGAGGGCGGCAGCAACGATATGAGGCAGGTGGCTGACAGCAGCGGTCACATAATCATGCTTCTGGCTTTCCACCTGCAGCGGGATCGCTCCCATGGAGGTGACAAGCCCCTGGAATTCTGCGATTTTCGCAGCGGGAACCTGCGGCGCGGGAGCGAGAATGTAGTAGGCGTTTTCCAAAAGGCCCGCCTTGGAATTGGCAAAGCCGATTCGCTCGCTGCCCGCCATCGGATGTCCGCCGATAAAGCAGTCCGTTAGTCCCAGAGAGTGGATCAGCGAATTGATCGGCGTCTTGACGCTCCCGACATCGGTCAGGATACAGTCCTTTTTGCGATAGGATAAAATTTTTAACAGGTTCTCATCGTTGTGGGAAACGGGCGCGCACAGGAAAATGTAATCGCAGGCGGTAAACGCGTCGCAGGGAGCCGGATAGGCTTCATCCGCAATTTTCTGTTCTGTTGCGAGCTTCAACGTTTCTTCGTTTGGGTCGCAGGCGATGATGACAATATCCTTCCGGTTGGCCTTCAATGCCCTGGCGATGGAACCGCCGATTAGGCCGAGTCCGACAAAACCACAGGTAATCATGACAGTAACTTACTCCTCAATTTCTGCCCGCAAGCTTCCAGAACGGATCGAGTTCTTTGGAAAGACGGGCGAATTTTTCAAAATTCAAAGACTGAGGACCGTCAGAAAGAGCGCAGGCAGGATTGTTGTGCACCTCGATCATCAGACCGTCCGCGCCGCAGGCAACGGCAGCTTTTGCCATCGGAGGCACATAACGGTAAGCACCTGTCGCATGGGACGGGTCTACAATAACCGGCAGATGTGTCCGCTCCTTTAAGACGGGAACCGCGCTCAAATCCAATGTATTTCTCGTGGAAGTTTCATAAGTGCGGATACCTCTTTCACATAATACCACATTTGGGTTGCCTTCCGCCATAATATATTCTGCGGCATTGAGCCATTCGTCAATCGTCGCGCACAGACCCCGCTTTAATAAAACCGGAAGACCGGAACGTCCGGCTTCTTTTAATAAGATGAAATTCTGCATATTGCGGGCACCGATCTGGATCATATCGACATATTTGACCGCTGCTTCGATCGCTTCCAGGCTGACAACCTCGCAGATCGTCGCCAGATCGAAGGCTTTTCCGGCCTCCTTCATGTATTTTAAGCCCTCTTCTTCAAGACCCTGAAAGGAGTAGGGGGAGGTACGGGGCTTATATGCACCGCCGCGCAGGATGGTCGCGCCGTTTTTCTTGACTGCTTCGGCGATCAGCATCAGCTGGTCGTTGGATTCCACCGCGCAGGGACCTGCCATAATCGTCCGGGTGTTCGGTCCGATAGAGGTGCAGCCGACCTTTACGACAGACGGCTCCGGATGAAATTTCAGGTTTGCGAGCTTATAGCTTTCCGTGACGGGAACGATTCTGTCCACGTCTGCAAGCAGTGCAATATTTTCTGTGGAAAGACGGGATTTGTCACCGACTACGCCGATGATCGTAACCTGTTCGCCCTGGGACAGATGTGCGGTCAGACCGTTTGCTTCAATATACTGTGTGACAGCCTTTATATTTTTATCCGCTGCCTTCGGTTTCATTACAATGATCATAAGTAAAGTCCTCCCTTGAGTGAAAAATCTTTGATTCTGTATCTTCTTTTCGAAAAATCTCCTTGTAATATAGCACTTTAAAGTGCGAAAGTCAATTGTATCCTGTATAAATATTATATAAGAATACACGGGAAAGTCTAGCTTTTACAGAACTGGCGAAAAGATTTTCAGATAGTCAAAGAAAAACATGTCCAAAATGACGAAAAGGCTTGCTAAAAATGTGAAAGTTTAGTAGAATATCCACATGGGGAAATTGGGAATGATTTTAATCATCTAAAAATCTTTGACAGAATACCCAGAATTTGCAACATACGGAGGAATGAAGATGAACATTTACACAACTGACAAGATCCGTAACGTGGTTCTGTTAGGCCATGGCGGTTCGGGCAAAACCAGTCTGACTGAGGCAATGGCTTATCTGGCTGGCATTACATCCAGAATGGGTAAGGTCACAGACGGCAATACCGTCAGTGATTATGGCAAGGAAGAACAGAAGAGACAGATTTCGATTAATACCTCCGTTGTTCCCATCGAATGGAACGGCGTGAAGATAAATATTTTGGATACTCCCGGATATTTTGACTTTGTAGGCGAAGTAGAAGAAGCGGTAAAGGCTGCAGGCGCTGCCATCATCGTAATCAACGGCAAATCCGGCATTGAAGTCGGCACCGAGAAAGCATGGGAGCTCTGCGAAAAATATAAACTGCCCCGTTTTGTCTATGTTACCAACATGGACGTGGATAACGCCTCCTATCGTCAGATCGTAGAAGATCTGAAAGAAAAATACGGTAAGAAGATCGCACCGTTCAACCTGCCGATCCGTGAAAACGAGCACTTCGTAGGCTATGTCAACGTCGTATCCGAAACCGGTAACCGCTGGCAGGGCAAGGAGGTTGTTCCCTGCGAGATCCCGGATTACAACAGACCGAATCTTGAGATCTGCAGAGAGACGCTGATGGAAGCGGTTGCAGAGACGAGCGAAGCGTTCATGGAGCGCTATTTTGGCGGCGAGACTTTCTCCGAATCCGAAATTCGTGCAGCACTGCGTACTAACGTTATTGATGGCTCGATCGTTCCCGTATCGATGGGCTCCAACACCCTCTGCCAGGGCGTTTACACGCTGCTGGATGATATTGTAAAATACGTTCCCAGCCCGGAAGACAGGATATGCGCAGGCATCAGCTTAAAGACAAACGGCATTTTCCAGGCGGATTATGATTTCTCCAAAGCGAAATCCGCATACATCTATAAGACAATTTCCGATCCTTTCATCGGTAAGTATTCCCTGATTAAGGTTTGCTCCGGTGTACTCAAAACGGACGATACGATGTATAACAGCGACAGCGATGTTGAGACAAAGATCGGCAAGCTGTATGTGATGCAGGGCAACAAACCGATCGAAGTGAGCGAGCTGCATGCCGGCGACCTCGGTGCACTTGCAAAGCTGACCGGCGCGAAGACCGGTGATACGCTTTCCACCAAGGCAAATCCGGTTGCTTATGCGAAGACCGAATATTCCAAGCCTTATACTGCAAAGCGCTATAAAGCGGTTAACAAGGCGGATATCGATAAGATTTCCCAGTCTCTGCAGAAGCTGACAGACGAAGATAAGACGCTGCGCGTAGTCAACGATTCCGAAAACCGTCAGACTCTGCTTTACGGCATGGGTGAGCAGCATCTGGAAGTGATTGCAAGTCGTCTGGAAAACGAATATAAAGTAAAGATTGAACTTTCCAAACCGAAGGTTGCTTACCGCGAGACGATCCGCAAGAAATCCGACGTTGAATATAAATATAAGAAACAGTCCGGCGGACACGGTCAGTATGGTCACGTTAAGATGCGTTTTGAGCCCTCCGGCGATCTGGAAGCTCCTTATGTATTCGAACAGGAGGTTGTCGGCGGCGCAGTTCCGAAAAACTACTTCCCGGCAGTAGAAAAGGGTATCGCAGAAGCCGTTCAGAAAGGTCCTCTGGCAGCATATCCGGTTGTCGGTGTAAAGGCTGTTTTATATGATGGTTCCTATCATCCGGTTGACTCCTCCGAAATGGCCTTCAAGATGGCTGCATCCCAGGCGTTTAAGAAGGGCTTCATGGAAGCGGGCCCGGTTCTGTTAGAGCCCATTTCTTCCCTGAAAGTAACCGTTCCGGATTCCTATACCGGCGACGTTATGGGCGATTTAAATAAGAGACGCGGCAGAGTGCTCGGCATGACGCCCGTTGCAGGCGGCAAGCAGATCATTGAAGCGGATGTTCCGACCTCCAATCTGTATGGCTACTGCACAGATCTCCGTTCCATGACCGGCGGACGCGGCGTATACGAATATGAGTTTGCAAGATATGAGCAGGCTCCCTCAGACGTACAGGAAAAAGAAATCGCAGCGAGAGCAGCAAAGGTTGCAGAAGGCAGCGAAGAATAAAAAAGGATGTGCCTTGGCACATTCTCGCGCCGAGGCGCGGTTGCTTTAGCAACCATTTACCCCTGCGCCGAGTGCGCATCCTCGCGGAGCATTTTTATCGTATGGAAACGAAGTTTCCTATACGATAAAAAAGAATGTGTCGAGGTACCTGCACCGGCTGCGGCGAGTCGCGCAAGCGACATCTTCCATTCTGCCGCAGTACGATCTGCACAAAAACGGCTTTCGGGAGTTTCCCGGGAGCCGTTTTTGGAGTTTTGTATTCTGATTGACGGCAGGCGGTCTTCTTTCCGACTTTAGGCTTGACAAAAGAAAGGGTGAACGATACAATAATACAGAAATTTAAGACTTTTGACAGACGTTGAAGAGAAGAAGTAAAAGGATTGTTTCTATCCAGAGAGCTGCCGGACGGTGCGAGACAGCAGAAAGATTCTTTGAACTGGTCTTGGAGTTCTTTTTGTGAGAGCCGTATGAAATATGGAAGGTAGCAGAAAGCGGGTGGCGCCGTTATGCGCACGACAAGATGCACAGGGCATTTTTTGATCCTGTGAAGTAGAGTGGTACCGCGAAGAGCCAGACTGTTTCGTCTCTATTTTTGAAAGAGCGAGATGGTCTGTTTTTTTACGGAATCAAGTCAGGAGGACACACATGGAACGGGTTTATAATCCCAAGGAAATCGAACAGAAATGGCAGAAAATCTGGGATGACGAAAAGGCGTTTGCCGCATCCGACGATTATTCCAAACCGAAGTATTATGCGCTGGTAGAGTTCCCTTATCCGTCAGGACAGGGGCTGCACGTTGGACATCCCCGCCCGTATACGGCGCTGGATATCGTTGCGCGTAAGAGAAGAATGGAAGGCTACAACGTACTGTATCCCATGGGCTGGGACGCATTCGGACTTCCGACCGAGAACTATGCGATCAAAAATCACATCCATCCGAAGATCGTAACGAAAAATAACGTTCATCGTTTCAAAGAGCAGCTGCACTCCTTAGGCTATTCCTTTGACTGGGACAGAGAGATCAACACCACCGATCCGGAATATTACAAATGGACTCAGTGGATTTTCTTAAAGCTGTTTAAAGCGGGACTGGCTTACAAAGCGGAGATGCCGATCAACTGGTGTACCTCCTGTAAGGTGGGACTTGCAAACGAAGAGGTTGTAAATGGCCACTGCGAACGCTGCGGCGCAGAAGTTATCCGTAAGGTAAAGAGCCAGTGGATGTTAAAGATCACTGAGTATGCGGATAAGCTGCTGGAAGGTCTGGATCACGTCGATTACATCGAGCGTGTCAAGGTTTCCCAGAAAAACTGGATCGGCCGTTCGACCGGTGCCGAGGTGGATTTCCCGATCGCAGGCAAGGAAGACAAGCTGCGTATTTATACGACACGTCCGGATACTCTGTTCGGTGTAACTTATATGGTAATTTCCCCGGAGCACCCTTATATTGAAAAGTTTGCATCCGAGATCAAAAACCTGGACGAAGTAAAAGCATATCAGGAGCAGGCTGCAAGAAAATCTGACTTCGAGCGTTCCGAGCTGGCAAAAGAAAAGACCGGTGTAAAGATCGATGGTCTGACCGCAGTCAATCCGGTCAACGGAAAAGAAATCCCCATCTGGGTTTCCGACTATGTATTGATGAGCTACGGTACCGGCGCAATCATGGCGGTTCCTGCCCATGATGAAAGAGACTGGGAGTTCGCAAAGAAATTCAACATGCCGATCATTCAGGTTGTAGAAAGCTCCGAAGGTCCGGTGGATGTAAACGAGGCTGCTTTTGTAGACGTTGCAACCGGAAAGCTGGTAAACTCCGGTTTCTTAAACGGCATGGAAGTAGCGGAAGCGAAAAAGGCGATCATCGAATATCTCGAAAAAGAAAACATTGGCACACAGAAAACGAACTACAAGCTGCGTGACTGGGTATTTTCCAGACAGCGTTACTGGGGCGAGCCGATCCCGATCGTTCACTGTGATAAGTGTGGCTATGTGCCGCTTCCGGAAGATCAGCTTCCGTTGGAGCTGCCCGATGTAGAAAGCTATATGCCCACTGATAACGGCGAATCTCCGTTAGCTGCCATGAGAAGCTGGGTAGAGACAACCTGTCCTTGCTGCGGAGGTCCTGCAGAGAGGGAAACCGATACCATGCCTCAGTGGGCTGGTTCTTCCTGGTACTTCCTGCGTTATACCGATCCCCACAATACGGAAGCACTGGCAAGCCCGGAAGCTCTCAAATACTGGATGCCGGTTGACTGGTACAACGGCGGCATGGAGCATACCACCCTGCATCTTCTGTATTCCAGATTCTGGCATCGTTTCCTGTATGACGAAAAGGTTGTTCCCTGTCCGGAGCCTTACCAGAAGAGAACCTCTCACGGTATGATCCTGGGAGAAAACGGCGAGAAGATGAGTAAGTCCCGCGGCAACGTGGTAAACCCGGATGATATTGTCAACGAGTTCGGTGCAGATACCCTGCGTACCTATGAAATGTTCATCGGCGCATTCGAACTGAGCGCTGCCTGGAGCAATGAAGGCGTAAAAGGCTGCAGAAGATTCCTGGAGCGTGTCTGGAAGCTGCAGGAGATTGTAACCGATGAAGCCGGCTATTCCAAGGAGCTGGAAACCAGGATGCATCAGACGATCAAGAAGGTTTCTTCCGACTTCGAGACCTTAAAGTATAACACTGCAATCGCTGCGATGATGTCTCTGATCAATGATTTCTACAAGGCTGGCAAGGTAACCAGAGATGAGTTTAAGACTCTGCTGATCCTGTTAAACCCTGTAGCGCCCCATATGACAGAGGAGCTGTGGCAAATCATGAACTATGGCGGACGTCTGTATCAGACCAGCTGGCCGACTTATGAAGAAGCAAAGACGGTAGAGTCTGAAGTGGAAATCGCAGTTCAGGTAAACGGCAAGGTTCGTGCGACCATTAAGATCGCTGCAGATATCTCCAAAGAGGATGCGATTGCAGCAGGTAAAGCTGCAGTAGCAGACAAGCTGACCGGTCAGATCGTCAAGGAAATCTATGTTCCCGGACGTCTGGTAAATATCGTTCAGTAGGGCTGACCGCGATTGCCTGCTGAAGCGGACAGGCACTGCTGAAAAATAGCAGATGTGCGCTGCACCGATCGGTTGTGTTAAAAATAGAATTCCCGACAGATGTGGATGAAAAGGATTCATGTCTATCGGGAATTTTTGTTTTATAGGAAAGAAAAGACCTCTGGGCGGGATTGGGATTGCACTGCATCAGGATCGTGCTGCGTTTTAGCTAAATTGTGCCGTTTTTTGCGTCGCTGCAGCTAAAACGCCTCGTGCAGAACACATTTTTCCCATTTTTTAAACACACTTTTCTCACAGAATCCTCCTGAAATGAACACATAATTCCGATAAACTTAAGAAAGTGTAAAATTTGAAAGGGAGGATCTCACTATGATTGAGATTTCGCATCTGGTCAAAAAATATGGCGATCACTATGCGGTCAAGGATCTGAATGTCCGGATTGAAGAAGGACAGATCTACGGATTCTTAGGACCAAACGGAGCCGGAAAATCGACCACCATGAATATGATTACAGGATATCTGGCACCGACTGCCGGAACCGTAAAGGTGGACGGCTTTGACATCGTCAAAGAGCCGGAAAAGGCAAAGGAACATATCGGTTATCTGCCGGAAATTCCGCCGCTGTACAGTGAGATGACCGTTGAGGAATATCTGAAATTTGCAGCAGAATTAAAGCGCATTCCGAGAAAGGAAAGAGCAGCGCAGATCGAAAAGGCGATCAAAACCGCACAGCTGGAGGATGTCCGGAAGCGTCTGATTAACAACCTTTCCAAAGGTTATAAACAAAGAGTCGGTCTGGCACAGGCAGTGCTCGGCGATCCTGAGACGATTATTCTGGATGAGCCGACTGTCGGTCTGGATCCGAGACAGATGATCGAGATGCGTGAGCTGATCCGCAGTCTCAAAAAAGACCATACAGTTATTTTGAGTTCGCATATTCTGTCCGAAGTCAGTGCAGTGTGTGACCAGATCCTGATTATTTCCAAGGGTGAGCTGGTTGCAAGCGATACGCCGGACGGACTGCAGGCAAAGCTAAAGGGCGCAGGCGAGCTGGAGCTTTGCGTAAAGGGGACTGCAGCGCAGTTAAAGACGCTGCTGTCAAATCTGGACGGTGTAGAAAGCTTTACGACGACAGAAGCAGAAGATGGAACCGTGCTTGCACAGGTTTCGGAGAAGGCGGACTGCGATATCCGCGAGCCGCTGTTTTATGAGCTGGCAGAGAATCGGATGCCCCTGCTTGGCATGGAGAAAAAGACGGGATCGCTGGAGGATATCTTCCTGCAGCTGACCGATAAGCCCGAGGAGGAGACGAAACAATGACAGCAATTTATAAAAGAGAATTAAAAACATTCTTTACGACGGTAACCGGCTGGCTGTTTATTGCAGCACATATCTGTCTTGCCGGACTTTACTTTTTTGCAATCAATCTGCTGTCCGGCTACAGCAATGTCGGACAGAGCTTTTCCAGTATCCTGTTTTTGCTGCTGTTATCGACACCGATTCTGTCCATGCGTATGCTGGCAGAGGAGCGTAAGCAGAAAACGGATCAGTTGATTTTGACTTCTCCGGTTTCGATCGGAGGAATCGTAGTGGGCAAATACCTTGCGATGGCGACCGTCTTTACCATTCCGGTTGCGGTGATGGCGCTGTTCCCGCTGATTTTAAGCCGCTACGGAACCGTTCCGATGGGCGAAAGCTACACGGCGCTGCTGGCTTATTATCTGTTTGGTCTGACCTGCCTTGCGATTGGCCTGTTTATTTCCTCAATCACAGAAAGTCAGATCATCGCAGCAGTGCTTTCCTTTGCCCTTTTATTTGTCGGCTACATGATGTCCTCCATTACCGGACTGATTTCCCAAACCGGCAACCTGCTGACAAAAATTTTAAACGCTTACAACTTCACCGACCGTCTGGACGCTATGGTGGAGGGAACGCTGAATCTGAAATCCGTCCTGTATTTTGTAACTTTGATCATTGTATTTTTATTCTTAACGGTTCAGTCGATCCAGAAGAGAAGATATCAGGTCTCGGTAAAAACGCTGCAGATCGGCGCTTACAGCAGTGGTATGATCGCCCTTGTCGTAGCGATTGCGGTGTTCTTAAACCTCGGATTTTCCGCCCTGCCGGATCGCTATACGAAGATTGATGTAACAAGCCAGAAGCTATATACGCTGACACAGACGACGAAAAATCTCGTCAAAAACCTGTCTGAGGATGTGACGATTTATGTCATCAATTCGGAAAGCAGCCAGGATGAAACGCTGCAGCAGACGCTGAAAAGCTATGCAGAGCTTTCCGATCACATCAAGCTGGTTTACAAGGATCCTGTCGTTTCCCCTGATTTTTATAAGGATTATACCGACAGCATTTCCGTAAACTCCATGATCGTGGAATCCGCACAGCGATTTAAGGTAATCAATTACAACAATATTTACGAATATGACTATGACTACAGCAACTATTCCAGCTCTGTCAGCGGCTACGATGCAGAAGGACAGCTGACAAGCGCGATCGCCTATGTAACGAGCGATTCCACCTCCGTTGTTTATGAATTAAACGGTCACGGAGAATCCAGCCTGGACAGCTCGTTTGAGGATGGCGTGAAAAAGGAAAATGTCGACCTTGCGGATCTGACACTTTTGACAGAGGACGGTGTTCCGGACGATGCAAATGGAGTCCTGATCCTTTCCCCTACAAACGACTTAAACGCAGAGGATGCCGATAAGCTGATTGCATACTTAAACAACGGCGGAAAGGTTCTGATTTCCACCTCTTATATCGATAGCTTCTCTGAGGAGATGCTGAACCTGACAAAGGTGCTTTCCGAGTTCGGACTTTCCATCGGGAACGGTCTGATCGTGGAGCAGGATAATGCGAGAATGTATCAGAATCCGATCTATCTGCTGCCGAACGTTTCCTCCGACAGCCTGACGAACGGTGTTTACGGAAAGAGCTATGATTATATCATGATGCCGTATGCCCAGCCGATTCTGACGAAGGAGAAGGATGGAGTTACGCTGACCACTCTTTTGACAACTTCGGAGAAGGCGTACAGCAAGACCGATTTAAATCAGTCCTCCGACGTCAAGAAAACAGAGGACGATGCGCAGGGACCATTTACTGTCGGCGTAAAAGCGGTGAAAACACTTGCTTCCGGCGAAGAAGCACAGCTGATTTTATACAGCTCATCCTATCTGTTCACAGAGTCGGCAAACCAGTACACGATGGATAACAACCTGACGCTGTTCACCAACGCGATCAGCACGATGGCAGGAGAGAGCGAAAGTATTTCCATCCCGACCAAATCAATGGCGTTCACCTATGCGACCGTTCCTACGGCATCTGCTGTCCGCTATGGAATCCTCCTGATGGGCATCCTTCCTATCGGTCTGCTGGCAGCCGGTATTATCATCTGGGCCAGAAGGAGAAAGAGATAAATGAAAAAACAGAAAATTCAAATTTTGATCTTACTTGTATTATGTATCGTCTGCGTCGGCGGATATTTTATCATCCGGAATCATACGTTTGAAACGGAGGAAGAAACCGTTTCTGTTGACGTTACCAACTTCAATAAGGATGATGTGACGGAGCTGATCCTTTCCGGCGACCACGAGGTTCATCTGGTGAAAACAGATGATGCCTGGACGGAGAGCAGCCTGCCGGATGAAACCATTAAGGAATCGACGGTTAACACGCTGTTGAATGAAATCGCCAACATCACGACGACGGAAACTGTTGTGGAAGCGCCGGAGGATCTTTCCCAGTACGGACTGGAGGAGCCTTTCCGGACGATCACGGCAGTCCTTTCCGATGGAACACAGGTTGTGATTTATGCCGGAAATAAGAGTGATCTGCTTTCTGAGTATTACATCAAAGTGGAAGGCGACGACAATGTTTACCTCGTTTCCAGCAATATCGTGACGGATTTCGATAAGGATCCGGAGGACTTCATCGACGAGACGGAGACCGAAACGGCGACAGAGGAAACGGCAGATTCTGCAGACGAGACGGCAGCAACTGACGCTATAGAGGAAACGGCTGCGGCTAAGACACTGGAAAGCACAGATGGCGAAACAGAAAGTGCGGACGCAGAAGGTGAGAATGCCGGGACGGCTGGCGAAACGGAAACTGCAGAAAGCTCCGGGGACTGACGGATCACAGAAGGTTTCCATATCTGAAAAGTTTAACCCCCGGTGGGTTTCTTGAAAACGCCCGGAAGGCGGGAGATTTACTCCCTCTTTCCGGGCATTTTCTTTGCCATCAGGCGGACGATCTGATTCATTTTCAGCTGTTCCTCCGGTGTGGCATATTTGCGGATCGCCGTGAGGATGGAAGAAATTTCTGTGTCGGAAAAACTGATCGATGCTTCTCGGCTTTTCTGTGCCAGCGCCATCAGAAAAGGCAGCAGTTCTTTTTGCGAAAGCGAGCTGCTTTCAAAGACGAGTTTTTGTAAAAATTGTAACTTTTCTTTGGGAATGTTCTGGACGCAGTCTTCCTTCATCCAGTTTGGTTCCGAGGTGGTGTTTGTATCATTATTTTGTTGACTGGTCATAAAAACCTCCGTTTTGAAAATATTCTGGAAAAAGCGGTATTTAGAGCCCATCGCGGAACGCCTCGAACATCGCCTGCTGTTCCGGTGAGAGCATGCCCTTTAAAAATGTCATGGGGTCGAAATTGTCGGGAAAAGTAGTTGTTCCTGTCAAAGATGCTGACGCGGAATCGAAAGCGGACGTTGCCTGCCCGGCGGCAGTATCTGTTTCGCTGCCTGTTCTTGCAGCTGCTTTCGTATAACCGGCATCCGGATTCGTGCCGGAACAGTCTGCATCTGCCGCAGTATCGGCATCTGCGTCGGGCGCACTTTCCCGCAACGTTTCAAATAGCTGCATCATTCCTTTCATTTCCTCGAACAGCTCGAGATTTTTCTGCAGGTTGAGAAGTTCTCCAAACAGTGCTTTTTCCCGGGGAGAACAAAAGTTTTTGATCTGCTCAAACAACACGGCAAAGTCCGGCGAGGATGTGCCGGAGGTTTGATTTTTGTATGGAGGGGACGGATGCCTGGAAACATATTCCAGGGTGTAGCGCAGCTCCAGATATTTGATCCAGACCGCGAGATGGCTTTGACCATATGGGTCAAAATATGGCAGCAGGATTTTTAAAATCTGGATATGGTTTTGGGTATAGAGCGTATCAAAGGCGATGACAGCTTCGTTTTCACAGACGTTCATTAAAAAGCTTCCTTACGGTGTTTATTCTATTCCTATGAAACAGTCAGATAGAATAGGACAACAAGGAATTGCTTTTGCCAGTCTGTCAGAGATCGTCTGTGGGACTCGAAAAATCGTTTGCATCGCGAAGGGGCATTACCCCCGGAGGAAGCAATGCCCTTTGGGATGGGAGCCAGATGCGCTCAGATACCTATGGAATCAGCATCCACAGCCATTGTTGCATCCGCAGCCGTTATTCGTGCCGATTCCGCTGCAGCCGTTGCCGCAGCAAGCCAGAAGCAGCAGAATCCAGATCAGGGAATTACAGCCGTTGTTGCAGCCGTCGTTACAGCCACAGCCGTTGTTTGCTCCGAGTCCGTTGTTGCCGCAGCATAACAGCAGAATCAGAATGAGGCAGCAACTGTTGCCGCCGAAAAGACCGCCGTTCTGACAGGTATTGCCGCATCCGCAGTTGGTAGCTGATAAATCACTCATGGTTATGAGCCTCCGAATGGATAGTTATGGTTTAAGATATGACCGCACGCTTGTCCAGGTTTCTTACGTGGAAGGAAAATTTTTGAAACACTTTTCCTATCATTTGCTGGTGCACTGGAGCCCGGCGAGCAGGCCGGTTTTTTTATCGTATAGGAAACTTCGTTTCTATACGATAAAAAACGCTCCGCGAGGATCGCACTTTGGCGGAGTGGAATTATGTCGCTTGCGCGACCCGCCGCAGGCGGAGAATCCTGCGAAGCAGGATTCTATTTTCACTGTCTTCCATAGAATGCAGCACACCTCTTCCCCCATCCTTCCATATCCTAAAAGAAAAAGGATGCGTATGCCTTGAACAGGGTAAAGAGAGTTGTCCACGCGACCGCGGCAGAGGTAAACGGGCTTTCCGGAAAAGGTGTGACGGCAGCGGTGCTGGACACCGGGATCGCGCTGCATCCGGATCTTTCCGGGAGAATCGCAGGATTTGCAGACTTTGTCGGCGGACAGAAGCAGCCGTATGACGACAGCGGGCATGGAACCCATGTGGCAGGCTGCCTGTGCGGAAACGGAAAATGCTCCAACGGTCTGTATGCCGGAATTGCGCCAGGCTGCCGTCTGGTAGTATGCAAGGTGCTGGACGAACGCGGGGACGGAAACGTTGCCGCCATGATAGAAGGCATCCGGTATGTGCTGGACACACGCCGGATTTATCATACGAGAATTTTGAATATTTCCGTCGGGATCGGCTCGATCCGGGAAGCTGCGCTTGAGCAGGAGCTGCTTTCTTGGATTGCAAAAGCATGGAATGCAGGGCTGTTCGTCGCAGTGGCTGCCGGAAACAACGGACCTGCCCCGGATTCTGTCTCTGCGATGGGTCTGCAGGCGCACGTCGTATCGGTCGGATGTCATGATGGAAGGCAGACCCCGGGACACAAAAATGCCTGCGCCGCTTATTCCGGGAGAGGGCCTGCAAACGGCAGGGTGAAAAAACCGGATCTGGTGGCGCCGGGAAGCGGCATCATTTCCTGCAATGCCTGGTATCGGAAAAATCATTTCTGCTCGGTAAATCATCCGTATACGGCAAAGAACGGGACCTCGATGGCAGTTCCGGCAGTCAGCGCGGCAGCAGCACTTTTGTGGGAAAAGGAGCCGCATCTGACAAACGAACAGGTACGGGAACGGCTGCTATACCATGCGCAGGATCTGGGAGAAAACTGGGGGATGCAGGGCTGGGGAATGCTTCATGTAGGCAGAGCGTTAAAGGGATAAAATTTTTTGTTTCAGAAGGATTGACAAAAATTGGATGATTGTATACAATGATACCTGAATTACAGAACACACTGCTTGGAAGAAAGCGGCGAGCAAACGAAGGAGAAGGAATCATGAACAATACATTTACTAACCGTCCGGTCACCATGAATGAGAACAAGAACCTGCTCGAGATCGAAGAGCATATGTACATTCTGGATGACGTGAAGAAGCCGAATGTTTTCCGGAATATGTTCCCTTATTCGGAAATTCCGAAGATTCCGTTCAATGACCGTACCGTTCCGCACGATATGCCAAAGGACATCTGGATTACCGATACGACGTTCCGTGACGGTCAGCAGTCACGCGCCCCTTATTCCACCGAGCAGATTGTAACGATTTATGACTATCTGCACCGACTGGGCGGAGAAAATGGTCTGATCCGCGCCAGCGAATTTTTCCTTTACAGTAAAAAAGATCGGGATGCAGTGTACAAATGTCTGGAAAAAGGATATAAATTTCCCGAAATTACCAGCTGGATTCGCGCGAGCAAGGAGGACTTCAAGCTGGTGAAAGAGATCGGCATGAAGGAAACCGGTATTCTGGTCAGCTGTTCCGATTATCACATTTTCATGAAATTGAAAATGACCCGCAAACAGGCAATGGAGCATTACCTGAGCGTCATCAAGGAGTGCCTGGAAGAGGGAATCAGTCCCAGATGCCATCTGGAGGATATCACGCGGGCCGATATTTACGGATATGTTGTTCCGTTTTGCCTGGAGCTGATGAAGCTGATGAAGGAATATCAGATTCCGATCAAAATCCGTGCCTGCGATACGATGGGCTACGGCGTCAACTATCCGGGTGCCGTTATCCCGAGAAGCGTACAGGGAATCATCTATGCGCTGCACACGCACGCGGGTGTTCCCCACGAGCTGTTGGAATGGCACGGACACAACGATTTCTATAAGGCAGTTGTCAATTCCTCGACGGCATGGCTGTATGGCTGCTCCGGTGTCAACACCTCGCTGTTCGGTATCGGCGAGCGTACCGGTAATACGCCTCTGGAAGCGATGGTATTTGAATATGCACAGCTGCGCGGCACGTTAAACGGCATGGACACCAGGGTGATCACCGAGCTGGCAGAATACTACGAAAAAGAAATCGGCTACCACATCCCGCCCAGGACGCCGTTTGTCGGTAAGAACTTCAATGTCACAAGAGCGGGTATCCATGCAGACGGTCTGCTGAAAAACGAAGAGATTTACAACATTTTTGATACAGAAAAGTTCTTAAACCGTCCGGTTCTGTGCGCTGTATCGAATACCTCCGGCCTTGCCGGAATCGCACACTGGATCAATACTTACTTCCATTTACCGGAGGAAAAGAAGCTGGATAAAAACTGCGAGCTGGTTCACGAGGTCAAGAAATGGGTGGACGCCGAATACGAAAGCGGCCGTGTTACCGTTCTGACCGATGAAGAGCTGTTGAAGGTAATCGATGATGCCAGCAAGAAACTGGGGATTTTATTGGTATGAGTCAATACGAAAAAGGAGAAAGCTCCGACCGATATTCGCTGAGGGGAAAGGTTTTTCATCAGCTGCGGGAGGATATTTTAAGCGGACATTATAAAGAACACGAGGAACTGCGGGAAATGGCGATCAGCGAAGAGATGGGCGTTTCCCGCACGCCCGTCCGGGAAGCGCTGCGCCAGCTGGAACTGGAAGGTCTGGTCAGCATTATCCCAAACAAGGGGGCATATGTGACCGGCATCACCAGAAAGGACGTGGAGGATATTTATGCGATCCGTTCTTTGCTGGAAGGGCTTTGTGCCCGTTGGGCAACCGCGTATATT
This sequence comes from Gallintestinimicrobium propionicum, assembly GCF_025567525.1. Lineage (NCBI taxonomy): Bacteria > Bacillati > Bacillota > Clostridia > Lachnospirales > Lachnospiraceae > Gallintestinimicrobium > Gallintestinimicrobium propionicum. The sequence goes on along the minus strand of NZ_JAOQJY010000001.1, from coordinate 275,763 downwards.
ACAGAAAAACAGCTGGATGCGCTGGAAGAAAATATTTACCTGTCAGAATTTCACGCCAGCAAGGGACATGCCCAGAAGCTGACGGAGCTTGACGATCAGTTCCACGATATTTTATATGAAGCATGCTCAAGCAAAATGCTGGAGCATCAGCTGAGGGATTTCCATGAATATGTGCGGAGAATGCGCAAGCAGAACCTTTCCGGCAGTGAAAGAGGACTGGAAGCTGTGCTCGAGCACAAACAGATCATGGAGGCGATCTGCCGGAAGGATGCCGACCGCGCACAGGAGTTGGCAGCCTTGCATATGCGTAATGCTTATGATAATATGATTAAAAACGGGCTTTTGGATGCCTATGATGAAAAGGAGAGAATCGATGGCTAAGATTCAGATGACAACGCCGCTGGTGGAGATGGATGGCGATGAAATGACCAGAATCCTCTGGCAGCTGATCAAGGATGAGCTTCTGCTTCCTTATATTGACTTGAAGACAGAGTATTATGACCTCGGTCTGGAGCATCGCAACGAAACAGATGATCAGGTGACGATTGACAGCGCCAATGCAACCTTAAAATACGGCGTTGCAGTCAAATGTGCAACAATCACACCCAACGCAGCGAGAATGGAAGAGTATCATTTAAAGAAGATGTGGAAGAGCCCCAACGGCACGATTCGCTCCATTCTGGACGGCACCGTGTTCCGTGCACCGATTCTGGTAAAGGGCATCCGTCCCTGCGTCCGCAACTGGGAAAAGCCCATCACGCTGGCACGTCACGCTTACGGTGATGTATACAAAAATACCGAAATCCGCGTAGAGGGTCCCGGCAAGGCAGAACTGGTGTTCACGGCGGCGGACGGTACAGAAACCCGCGAGCTGATCCACGATTTTACCGGTGCAGGTGTCTTACAGGGCATGCACAATACGGATAAGTCTATCACGAGCTTTGCCCGCGCTTGCTTTAATTACGCAGTGGATACGAAGCAGGATCTGTGGTTTGCGACCAAGGATACAATTTCCAAAAAATATGACCATACCTTTAAGGATATTTTCCAGGAAATCTACGAAAACGAATATCAGGAGAAGTTCAAAGAGCTCGGTATCGAATATTTCTACACCCTGATCGACGACGCGGTAGCGCGCGTCATGAAAGCAAAGGGTGGCTTCATCTGGGCATGCAAAAACTATGACGGCGACGTTATGAGCGATATGGTAAGCTCTGCCTTTGGTTCTCTTGCAATGATGACCTCCGTTTTGGTTTCTCCTGCAGGCGTTTATGAATATGAAGCTGCGCATGGAACCGTTCAGAGACATTATTACAAGCACTTAAAGGGTGAGGAAACCTCTACGAACTCCGTTGCGACGATCTTTGCATGGACAGGCGCACTCAGAAAACGCGGCGAGCTGGACAAGCTTCCGGAGCTGTGCGCATTTGCGGATAAGCTGGAAAAAGCAACACTGGATACGATCGAAAGCGGCAGGATGACAAAGGACCTGGCACTGATTACAGAGCTGACGGATGTCACGGTATTGAACAGCCAGGACTTTATCAAAGCGATCCGGAAAACTATGGAGAAATAAGAGAGGTTCTAAAGCTTGATTAAGAAATTGATTAACAGTAAGCTCGGACAGCAGATCATCAAATTCGGCGCGGTGGGTTTTTTATGTTTCTTCATTGAATACGTGCTGTTGATTCTGTTTAAGGAGCTGCTCGGATGGCCGGTTATCGCAGCCAACACCCTTGCCTTTACCGTATCGGCAATCGTCAATTATATTCTGAGCATTCTTTTTGTATTCGATACGGACAAAAAAGCAAACCAGGGCAAGCAGTTCGCCGTCTTTTTCATTCTTGCAGTCGGCGGTCTGATCTTAAACAATGTCGTCTTAAAGCTCGGCACGATGGTTCTCGACCCGTTCTGGAGCCGTTCCTACATCATCGTTAAGCCGTTTGCAACCGGCGTGGTAATGGTTTATAACTTTATCACGAGAAAGATTTTCATCGAAAAAAAGCCGGAAAAAGAAGCTGGTGCTGAAGAAAAACAATAGAATGCACGCTCTGCGAGCATTCTATTGTCATGAATAATAAATAAAAGAGCCGAAGATTCCTGAAAATCAGGTCCTTGGCTCTTTTTTATTTCCGTATAATTCAAAGGTTTTATACACTGCAGGCGAAAGATCGCGGAGACATTCTACTCGCTCAGCTGTTCCCATTCCTCCATCAGCTCCATGAGCTTGTCTGCAATTTCATCCTTTTCGCGGGAGAGCTTCTGCAATGCGGCAACGTCGGTTGCGATTTTGGGATCGCTCATTTCGAGGTCGATCTGTTTATCCCGCTCTTCGAGGGAAGCAATCTGCTCTTCGCATTTTTTCAGGGCATTTTCCTTTTTGCGGCGCTGGGCTTCCTTTTCCTTCTGTGCCTGCCAGGAAAGCTTTGAGGCAGAGCTTTCTGTAGAAGCTGCAGAGGCAGCGGACGTAGCTAAAGTGCCGAAGGCTGTGGACTCTGCAGAAGCGCCCTGTTGGGATTTTTTCTCCAGGTAATAATCATAATTGCCCAGATATTGGTGCAGCGTGCCGCCGGAAAGCTCCAGAATGCGGTGCGCAGTACGGTTGATAAAATAACGGTCGTGGGAAACATATAAAACCGTTCCGTTGTAGCTGTTTAACGCATCCTCCAGAATTTCCTTGGAGGCGATGTCCAGATGGTTCGTCGGCTCGTCGAGGATCAGGAAGTTCGATTCGGAAAGCATGAGCTTTGCGAGGGAAACACGTCCGCGCTCGCCGCCGGAAAGGTCTTTGATCCGTTTGAATACATCGTCTCCGGTAAACAAAAACGCAGCCAGCGTATTGCGGATTTCCGTGTTGTTCAGGGATGGATATTCGTCCGAAATTTCTTCAAACAGCGTTTTATCGGGATGCAGGACGTGATGCTCCTGATCGTAGTAGCCGATCTGCACCTTACTGCCGAGTCGGATGGTTCCGGCGTCCGGTTCCACCAGCTCGTTGATGAGTTTTAAAATCGTCGTCTTTCCGGTTCCGTTGTCGCCGATGATCGCGACGTGCTCGCCGCGCTTTAACGCAAAGGAAAGATCGGAAAACAGCGTGTTGCGGTCAAAGGTTTTTGCCAGATGCTCGACGGTTAAAACGTCGTTTCCGCTTTCGATGCGGGGGGTCAGCTGTAAGTGCATATCGGAACGCACCTCAGTTGGCTTATCCAGCACTTCGATTTTGGCAAGCATTTTTTCCCGGCTTTCGGCACGCTTGATCGACTTTTCCCGGTTAAAGGATTTTAACTTTGTGATGACCTCTTCCTGATGCTTGATTTCTGCCTGCTGGTTTAAATAAGCGTTTCGCTGTGCCTGACGCAGCTGTTCTTTTTTGGCGGCGTAATCGGAATAGTTGCCAGAAAAAACGGTCACCTTCGTGTTGTCGATTTCGATGATCTTCGAAGCAATCCGGTCGAGAAAATACCGGTCGTGGGAGACGATTAAAACGCTTCCCTTATAGTTGAGCAGATAGGTTTCGAGCCAGGAAATCGAGGACATGTCCAGGTGGTTGGTGGGCTCGTCGAGGATGATCAGGTCAGGCTTTTGCAACAGAAGTTTGCCGAGTGCAACGCGGGTTTTCTGACCACCGGAGAGCGTGGAAACCGGTTTCTGAAACTCGTCCTCGGTAAAGCCAAGGCCCTTTAAAACGCCGGTCAGTTCGCTTTTGTAGGCGTAGCCGTTTTCCATTTCGAAACGGTGCGTCAGATCTGCATATTTCTGCATCAGCTCCTCTAATGCGTCGCCGGAAAGCTGCTTCATGGAAAGCTCCGCCTGGCGGATCTGATTTTCGAGATCGAGCAGATGCTGCTTGACGGAGAGCAGTTCCTCATAAATTGTATTGTCGCTGTTGACGGCGCTGTCCTGCGCCAGATAACCGAAGGTCTTGTCCTTTGCAAAGGCGACTACGCCGCCGTCGGGCTCGAGCTGTCCGACGATGATGCGCAGCAGGGTTGTCTTGCCTGCACCATTTAAGCCGACAATTGCAGCTTTTTCATAATCTTCTATATGAAAAGAACAGTTTTTTAAAACCTGTTTTTCCAGAAATGCTTTTTCGATATTCTGACAGGAAAGTATCATGATGGTTCTCCTTCTTTATACTATGTAACAGTTTACCTGTGTGCAAATAACGTGTCAAGTCCAATCGGACGGTCGGAGTACGCATTGACATTTTTTTAACGCAGGGTATAATAGAATGGAAGTAAATGTTCAGTAGGTCTGCGCATTTACTGCGCTGACCGTAAGAAACCTTAGACTAGAAGGCAAAAATCCTATCGGCATAGCCGATTTTGAATGGATTTTTGCACGTAACTGTGAGGTTACTGAACAGTTACGAATGGAAAACAGTATCTGACAGCGGACGAAGGAGGCATACGAAGTGGCAGAGAAGGAAATTTCACAGGCTGTAATCGGCAGGCTTCCCAGATATTTCCGCTTTCTGGGAGAATTAAAAGACGAAGGTGTGGAACGGATTTCCTCACAGGAGCTGTCCGGCATCATGAATGTGACGGCATCTCAGATCCGACAGGATTTCAACAACTTTGGCGGATTCGGGCAGCAGGGCTACGGCTACAACGTCGAATATCTGTATCAGGAAATCGGCAGGATTCTGGGGTTGGATAAAACCCACCACCTGATTATTGTAGGGGCAGGCAACCTCGGACAGGCGCTTGCCAATTATATGAATTTTGAACGGCGCGGCTTTATTTTCACCGGGGTCTTTGATAATAATCCGGCGTTGTACGGGCGTAAAATCCGAGGCATCGAGGTACGTCCGATGGAAGAGGTAGCGGATTTTGTTGAGCAGAACAATGTAGATATCGCGGTTTTGACGATTCCCAAAAACAGCGCGGAGGAAGTCGCAGATCGTCTTGTTTCCGTCGGGATCAAGGCGATCTGGAATTTTGCACATGTGGATTTGAAGGTTCCAAAAGAAGTGCAGGTTGAGAACGTCCATCTGTCCGACAGCCTGATGAAGCTATCTTATATGCTTGAGCGTTACGAAAAGGAGAGCAGGAAAACGAATGAATAAATGCGTTTTGCCAGCGTCGGGCTCTGGCCATCCAGTTGTCTGCTGGCTTTTAACTGCGGCAGAAATGAAACGCTGCGACAGCAATACTTCTGAGATTTTCGGTGTCCCGTCCGTCGTTTTGATGGAACGGGCTGCGCTTTCCTGTGTTGATGTGATTGTGTCACGTCAAAAAAAGCTGGAAGAGCAGGCAGGACAGCTTGGCTTACATCCAAAACGGCGCGTCCTGATTGCAGCGGGCGGAGGCAATAACGGGGCGGATGGTATCGCAATTGGCAGACTTCTTTTGCAGGAGGGATATGATGTTTCCTTTTATCTGACGTCCAGTGAAGAAAAAGCGGGCGAACTTTTAAAGCTGCAGCTGCATGCGGCAAAGGCTTACGGCGCCGTTATCTGTGACACAATCCCGGATGGAGAATATGATATTATTGTAGATGCTTTGTTTGGAATCGGCCTGTGCCGTCCGGCAGAAGGAATTTATCGGGAAGCAATCGAATGGATCAACGCGCAGGATGCCTTTGTGCTTGCGGTGGATCTTCCCTCCGGAATCGAAACGGATACCGGGGCGGTGCTTGGCTGCGCTGTCCGGGCAGACGTGACAGTCACGTTCGGCTTCTGGAAGCGCGGGCTTTTGTTCTATCCGGGCTGCAAATATACCGGAAAAGTGATCTGCACACAGATCGGCATCACTGAGGATGGATTTTTGGATCAGACGCCGGAAGCCTTTACATTTACTGCACCGGTGGCAGAGCTGCTTCCGGCACGTCCTGAGGATGGAAATAAGGGCACGTTTGGAAAAGTGCTGCTGCTTGCGGGCAGTGAAGCTATGGCGGGAGCGGCGATTCTGTGCGGTCGGAGTGCGTTTTATGCAGGAAGCGGCATGGTAAAGCTTTCCTGCCCGACATTGATACATCCGGTGATTCAGACGGCGCTTCCGGAGGCAATGACCGCAGATTCTGTGGAAGCATCCGCTGGCTGGGCGGATGTAATCGGCGCAGGTCCCGGGCTATCCTTATCTGATCGCGCCCGGAAAGAGCTTTTGTTTGTGCTGCAGCAGACCTTGCAGCCGCTTGTGCTGGATGCGGACGCAATCAATCTTATCGCAAAGGACGAAGCACTTTTACAGGAGCTGATTGAACACCAGCAGAATCCGGCGACGCGCCGGAAGCTGATTTTAACGCCGCATCCCGGGGAGCTTGCCCGGCTGGAGGGCTGCGCGATTGAAGAAATTTTAAAACAGCCCGTGTTCTATGCAAAAAAGTGGGCGAATCGTTTGCAGGCAGCTGTTCTGTGTAAGGGTGCGAGAAGCATTGCAGCTTCGCCGGACGGCAGCATATATATCAATCGCAGCGGCAACAGCGGCATGGCGGTGGCCGGGAGCGGGGACGTACTGACCGGAATTGTGACGGCACTGCTTTCTGCGATCGACGATCCGTTCTGGGCGCTGTGTATCGGCGTCTATCTGCACGGTCTGGCAGGCGACTTGGCAGCCCATACAAAGGGCGAATACAGTATGACCTCCAATGATATCGCGGAAGCGGTCTGGGCGGTACTTGTGAAGCAGGAGAAAAATTATGTGTGAGGAAATAATCAAAAATCCATATAGAAGAGTGTGGGCTTGCGTAAATTTGGACGCGCTGCACGACAATCTGCGCCAGATTGCAGCCTGTCGGAAAAATGATGCCGGAATCATCGCGGTCATCAAAGCGGACGGTTACGGACACGGCGCGGTGATGCTGGCGCGGGAAATGGATGAAATCCCGGAAGTCATCGGCTATGCGGTGGCAACGGAGGAAGAGGCAGTATTGCTGGCAGATGCCGGAATCAAAAAGCCCGCGATGGTGCTCGGCTATACCTTTCCGGAGGCTTATGAGGAAATGGCACTTCGGGGTGTCCATGCGACGGTTTTCACCGATCAGATGCTGGAGGATATGAACCGTGCTGCCCAAAAAGCTGGCAAAAAAATGCATGTTCACATCGCGGTAGACACCGGTATGTCGAGAATCGGCATCCGCCCGGACGATGAGGGACTTTCCTTTGTCGCACGCGCGATGCAGTGTCCGAATCTTTCAATTGAGGGGATTTTTACCCATTTTGCGACAGCGGATGAAGCAGATAAATCCAAAACGAATGTGCAGTATGAAAAATTTTCGAGCTTTACCGATCGTGTGGAAAAGGAACTTTCCCTGAAAATCCCGCTGCGGCATTGCTCCAACAGTGCATCCATCCTGGAGCTGCCCAACATGCACATGGATGCGGTGCGCGCCGGAATCATTCTCTATGGCATGTGGCCGTCAGATGAAGTCAAGCGCGACGGCATCGTGTTAGAACCGCTCCTGTCTTTAAAGAGCCGTATCGCTTATATCAAAGAGCTGGATGCAGGGCAGGAAATCAGCTACGGCGGGACGTTCTGTACAGCGAATCCTATGCGTGTGGCGACGATTCCGGTGGGTTATGCGGACGGCTATCCGCGTGGGCTTTCCAACAAGGGCGATGTTCTGATTGCCGGAAAGCGCGCAAGGATCCTGGGACGCGTCTGCATGGATCAGTTCATGGTCGATGTGACAAAGATTCCTGAGGCAAAGGTAGGGGATATCGCAACGCTTATCGGCACAGACGGCATCGAAACGATTACAATGGAAGAAATCGGCGACCGCTCCGGCAGATTTAACTACGAAACCGCGTGCTGCCTCGGAAAGCGGATTCCACGCGTCTATGAAAAAGGCGGAAAAATCGTCTGTACGCGGGATTATTTTCACGAAGAGAAACTCTTTTTTTAAAGAATGGTATACGCGCTGAGAAAGCAGCCAATACTTGTCCTGAGGTAAAAAAACAGGAAAGGAAGAAAAAAGAGTGAAGCGCGGAGATATTTATTATGCAGATTTAAGACCCGTGGTCGGATCGGAACAGGGAGGTGTCCGCCCGGTGCTGATTATCCAGAACGATATCGGCAATCGTTACAGCCCGACTGTGATCTGTGCGGCGATTACTTCCAGGATGAATAAAACAAAGCTTCCGACCCATATCGAAATTTTTTCCGGGGAATATGAAATCGAAAAGGATTCCGTAATTTTACTGGAACAGCTCCGCACAATAGATAAAAAGAGGCTGAAAGACAAAGTATGCCATCTGGATGCGCGGGTGATGAACCGCGTAAACTCTGCCTTGAAGGTCAGCCTTTCGCTGGATACATAAAGAAACCGTACAAAGCAGATGTTTTCTTGACGTTTTCCAGCCAAAATGCTATGATAAAGAACTAGAAATACGTTAGATAAAGGAGAAAAGAAATGTCCGGACATTCAAAATTTGCAAACATCAAGCATAAAAAAGAAAAAAATGACGCTGCAAAGGGAAAAATTTTCACCATTCTCGGAAGAGAAATTGCAGTTGCCGTAAAAGAGGGTGGTCCTGACCCTGCGAACAACTTCAAGCTGGCACAGGTCGTTGCAAAGGCAAAATCCAACAACATGCCTAACGACACCATTGAACGAGGAATTAAGAAGGCTGCCGGCGATGTCGGCAACGTTAATTACGAATATATCACCTACGAAGGCTATGGCCCCGGCGGAATCGCAATCATTGTCGATGCCCTGACCGATAACAAGAACCGTACCGCTGCCAACGTCAGAAGCGCGTTCACAAAGGGCAACGGCAACATTGGCACACCTGGCTGTGTATCCTTTATGTTCGATAAGAAGGGCCAGATCATCATCGATAAAGAAGAATGCGATATGGAAGCGGACGATCTGATGATGACCGCTCTGGATGCAGGCGCAGAGGATTTCAGCGAGGAAGAGGACAGCTTCGAAATTCTGACCGATCCCGATACTTTTGAAGAAGTGCGCGAAGCGCTGGAGAAGGCAGGCATTCCGATGGCATCCGCAGATGTTACCATGATTCCTCAGAACTATGTCAAGGTAACAGACGAGACTGCATTAAAGGGACTGCAGCGTACCTTGGATCTGCTGGACGAGGATGACGACGTTCAGGCAGTATATCACAACTGGGACGAAGAATAAAACGGACAAAAGACCGGATTTTTGTCGGAAAGACAAAGAGGTAAGAGGATACTATGGCATACGCAAAGGAAACGATCTGCATACAGTCTGGCTGGAAGCCGAAGAACGGAGAGCCGAGAGTGCTCCCGATTTATCAGAGTACGACGTTTAAATATGAATCCTCTGAGCAGATGGGCAGACTTTTTGATCTGGAGGAATCCGGATATTTTTACAGCCGTCTGGCAAATCCGACCAACGACTGCGTCGCACAGAAAATCTGTGAACTGGAGGGCGGCGCAGCAGCGATGCTGACCGGTTCCGGACAGGCGGCAAACTACTATGCCGTTTTCAATATCTGCGAGGCGGGCGACCATGTCGTATTATCGTCCACCGTATACGGCGGAACTTTCAATCTGCTGGCGGTTACCATGAAAAAAATGGGCGTATCCTGTACTGTCGTAGACCCGGATGCGGATTACGAGACGATCTGCAAGGCGTTCCAGCCCAATACCAAATGCGTCATGGCGGAATCTCTGGCAAATCCTGCGCTGGTTGTGCTGGATTTTGAAAAATTCGCCCGTGCAGCACATGCGCATCATGTGCCGTTAATCGTTGACAACACGTTCCCTACCCCGATCAACTGCAATCCGTTCAAATGGGGTGTCGATATCGTAACGCATTCCACCACCAAATATATGGACGGTCATGCGATGGCGCTGGGCGGTGCGATCGTAGATTCCGGCAATTTCGACTGGTCTGCATACCCGGATAAGTTTCCGGGACTCTGCGCACCGGATGAATCCTATCACGGTGTAGTTTATACCGAAAAATTCGGCAAGGCGGCATACATAACCAAGGCAACCTCCCAGCTGATGCGCGATCTCGGCGCGGTACAGTCTCCTCAGAACGCGTTTCTGCTGAATGTCGGTCTGGAGACGCTGCCGCTTCGGATGGAACGCCACTGCTACAATGCGCAGAAGGTTGCGGAATTTCTGGAAGCGAACGAGAAGGTTGCATGGGTCAACTACCCCGGCTTAAAGAGCAGCAAATATTATGAGCTGGCACAGAAATACATGCCGAACGGCACCTGCGGCGTCATTTCCTTTGGATTAAAAGGCGGACGCAAGGCGGCGGAAGAAATGATGGATAAGTTAAAGCTTGCAGCTATTGTTACCCATGTGGCGGATTCCCGCACCAGCATTCTGCATCCTGCCAGCCATACGCACCGTCAGATGAACGACGAGCAGTTAAAAGAGGCCGGCGTAGCGCCCGATCTGATCCGTCTTTCCGTCGGCATTGAAAATGTAAACGATATCATCGCGGATCTGGAACAGGCACTCTAAAATCCTCGTATTGCGTTTTGATCCTATGGGAAAAGTTTTTTTGCACAGTGAGGGCGAAGCATGAGTTGGGGGAAAAAGAAGAAACACGCTTCACAGAATACCATACCGGCAGCTGAGTTCAGGCAGGAGGGGGAGTCTGCGCTTTTTGAGAAAGCGCCAAAGGAACCACCAAAGCCTGCGCCGGGAGAATATCTGGATAACCCGCTTCCCGTTCCCAAACGACATGTCCGCAAAGAAATGAATTACGCTTTTGAACCGTCGCCGGATCTTATGTTTTATGAAATTCCGGTTGCGGATAACGATGATTTTGATGTATAAAATAAATCACTCCTGCACATCCTTTCTGAAAAAGAAATGCGGGAGTGATTTTTTATGGGAAAAAAAGAAGAACAGGAAATGCACCGGGACGAGCGAATCGAGCAGACCGGTCAGTTAACGCTTACAGATAATAAGGAAGAAACCTCAATCCATCTGCTGACGATCATCGGGGAAATTGAGGGGCATGACAACCTCGGAAGCAGCTCCAAAACGACAAAATATGAACATATTCTGCCGCAGCTGGCGGCGATAGAGGACAGTAAGAATATTAGTGGTCTGCTTGTTTTGCTAAATACGATGGGCGGCGATGTTGAAGCGGGGCTTGCGATTGCAGAGATGATCGCTTCTTTGAGCAAGCCGACCGTTTCCCTTGTGCTGGGCGGCAGTCATTCCATTGGCGTCCCGATCGCGGTGAGCACGGATTATTCCTACATTGTGCCGTCCGGGACAATGGTAATCCATCCGGTTCGCATGAACGGGACGGTGATCGGCGCACAGCAGACCTATGACTATTTCCGGCAGATTCAGGATCGGATCACCGGTTTTGTCTGCAGCCATTGCAGTGTTTCCAAGCAGCGGATGGAAGAGATGATGATCAGACAGGGGATGTTGAGTCGTGACCTCGGGACGATTCTTGTCGGAGAGCAGGCGGTGTATGAAGGGATCATTTCTTCCGTCGGCGGTATTCGCGAGGCAGTGCAGAAGCTTCATGAGCTGGCAGACGGCTATCGGGCAGGTCGGATGAAAAAGAAAAACAGCAATAGTGACAAGAAGAAAATTAAGTGATATACTAAATTGATCTAGTCTTTTTCTGCCTATGCTAATTTAAAAATCCATTTTGCAGATGTAGAAAAAAGGCAGGTCAGTTGGAGGGATGATTATGGCATCAACTGCGTCGAAAGGAAGGAAAAAGACCCCTGCAAAAACAGGCAGAGGCGGCGCAAAGGGTGGAAAACAAAAAACAACCAGAAAACCGAGTGCAGCTGAACTTCAGGCACAAAGCGCGATTACAAGCGAAATTATCCTGATCGGCGTATTAGCACTCACAATATTGCTATTTTTATGCAATTTCGGCGTGATCGGTGTCATCGGCAATCAGATCAGCCGCGTAATGTTCGGTATTTTCGGCACGATGGCATATGCACTGCCGGTACTTGCCTTTATTGCAATCGCGTTTGGCATTTCCAATCAGGGAAATCGGATCGCGTCCATGAAGCTGACGGCGGGAATCATTCTGTTTTTTCTGCTTGGTGTAGTCTGCTCGCTCCTGTTTCAGGGGGGGACGCTGTCGATGGATTATTCGATCCGGGAGCTGTATCTGGAAAGCGCTGAAAAGCGGCTGGGCGGCGGCGTCATATCCGGCTCCCTTGCCTGGGGGCTGCACCGGCTTCTGGGCATGGTCGGCACAGTACTGCTTTTGTTGGTGTTGGTGATTATCTGCACAGTTATTATCACAGAGCGTTCGTTTGTGAACGGTGTAAAGACTTCTGGCAGATATGTCTATGAGACGGCACGTTCCGATGCGCAGAGGTACCGCGAGCGCAGCGAAAGACGCCGGAAAGAGAGCGAAGAGCGCTATGAACAGCGCCGACAGGCAAACGAAGAGCGCAGCAAACGTCTCCGCCAGGAAAACGAAGAACGTTCCGAGAAACGCAGAGAAGAAGAACTCGCCCGCGAAAAAGAAAGAAAACAGCTCGCCCACCAGAAGCAGCTTAACGCAGAGCAGCAGCGCGAAGCCAAACAACGCCGTAAGGAAGAGGCTCAGGCACGTCAGGATGCAGATCAGATCTTCCGGATGGAGAAAAAAAGCACGGGCATTATGGCGGACACGACGCTGCGCAAGGCATCTGTCGGCCGTCGCGAGGACATGCACGAAATCACCATAACAGAAAATCCCGGTCAGGTGACGGAGCAGTATACCGTCAGACCGGTAAGTGTCAACCTCGATGCAGACCGCAGGAATGAAACGTTTCCCGATGCAGCGGTTGCGAGTGGGGCAGCTGTTTTAGCGACATCACCAATCATCACAGCAGAAGAGAGCATTCCTGCGGCTGCAGCGGATGCATCCGGCTCAGCTTTAATGAGCCATGTGCGGATTCATTCCGCATATTTGAACAATGACAGTGACACAACCCCTGTACCCCAGGACAACACCGCAGAACCGGCGGATGCATTTTTATCGGGAATGCAGGACCCTGTGACCAGCCAGCCGCAGGCGGATGTTTATCAGGATATGAAAGAGGTTCACTACCTTGAACCGAAACAGCCGCAGCAGACAGAAGCATTTGTACCACTGGAATCCAGGGTGGAAACTTCTGTGGTGGAAACTTCTGCACCGGAGGTTACCTTGCATATGGACACACAGCCTGCCTGTGCATCACAGGAGCTTGCTCCTGCACAGGAATTGGAGCAGTCGGATTCGGACAAATTCGACGCTGTGCCGCCCAAGCTTCCATGGAATGACAACATGGACACTGCGGAGGAGCCGACCGTGATTCCAACCCCAAACCTGCAAAGTACCGGAGTGCCGCGCCCCAAAGCTGTGCCCCCCAAAGCTGTGCCCCCCAAAGCACCGCAGACCGCCGCAGAAGCCACTGTCGTTGGTCAGGAGCTTGCTAAGAAACAGAAAGAACAGGAAAAGCATGCGGCGCAACAGCCACCAAAGCCTGTCGTATACCATTATCCGCCGCTGTCGCTGCTACATAAAAGCAACAACGCCAATAATATGGACAGCGAGTGCGAGCTGAGAGAAACGGCGAAGCACCTCGAGGATACGCTGCAGACCTTCGGCGTAAAGGTCACTGTTACAGATATCAGCCAGGGACCTACCGTAACCCGGTATGAGCTGCAGCCCGATCATGGCGTAAAAGTCAGCAAGATTCTGGGTCTGGCAGACGATATCAAGCTAAACCTCGCTGCGACAGATATCCGAATTGAAGCACCGATTCCCGGCAAGGCCGCAATCGGTATCGAGGTTCCGAACAAAGAGACGATGGCAGTCGGACTGCGGGAGCTTTTGGAAACGGATGCGTTTTCGAACTTCCCATCCAAAATTGCTTTTGCAGTCGGCAAGGACATCGCCGGCAAGGTGGTCGTATCCGACATTGCAAAGATGCCGCATATGCTGATCGCAGGATCCACCGGTTCCGGGAAATCCGTCTGCATCAATACGCTGATTATGAGCATTTTATATAAGGCGAAGCCTTCGGAAGTCAAACTGATCCTCGTCGACCCCAAGGTCGTAGAGCTGAGTGTGTACAATGGCATTCCGCACCTGTTAATTCCTGTCGTAACCGATCCGAAAAAAGCGTCGGCTGCGCTGCAGTGGGGCGTTGCGGAAATGACCGACCGATATCAGAAATTTGCAGACAGTAATGTCCGCGACTTAAAAGGATATAATAAGAAGCTCGAAGAACGAAGACAAAAGGGAGAAGAGGGCATACCCAACGACCTTCCGCAGATCGTCATTATCGTGGATGAGCTTGCCGACCTGATGATGGTCGCGCCGGGAGAGGTGGAAGAAGCGATCTGTCGGCTGGCACAGCTTGCAAGAGCGGCAGGCATCCATCTGATCATTGCGACTCAGCGCCCCTCCGTCGATGTCATCACGGGACTGATTAAGGCAAACATGCCGAGCCGTGTCGCATTCGCGGTCTCCAGCGGCGTCGATTCCCGTACCATTCTGGATATGAACGGAGCAGAGAAGCTGCTCGGAAAGGGCGATATGCTCTTTTACCCACAGGGCTATTCCAAGCCTGTCCGGGTACAGGGCGCATTCGTTTCGGATAATGAAGTGTCTGATGTCGTGGATTTCTTAAAAAATCAGAACATCGGCAATGTTTACGATGCCAGCAATGAAATCGAGGAAAAGATGAAATCCATCGGAACCTCTTCGGGCAGTGCTGCATCCGGCTCATCCGGACCGGAATATGATGCCTACTTTGCAGATGCGGGACGCTTTATTATCGAAAAGGACAAAGCATCGATCGGTATGCTGCAGAGAGTCTTTAAGATCGGCTTTAACCGCGCCGCCCGGCTTATGGATCAGCTGGCGGAGGTCGGTGTCGTCGGTGAAGAAGAGGGTACCAAGCCCCGTAAGGTACTGATGACCGAAACAGAGTTTGAACAGCTGGTAGAGGAAATCCTCTGATATCAGCATACAAAAGCATAGAACATGTCAAACACAGGCAAAGGAGAATGAATAGATGAAATCAGATATCGAAATCGCACAGGAAGCTGTTTTATGGCCGATTCAGAAAGTGGCCGAGCATCTGGATATTCCGGAAGACGATCTGGAGCTTTATGGCAAATATAAAGCGAAGCTTTCCGACGAATATTTAAAATCCATCGAAGACCGCAAAGACGGAAAACTGATTTTAGTGACAGCAATCAATCCGACCCCTGCAGGGGAGGGCAAGACAACGACCAGCGTCGGACTGGGCGAGGCATTTGCAAAAATGGGCAAAAAAGCGGTGATTGCGCTGCGTGAGCCTTCTCTTGGCCCTTGTTTTGGCATTAAGGGCGGGGCAGCCGGCGGCGGTTATGCGCAGGTCGTTCCGATGGAAGACTTAAACCTGCATTTTACCGGGGATTTTCATGCGATTACTTCTGCAAATAACCTTCTGGCGGCGCTTTTAGACAACCATATCCAGCAAGGCAATGCGCTTGGGATCGACTCCAGACAGATCTTATGGAAACGCTGCGAGGATATGAACGACCGCGTGCTGAGAAATATCGTTGTCGGCCTCGGTGCAAAAGCGGACGGCGTTGTCCGGGAAGACCATTTCGTGATCACCGTCGCTTCTGAGATTATGGCGATCCTCTGCCTGGCAGATGACATGGATGATTTAAAGGCGCGTCTGGCAAAAATCGTCGTTGCCTATAACTATCAGGGAGAGCCGGTGACCGCAGCTGATTTAAAGGCGGTTGGCGCAATGGCAGCCCTGCTGAAGGACGCGTTAAAGCCCAATCTGATCCAGACGCTCGAGCATACCCCGGCGATCGTCCACGGCGGACCCTTTGCCAATATCGCACACGGCTGTAACTCTGTCCGTGCAACAAAGGCAGCCCTGAAAATGGCGGATTATACGATCACAGAGGCCGGCTTTGGTGCAGACCTCGGCGCAGAGAAGTTTTTCGATATCAAATGCCGGATGGCTGGCTTAAAGCCGGATGCAGTCGTTTTGGTTGCAACGATCCGTGCACTTAAGTATAACGGCGGCATCGCAAAGGAAGATCTGTCTGCAGAAAATCTGGACGCGCTCAAAAAGGGCATTGTCAACCTGGAGAAGCACATCGAAAACCTGCAGCAGTTTGGCGTTCCGGTGGTTGTTACCTTAAACTCCTTCTTGACCGACACTGAGGCAGAGACGAATTTTGTACAGCAGTTCTGTGAAGAAAGAGGCTGTGAGTTCGCACTGTCCAACGTCTGGGCACAGGGCGGCGAGGGCGGCATTGCGCTTGCGGAGAAAGTATTAAAGACTCTGGAAGAAAAAGAAAGTCATTTTGCTCCGCTGTACGACGAAAATCTTCCGATCAAAGAAAAGATCGGCTGCATTGCGACAAAGATTTACGGTGCGGCTTCTGTTTCCTATACCGCAGAGGCATCCAGACAGATCAGGAAGCTCGAAGAGATGGGCTTTGGAAATCTTCCGGTCTGCATGGCAAAGACACAGTATTCCCTGTCGGATAACGCAAAGCTGTTAGGACGCCCGGAAGGCTTTACGATTACGGTTCGCGACGTGTATGTATCCGCAGGCGCCGGCTTTGTGGTTGCATTGACCGGCGCGGTGATGACGATGCCCGGACTGCCGAAGGTTCCGGCTGCCGTCAATATCGATGTGGATGAGAACGGAAAGATCACAGGGCTGTTCTGATCCGTTGCCTGAAAAATAACCGAGAGAGGACCCTACAACATGGCAAAAAGAATTGACGGAAAAGCGATTGCCGCACAGATCAAGCAGGAATTAAAGGAACAGGTACAGCAGCTTGCAAAAGACAACATTACCGTAACGCTGGCGGTTATTCAGGTCGGTCAGGACCCCGCATCGTGTGTCTATGTCAGAAACAAACAGCGAACCTGTGAGGAGCTTGGAATCCACAGCCTTTCCTATGAACTGGAAGAAACGACGTCGGAGGAGAAACTGCTTTCCCTGATTCAGGAATTGAACGCCCGGGAGGACGTGGACGGCATTTTGGTGCAGCTTCCCCTGCCCGGACATATCAATGAAAAAGATGTTTTAAATGCCATCGACCCTGCAAAGGACGTCGACGGCTTCCATCCTTACAATGTCGGCGCATTGAGCTGCGGGGAAGAGGGCTTTGTCCCCGGCACTCCGGCGGGCATCATTGAGCTGTTAAAGCGCTCTGATATCCGGATCGACGGAAAAGAGTGCGTTGTGATCGGCAGAAGCAATATCGTCGGTAAACCGATCGCACAGCTGTTGCTTGCAGAAAACGGAACCGTTACAATCGCACATTCCCGTACGGTAAATTTGAAAGAGGTGACAAAGCGTGCGGATATCCTTATCGTTGCGATCGGCAAACGGCAGATGATTGATGCGGAATATGTCAAGCCCGGCGCAGCCGTGATCGATGTCGGCATTCACAGAGACGAAGCAAACCATCTCTGCGGCGACGTAGACTATGAAAGCGTATTCCCGGTCGCTTCCGCGATCACGCCGGTTCCTGGCGGCGTCGGCCCTATGACGATCGCCATGCTGATGAAAAATTGTATTGAAAGCAGGAGAAGACGCCTATGAAATGCCCCAGATGCGGCGCAGACATGAAAGAAGGACAGATGTACTGTGAGCATTGCGGCAGGGAAATCCAAATCGTCCCGGAGTTTGATCCGGCGCTGGAAACGAGCCTCCATAAAGCGCTTTCCGATGTTGGAACCCAGATCGCGGAGAAAGCTTCGGAGGATAGCAAACCGGAGACAGATGCAGGGCAAAGCACTGTGCCGGAAAAGCAGCCTTCGATGAAAAACCGCAGAAAAAAACGCTGGAAGGTGTTTGCAGGCCTTTTTGCCGCAGCAGCTCTCTGCGCGGGTGCGAGCTTGATTTTTTGGCACCACACCCCGGAATATCGGTATGAAAAGGCTGCTGCGCAGATGAAGGAGAAATCCTACGATTCTGCAGCGGAGCTTCTGGAGCTGTTGATCGAACAGGATCCCAGAAATGTGGAATACTTAAATGCGCTGTCTTCCTGCTACTATTTTGAAGGAAAACTGGAAGAGGCAAAGGAGCTTTGCCTGACGATCCTCGGTATGGATGCTTCCTGCGAAGACGCCTATCGTCGTTGTGTCGCTATTTATGAAAAACAAAACGACTATGCAGCGATCAATGCGTTGATGCAGAGCTGCCCGGATGTCCAGATCCAGAGCCGGTATTTAGATTATATGGCAAATCCGCCGGAATTCGACCTTCAAAGCGGGACTTACCGCGAAGCGCAGAATTTAAAGCTGATTGGCAATGCGGCAGGAACTATTTATTTTACAACAGACGGATCGGTGCCGGATGAAAACAGTCAGGTCTATACTTCACCAATTCCATTGAAGGACGGAGGCTATGAGATAAAGGCTTTGTTTGTAAATCATTACGGAATTGCCAGCGATATCTCTTCTGCAAACTATTACATAGATATCAGCAGGCCGGATGCACCCTATGTGACGCCGCTTCCCGGAAACTACGATAAACCCGTACGGATTGAGGTGGATGTACCGGATGGCTGCAGCGTTTACTATACAATGGATAAAACAGAACCGACCGCATCATCGACCCGCTACGAAGAGCCATTTTGGCTCCCGGTTGGATATTCCACCTTTAAATTTGTCACAATTGCTCCGGACGGTGTGACAGGCAGCGTAACGGAATGTAATTATACGTTGGACCTGCATCCGCTCCTGAGCATGGAGGCGGCATCCAACCAGCTGCTTTTGACGTTAAAAAATGCCGGAGTAGTGAATTCCCTGCAGGGAGATGTTCCGGATGGAGATGGCCGTAACCTCTATACTTTTAAGTATGCCCTCACGATCAACAATCATCATTATTATCTTTATCGGGAATATCACGAGTTAGATGGAGAAAGCAACGCGACCGGAAACGATTATGTGGTAAACTATATGTCCGGGGAATGCTACCGGGCAGAAAAACAGGAGGATAAGAGCTTCAAGCTGTACGCAATAGAGCAGCCTGAAAACGGACAGGAATAAGGATACTGTCTGCAGACTCTTAGAATATATTGTCCGATCGGACAGAAAGGTGAGAATTTATGTATCCTATTTTAGAAACGAAAAAACTCACTGCCAACATTTACTGGATGGAAGTTAAAGCAGAACGGATCGCAAAATCCTGTATGCCCGGCCAGTTTGTGATTGTGCGGACAGATGCCGACAGTGAAAGAATTCCACTGACCATTTGCGACTATAACAGAGAAAAAGGAACGATTACGATTGTATTCCAGCCGGTGGGAGCCAGCACCCATCTGATGACCTCCTTAAAGGCCGGGGATGCCTTCCACGATGTGGCAGGCCCTCTGGGATGTCCGTCCGAGCTGACAAAAGAAACAAAGGAAGCCCTGGCTGCAAAGAAAATTCTGTTCGTTGCCGGCGGCGTCGGCACAGCACCCGTTTATCCGCAGGTAAAATGGCTGCATGAGCAGGGTGTTGCAGCAGACGTTATCGTAGGCGCAAAGACGAAAGAGCTGCTGATCCTTGAGGAAGAGATGAAAGCGGTTGCAGGAAATTTATATGTGACCACCGATGACGGCTCTTATGGAAGAAGCGGCATGGTAACAAAGACCATTCAGGATCTGGTAGAGCAGGAAGGTAAGCACTATGACCTCTGCGTTGCAATCGGTCCGATGATCATGATGAAATTTGTCTGCAAGACAACAGAAGCGCTGAATATCCCGACGATCGTTTCCTTAAACCCCATCATGGTAGACGGAACCGGCATGTGTGGCGCCTGCCGTGTTACTGTAGGCGGCGAAGTGAAATTTGCCTGCGTAGACGGTCCGGAATTTGACGGACATCTGGTAAACTTTGACGAAGCGATGCAGCGTCAGCAGATCTACAAGACCCAGGAAGGCAGAGCTTATCTTGCTGCAAAGGAAAAAGACACGCATCACGGCGGATGCGGTCAGTGCGGAGGTGAAGAGTAATGGCTGATATGATGAAAAAAGTCCCGGTCAGAGAGCAGGATGCAAAAGAACGCGCATGTAATTTCGAAGAAGTATGTCTTGGCTATAATGCCGATGAAGCAGTAGCAGAAGCACAGCGCTGCTTAAACTGTAAAAATGCACACTGCGTACAGGGATGTCCGGTTTCGATCAATATCCCCGGCTTCGTGGAAAAGGTAAAAGAGGGCGATTTTGCAGCTGCTTATCAGGTTATCAGCGAATCCAGCGCACTTCCCGCTGTCTGCGGTCGTGTCTGCCCGCAGGAAAGCCAGTGTGAAGGAAAATGTATCCGTGGTATTAAGGGCGAAGCAGTGTCTATCGGCAAACTGGAGCGTTTTGTAGCGGACTGGGCAAGAGAAAACAACATCCGTCCTGTCGGCGCTGCTGAAAAGAAGGGAAAAAAGGTAGCCGTCATCGGTTCCGGCCCTGCAGGTCTGACCTGTGCAGGCGATCTGGCGAAGATGGGCTATGATGTGACCATTTTCGAGGCGCTGCATGAGGCAGGCGGTGTACTGGTATACGGTATTCCGGAATTCCGTCTTCCCAAAGAGAATGTTGTAAAGAAAGAAATCGAAAACGTACTGTCCCTCGGCGTAAAGATCGAGACAAACGTCATCGTCGGCAAATCTGTTACGATTGACGAGCTGCTCAATGAAGAGGGCTATTCTGCAGTCTTTATCGGCTCCGGTGCAGGTCTTCCTAAATTTATGGGCATCCCCGGTGAGAATGCCAACGGTGTATTTTCTGCAAACGAATATCTGACCAGAAGCAACCTGATGAAAGCGTTTCAGGCAGATTCTGCTACTCCGATCATGGAGAGCAAAAAGGTGGCAGTTGTCGGCGGCGGCAACGTTGCAATGGATGCTGCGAGAACCGCGCTGCGTCTCGGCGCGGAAGTGCATATCGTATACCGCAGAAGTGAAGAGGAGCTTCCCGCCCGTGTGGAAGAAGTACATCATGCAAAACAGGAAGGCATTATCTTTGATCTGCTGACGAATCCGGTCGAAATTCTGGAAGATGAAAAAGGTTGGGTAAAGGGCATGAAGTGCGTGCGCATGGAGTTGGGCGAGCCCGATGCTTCCGGCAGACGCCGTCCGGTAGAAATCCCCGGCTCTGAGTTTACCCTGGAATTGGATACGGTCATCATGGCTCTGGGTACCTCTCCGAACCCGCTGATTTCTTCTACAACAGAAGGTCTTGAAACCAACAAACGCAAATGTATCGTCGCTTCCGAAGAAAATGGTCAGACCAGCAAGGCTGCTGTTTTTGCAGGCGGAGATGCCGTTACCGGCGCAGCGACCGTTATTCTGGCGATGGGTGCCGGAAAAGCGGGTGCAAAAGGAATTGACGAATATCTGTCCGGCAAATAAGGAGGGCGTGTCCTATGCCTTGGTGTCCAAACTGTAAAACAGAATATCAGGACGGCTACACCGTCTGCTCCGACTGCGGCTCTACGCTTGTAGAGTCGCTGGAACAGGCAGCAGCGGAGGAAGCGGCAGAATACATCCGGGATGCTGCCGCTTCGTTCCCGGATGATACGGGATTTGAGACAGAGGAAATACAGGAAGTCCAGGAGGAGACGCTGCCGGAGGGAAAGGAGCTGCTGCACGATAAAACCCGCCACGGCGTCTATGAGGGTGCATCCGATAAGGCGGAAAATTTTAAATCCAGCGCTTATACGCTGCTGACCGCAGGTGTTATCGGCCTCGTTGCCGTAGGTTTGCTCGCATGCGATCTGCTTCCGGTCCACCTGACGCTGTTTTCCAAAGTGGCGACCTGTCTGGTGATGGGAACGATGTTCATCGCATTTATCGTGATGGGAGCAAGTTCCTACAAATCCTACAAAAAACATGCGACGCAGGCGGTAGCAGAGAGCCAGTTAAAGGAAGAGCTGGTTAAATACTGTCAGGAACGCCTGAATCGTGATCTGATCGACCAGACTGCTTCCGTTCTCGAAACAGAGAGCGACGAAACGGCATATTTTAAACGGTCAGCCGCTATGAAACAGCTGATTTCCGAAAATTTCCTGAATCTGGACGAGGAATATCTGGATCATTTCATCGATGAAATGTATGGCCAGATCTATCCGAACGAATGAAAATACGAATTCTGACCGTCGGCAAAATCAAGGAAAAATTTTACCGGGACGCGATTGCCGAATACCAGAAGCGTCTTGGTCGTTACTGCAAGCTCGAAATCGTGGAAGTGGCGGATGAAAAGACGGACGAAAATGCCAGTCCTTCCCAGATGGAGCAGGTAAAGGAAAAAGAGGGACAGCGGCTTCTTTCCCATATCCGGGACGGAGAATACTGCATCGTGCTCGCCATTGAAGGCAAAAAGCTGGATAGCGTGGCATTTTCCCAGCAGATTGACCGACTGATGGTGTCCGGCACAAGCACCATTGATTTCGTCATCGGCGGGTCCCTCGGACTGTACAAAGACGTCCTTTCCCGCGCGGATTTTCTCCTGAGCTTTTCTGATATGACCTTCCCGCATCAGCTCATGCGCGTCATTTTGCTGGAACAGGTCTACCGCGCGTTCCGGATTTCAAATAAAGAGCCGTATCATAAATAAGAAATCTGCCGTCAAATATGTTTCCGCACTGTCATTTTTTTCTACCGCGCCTCATACAATAGGGCATGAGCAAAATCAGAAAATCACCGCAAAAACAGACAGCCATACGGGCTAAGGAGGCTTTCACAGAGTCCCTGCGTCTGCCCCGGGACGTCATGCTGGGCGCGAGTATCCTGACGCTGATCGGAGATACCGAGCTTTTGGTGGAAAATTACCGGGGAATCCTGGAATATACGCAGGAGTGTATTCTTCTGCAGGGGAAGCATACCAGAATCCGGATTGAAGGGTGTTGTTTAAAAATCGTCTACTATACCAATGAAGACATGAAAATTGCCGGAAAAATTTCCGGCGTGCGGTATCTGTAGCGGAGGGAATGCCGATGATTGCCTTAATCCGGTATTGCAGGGGATATGTCAGGATCAGCGTCCGGGGTTATGCGCCGGAACGCTTCATGAATCTGTGCGCAAACCGAGCTATCGTGCTCTGGGAGCTTAACGGGCACGACGGTTTTTATACGATGTGCATCAGCCTTTCCGATTTCTTCAAAATTCGGGATATTGTCCACAAAACCAAAACAAGGGTAGCCGTTCTGGAAAAAAGAGGGCTGCCCTTTTTTCTACAGGATGTCCGGCACAGAAAAATGTTCTTGCTCGGGGTTTTTTTATGCAGTGCATTTTTAATTCTGATGTCGCAGTTCATCTGGGCGATGGAATTTGACGGCAACCGAATGATCACGGAGGAGGAGCTGAAGCGGTATCTCGAGGATGAGGGAATCCGTTACGGCACGCCGCGGCACTTTTTTTCTGCGGAAACTCTCGAAAAAGGACTTCGGGAAGCCTTTGAAGAAATCACCTGGGCGTCTGTCAGCCTCCAGGGGACGAAGCTTGTTGTAAAAATTCAGGAAGACATTCTGCCGGACACTGCTCAGAAGCAGGAGCTGTCCAAATTTGAAAATGGAGCGGATCTTGTTGCGTCCTGCTCCGGCACAGTCGTTTCAATCCTGACCAGAAGCGGCATCCCGACGGTGCGGCCGGGAGACAGCGTTTCCCGCGGCGATCTGCTGATCAGCGGACGAATTCCGGTTAAAAACGATGACGAAACTGTTCGGGAATACCTGTCAGTCGTCGCGGACGGGGACGTGATTTTAGAAACCGACTATCGGGTGCATTTATCCTGTCCTTATGCTTACCAGTATAAAAATTATACCGGAAGGGAAAAGAGCCGGAAATTCCTCGCAATCGGCAGCCTGCGGGTTCTTTTTCCTCCTATCCGGAAGAACTTTGCGCGTCAGGATATCGTAACGCAGCAAAATCGTCTATGCCTGTTCGGACAGCTCGATCTCCCTATTTTTGCGGGCAGTCAGACGCTGCGCGAGTATCTTCCGGTCGATGCACGCTACGACACGGACAGCGCAAAAAAGATTCTTTTGGATAAATTTCAAAAAATAATTGCCGCTTTGGAGGAAAAAGGGGTTCAAATTATACAAAAAGATGTTAGAATAGTAGAAAAAGCCGATATCCTCACCTTGGAGGGAAGCCTGAAGATACAGCTGCAGGGCGGCGTCTGGCAGGCGCTTTCGATTTCGGACACGGCAAAAGAACAGGAGACTGCACAGAATTAACATGGCATTTACAGAACAAACACTGGAGCTGGACAACGCGCATATCAGCAACCTTTTCGGACAGTTTGACTGTTATTTAAAGAAGCTGGAGCGTGCATTCGGCACGCAGATTATTGACCGGGACGGTACCGTCCATATCCGCGGCGAACAGTCGGCAGTTGCCCATACGGCGGCAGTTTTTACCGAACTGCAGGAGCTTGCCAGACGCGGAAATCAGATACAGGAGCAGAACGTGGATTACGCAATTGCAATGCATATGGAAAATCAGGAAAATACCTTACTTGAAATAGACGGCGATCTCATCTGCCACACCGTGAGCGGAAAACCGGTAAAGCCCAAAACGCTCGGACAAAAGCAGTATGTGGATGCGATCCGGGAAAAGATGATCGTATTCGGTCTGGGGCCTGCTGGAACAGGCAAAACCTACCTGGCGATGGCAATGGCGATTACCGCTTTTAAAAATAACGAGGTGGAGCGCATTATTCTGACCAGACCTGCGATCGAAGCAGGCGAGAAGCTCGGCTTTTTGCCCGGCGATCTGCAGAGCAAGGTCGACCCGTACCTGCGTCCGCTCTACGATGCACTCTATCAGATCATGGGCGCGGAAAGCTTCCAACGCAATATGGAAAAAGGGCTCATTGAGGTTGCGCCGCTCGCCTACATGAGAGGACGTACCCTCGACAACGCTTATATCATCCTCGACGAAGCGCAAAATACGACGCCTGCCCAAATGAAGATGTTCCTGACCCGAATCGGCTTCGGTTCCAAGGTTGTCATCACCGGCGACGCTTCGCAGAAAGACCTTGCTCCGGGAACACAGTCCGGTCTGGACGTTGCTGTGAAGGTGTTGTCCGGTCTGGACGATATCGGTTTCTGCAACCTGACAAGCCGCGATGTCGTCCGGCATCCGCTGGTTCAGAAGATTGTCAAGGCTTATGAAAACTATGAGGCAAAGCAGGCTTACCGCGAGAGCAAGGAAAGACGTCTGACGTCCGCTGCTGCCGGCAAGACGTCTGGAAAGACAAAACGCAGGACGGAAGCTCCTCTGCGCAGAAATGAAAAGGAGAGACGCTCATGACCATCTATGTCGAAAACGAAACGGATTTTACTTTTCCCTTTGACACGAAGGAATTATGCAGCCGCGTAGCGGAAGCGGTTCTGGATACAGAGGGCTGTCCCTATGAAACCGAGATTAACGTACTGATTACGGATAACGAGGGCATCCGCTTGTATAATAAAGAATACCGCAATATCGACCGGGAGACGGACGTTTTGAGCTTTCCGAACATTCCGTTTGAAACCGAAGCGGATTTTTCCATTGTCGAAGAAAACTGTTCGGATTATTTCCAGCCGGACAGCGGGGAACTGATTCTGGGTGATATCATCCTGTCAGTGGATCGGATCTGTTCCCAGGCGGAAAGCTACGGACATTCCCAGAAACGGGAGTTTGCATTCCTCGTTGCGCACAGCATGCTGCATTTGTGCGGTTATGATCACGAAACACCGGAGGAAGCGGCTGTGATGGAGCAGAAGCAGGAAACTATATTAAGCGCGCTCGGGCTGACCCGGGATTGCCTGGATGAATGAGGGTTAAGTTTCTATGGCGGCACGAAGAAAACATAAGAAAATCGATCGCACAAGTGTGCTACCAAGGCAATTGACCGGGATAGTCAAGCTTCTTGCATTCCTGCTTTGCCTTTTTGCACCCATTCGGCTGGTCAACGCGCTGGGAGACGAAGGGTGCGCAGACTTTTTTGGGGCCCTGGAGGGCTGTTTTGTCCTGTTTTCCCTATTCGGGATCGGAACGAACCGGGCGGTTTCCAACCTGATCCGTACAAGAATCGAACGCTACGGAATCGCAGGCGCAAAAAAAATTGCGGGACAGGCTCTTTTGACGGCATTTTTTGTATCCGTCGTTCTGGCACTTTTGGGCGCTGCCTTAAAAGATGTGCTGTTCGGCTCATTTTATGCGCTGCCCTTTGCAAAAATAGCGTTTTTGGCGTTATTATGTGCGCTCATTATCCTGACGCTGTTCTGGATGCTGCTCGGCATTCTGGATGCCTTTGGCAGGCGGGAAACAGCGGGCAGATGGATACTCGCATTCGGAGTACTTTTATTTTTCGCAGCACCCCTGATTGCAGCGCCTCTCGACGCATACGGTCAGAAGGTCGGCGCGCTTTTGCAGAATACGTCCTATCAGGCGGCATATGGTGCGTTCGGCGCAGCGTTTTCCGTTTTATGCGTCAGTCTTTTGTGTACGGCAGGCTGCGGGATCTCCTGGATAAAGGCTTCCCATGAGCTGCGCCAGGCAGAATACGGAAACAGCACAAATCCTGCGGCAGATCGCAGCATCGCCTTTTTCTTGTTTCGAAATGGGCTTGTGATCTGTGTTCCGGCGGCGCTTGCCGGTATCGGGCGGATCGGGCAGTCCAGTATCTATTTAAAGAGCGGCTCTGTTTCAACGTGGGGCGCGTATCTTGGAAAATATCGTCTTTTGATGACGCTTGCGCTGCTCGGCGCATTTGCCCTGGCGGCTTCCCTGCTGCCGCAGTTCCAGCTCGTCTTAAAACGCCGCAGCCTGCGTAAAAGCCGCGAAAAATGCATGGTCGCCTTTCGCTGCACTGCTCTCTATACGATTCCCTGCGCCGTTTTATTTTTAACGACGGCACAGCCGATGCTGCAGATGCTGTTTTCCAAAGGAGAGTTAAACGGTCTGTACAGTATTTTAAAAGTTCTGGCGATCACGGTGATCTTTTATGGCCTCGCCTTTATGCTTGGCAGCGTTTTGTTTGCTGCAGAGCTTTACTATAGCATCTGGATCGCAGTGCTGGTTTCCGTCCTGGTTCGGCTGGTCAGCTTTTCCGTGATGAGTTCCGCGCTGAAACTCGACCTGTATGCGGGCGCTTATTCCGATGCGCTGTCTGCATTTGTTTTGTGTCTGATTCTGCTGGGCATGGTGCGCCAGCAATTAAAAATAGCAGTCAGCTGGCTCCGTGTTTTTTTGGCGCCTCTTTTGGCAGGCATTCTGATGGCGCTTGTCTGCCTGCTGTGCAGCCAGGTGATTTTGAAAAATGCTGCCAGCCCGGTTCGGATGCTCGTTTCGGCGGTTGTCGGACTGCTCGTCTATTTTGTGTCTACCGTCGTTTTAAAGGGTGCGACCAGACGCGAACTGAGTTGCTTTGCAGCGGGAGATGTGCTGATCGAGCTTGCCAGTACGATGCGGCTGCTGTGATGGTCACTGCATAAAATAACCGAAAAGAGCTGATACTTTTTAAGAGGTGAAAATATGCGCCGTTTAAAAAGAATCAGCTTTTTTCTCTATTCCTGTCTGCTTTTTGCGGTGGGATTTTATGGACATTATAAGATCGAACAGTGGTTTTATCCCGGAAGGCAGACGATTATCAGCCAGAACGAAATTCCGTTTTTTCAGATGCAGTCTGCAACCCAGGCGGTCAGCGTACCGGATCGGTTGCGCGCAGATACGAAGCTTGTGGTAAAAAATACCGATCAGGTGTCCCGAAGGCAGACAGAAGAGATCAAATCCCTGCCGCTTCGGCTGATCGGGTGCAGCAGAAAAGAGGTGGAGGATGAAATCCGGCACTATCAGGACGCTCCGCCCCTTACCGAGCTGCAGCAGGGGCTTCTCCGGATGGAGCTGGTTTCTTTTTCCCCACAGCAGATTGTTGTTTCCAAAACATACCGAAAACTACAGCAGGCAGAAACCTTCTTTTTACAGATTGAAGAGAATCGGGTCATCGTATACGAAGAGGACAGCCGGGTTTTATATTTGCAGACCGCGATTGACGCAAGAACCCTGCCAAGCGGGGTCAGACGGCAGATTTTGAACGGCTGGCACGGCGTTTCCAAAGCAGAGCTGGAAAAATTCCTTGTGTCTCAAACCGAGACGTAGTATGATAATTACAGTTTTGCCGTTTTCCAAACGGCTGTAGGGAGGATTTGAAATCGGTTATGAGGCAGATCGGCATTATCGGCGGAGGCGCATCCGGCATGATGGCGGCGATTGCAGCTGCGAATACTTCAATAAAAGATACGGAAATTACCATACTGGAACGTCGTGACCGGATTGGCCGCAAGATACTGGCGACCGGAAACGGAAAGTGCAACCTCGGCAATACTGATTTTTCTCCGAAGCGGGATTACCGAAGCCACGACCCGTACCGGCTGCCGGAGTTCTTTGCGCGTTTCCAGACATCCGATACGATCCGCTTTTTTGAGGAACGAGGTCTTTATCTGACGGAGAAAAACGGCTACTTGTATCCCTATAGCGGACAGGCATCTGCCGTCCTTGATTTTTTCCGGGAAGAGCTGGAACGAAAAAAAGTTCGCATCGTCTGTGACTGTAGGATTCAGAAGCTCTGCATGCAAAAGAGCGGCTGGCAGGTGTTCACCGATCAGGGACAGTATCATTTCGACCGGCTGATTATATCCTGCGGGACAGCGGCGGGAATACCTCCCAAAGAAGCGCTCGGTACAGGCAGCCTGACTGCAGCGTTTGCATTCAAACAGTATCCTTACCTTCCGGCGTTGACTGCATTGCGCTGTGAAGAAAAATTTTACAAATCCATCGCAGGCGTGCGCTGCCCGGCTGCAATTACTGTAGAGATTCCCGGCAGAAAAAAGCTTTGTGAATCCGGGGAACTGCAGCTGACTGATTACGGCATTTCCGGGATTCCGGTCTTTCAGCTTTCCGCAGCCGTGTCGGAAGCGCTGCAAACGAACAAAAAGATCAGCGCCAGCATTGATTTCTTCCCGGCAGTTCCGCTTTCCAAATGGAACGAATTTTGCTGCAGACAGTATCAGGCGTGCTGCGGCAAGCATGTGAGGTTTCTGGCACAGGGCATTTTGCCGTCGAAGCTTGCACAGCTGTTTATTGAACGCAGCCCCCTAAAAGCGCAGGACATCGTAACAGCTGCCAACAAAAACACGGTATTTTCGATGCTGCAGAATATGCGCGCTTTAAAAACTGTCGTAATTGGCACAAATCCGGCGCAAAACGCGCAGGTCTGCACCGGCGGAATCTCTTTGCAGGAGGTAACAGACGACCTGGAAGCAAAGCGTTTTCCCGGTCTGTATCTGTGCGGCGAGCTGCTCGATGTGGACGGTCGCTGCGGCGGTTACAACCTCCAGTGGGCATGGACGAGCGGACAGATCGCGGGAACGGCGGCTGCGCGCGAGGAATGAAACTACCGTAGAGCTGGCAAAAACGCGGCGTGGCTAACGCAGTCACCAAATAGCCAGATACAACTTTAATCAATATGGAGAACCCTATGATTCGAATTTCCCAGCTGAAGCTCCCTGCCGGACATTCCAAAACGGAACTGTACCACAAGGCGGCAAAGGCGTTACATATAAAATCCGAACAGATTGCCAGCCTGCAGATCCGCAGGCAGTCGATCGACGCCCGCAAAAAGCCGGACATTTTCTTGATTTACGTCGTGGACATCACATTAAACGGCATTTCCGAGCAAAACTGTGTGTCCCGCAGCAAAAATAAGGACGTTTCCATCGTGACAGAGCGACCGTATCAATTTCCGAAGCCGGGGACGAAGGCGCTGCGCAGACGCCCCGTGATTATCGGAAGCGGTCCTGCAGGTCTGTTTTGCTGCTACATGCTCGCAC
The DNA here is from genome assembly GCF_025567525.1 of Gallintestinimicrobium propionicum. Taxonomy (NCBI): domain Bacteria; kingdom Bacillati; phylum Bacillota; class Clostridia; order Lachnospirales; family Lachnospiraceae; genus Gallintestinimicrobium; species Gallintestinimicrobium propionicum. The sequence continues at coordinate 246,024 of NZ_JAOQJY010000001.1, read as the reverse complement.
AAAACGGCTATCGTCCGATTCTGCTGGAACGAGGAAAGGACGTGGAAGCGCGCAAAAAAGATGTCGAAGCCTTCTGGAACGGCGGACCCTTAAACCCGGAATCCAACGTTTCGTTTGGAGAGGGCGGCGCAGGCACGTTTTCAGACGGCAAATTGAACACTCTGATCAAGGATAAAGACGGACGCGGCAGACATGTCCTTTCGATTTTTGTAGAAAACGGCGCGCAGCCGGAAATTCTCTACGAAGCAAAGCCGCATATCGGAACAGATGTTCTGTCCAATGTCGTAAAACAGATGCGGAAAAAAATCATACAGCTCGGCGGAGAAGTCCGTTTTGAGAGCCGCGTAGAAACCTTCCGTGCTGAAAATGGAGCGCTGACCGGCGTTATCCTTTCGGACGGCTCTGTGATCGACACCGAGACCGCCGTGCTTGCGATCGGACACAGCGCGCGGGATACGTTTTTTAAACTGTATGAAAGCGGACTTCATATGGAAGCCAAAGCCTTTGCAGTTGGACTGCGCGTAGAGCACCCACAGGAGCTGATCAACCAGTCCCAATATGGAACACTACATCCGGATTCGTTAGGCGCTGCTCCATATAAGGTGACGGCAAGGACTTCCGGCGGCAGAGGCGTTTATTCGTTCTGCATGTGTCCTGGCGGTTATGTAGTCAACGCCAGCAGCGAGCCGGGACGCATTGCGGTAAACGGCATGAGCTACAGCGGCAGAAACGGTGCAAATGCAAACAGTGCAATCATTGTTTCCGTTACGCCTGCAGATTACGGTTCGGACGAACCGCTCGCCGGAATCGAATTTCAGCGCAGGCTGGAAGAAAAGGCATTTTCTGCCGGATGTGGGAAAATCCCGGTAGAGCGTTACGGAGATTTTTCGGATACCGCAACGATCGGACATATCCCGACGGAATTTGTCCCTGCAATCAAGGGACAGTGGACGTTTGCAGACGTAAAAAGCGTGCTGCCGGACAGCCTGTCGGAAGCGTTTATCGAAGGGATGGAGCAGTTCGGACATAGGATTCCCGGTTTTGACGATGCAAATGCAGTCGTTTCCGGCATCGAAAGCCGGACATCCTCACCGGTGCGGATTGTCCGCGATGACACACTGCAGGCAAATATCCGGGGGATCTATCCCTGCGGAGAGGGTGCAGGCTATGCAGGCGGCATTACTTCTGCGGCGATGGACGGCGTGCGGGTTGCCGAAGCAATCGCTTCCTGTTACGCTCCATTTTCCGAAATCGGCAAATGACCAAAAGAGGAGATACAGACATGGATACCAGACGAAACCTGCTGAAAAAGAAACAGAGAGTTGTCATTAAAATCGGTTCCTCTTCCCTGCAGCATACCGAAACCGGCGATATGGATTATATCCGCCTGGAGGTTCTGGTGCGGGAGCTGTGCAATCTGAAAAATCAGGGAAAGGACGTTGTGCTCGTTTCGTCCGGCGCTATCGCCCAGGGCAAAAAGGCGGTGCATCTGACGCCGGAGCAGCTGCAGGAGCATCCGATCGCAGTCAAGCAGGCATGTGCGGCGGTCGGTCAGGCACGCCTGATGATGACCTATCAGAAAATTTTTGCAGAATATAATCAGGTGACGGCGCAGATTCTGATGACGCGTCAGACAATTTCCAACGATACCAACCGCATCAATGCGCAGAACACCTTTGAAGAGCTGTTTCGGATGGGCGTCATTCCCATCGTCAATGAAAACGACACCGTCGCAACACACGAAATCGAGATTGGCGATAACGACACGCTTTCCGCCATCGTCGCTTCAATGATCGGCGCAGACCTGCTGATTCTTTTATCGGATATCGATGGGCTTTATACCGATGATCCGCGGGCAAATCCGGATGCAGAATTTATTGAAACGGTCGAGCATTTGGACGAATCCTTCCTGCGGATGGGCAAATCCACCACCGGCAGCGGCGTTGGAACCGGCGGCATGTCAACCAAGCTGACTGCTGCCACCATCGCAACCACAAGCGGAGCTGATATGGTGATTGCGAACAGCAAGGATGTCCGGATTATCCACCGGATCATCGACGGGGAGAATTATGGAACGCTGTTTCTGGCAGAAAAGCAGGATGCCTTCGATCTGCCGGATTTCGTAGAGAACCTGCACAGCTGCCGTGAGCGTGGCTGAGCAAACAGAAGCCAGAGCATTGTGTCTGCGCGCACTTGACACAAACTCGATATGCGTAAAAGACGTGCGCAGAAATGAGAGGAAAACATGACACTGGAACAGAAAATTGCCCGGATCAACGAGCTTTATAAAAAATCAAAATCATCGGAAGGTCTGACCGAAGCAGAAAAATCTGAACAGGCGTTGCTCCGGAAGGAATATATTGACAACGTCCGCCAGAATCTGCGGAATCAGTTAAATAACATCAACGTCCAGAATGAGGACGGTTCGATCGAAAACCTTGGCGAACGCTATGGATCAAAAAACGCGCAGTAACAGAGCACTCGGAAAACAGAACAGGGAACAGCTTTCGGAAGAGAGCCGTTTCCACAAAAGCAGGGAAATCGCAGAAAATCTGATGGCAACGGCTGTCTGGAAGCAGGCAAAACAGGTACTTTTGTATGCCTCCTATGGATCAGAGGTATCGACCGGACTTCTCATTGATGCTGCGCTGGCAGCAGGAAAGGAAGTTTTTCTTCCTAAGGTTCTGGGCGATCAGATGGAGTTTTTCCGAATTACAGACAGAGCAGAGCTTGCGCCCGGTTACCAGCATATTTTGGAGCCGCCCGGACAGACAAAGCGCTTTTTGCCGGATGCTTCGATTCCGACGCTTTTGACCGCTCCCGGACTTGCCTTTGATCGATCCGGCGCACGCATTGGCTACGGAAAGGGCTTTTATGACCGCTATCTTGGTAACATTCCTGCTGCCGACAGACCTTATCTTGTCGGGCTCTGCTTTTCCTGCCAGCTGTTCGAGATACTGGATGGGCAAAAACCGCATGATATCAACATGGATTTGATTGTTACAGAACGACGATAAAGGAGGGAACCTTATAGATGGCTGATCTGAAAGAAATCGGAAAACAGGCAAAAGCAGCCCGCTACATCCTTGCCGGGCTTGATACGGATACCAAGAATAAGGCGCTGTTTACAGCGGCAGAATGTCTGGAAGCGGATGCAGCAGACATTCTTGCAGAAAATGCAAAGGATCTGGAAGCCGGACGCAGCCGCGGCATGCCGGAAGGGCTGCTTGACCGGCTCTCACTGACGCAGAAGCGGATTTCTGACATGGCAGAAGGGCTTCGCCAGGTCGCTGCGCTTCCCGATCCGGTCGGAGAGATTCTGGATACCTTCACCCGTCCAAACGGTCTTGTCATCAGCAAACGCCGTGTTCCCCTCGGCGTCATCGGAATCATCTACGAATCCCGTCCCAACGTGACGGCAGATGCGTTCGGTCTGTGCTTTAAAGCCGGAAATGCCGTAATTTTGAAAGGCGGCAGCGATGCAATTTTCTCCAATCTCGCGATCGAAAAAAGCCTGCACCGTGCGCTGGCACAGTGTAACATCCCGGAGGCAGCAGTGCAGCTGATCCCATCGACTGACCGGGCAGTGACGCAGGAGATGATGCGGTTAAACGAATTTATTGATGTCTTAATTCCGCGCGGCGGGGCAGGACTGATCAAAATGGTCGTGGAAAACAGCACTGTCCCGGTCATCGAAACCGGGACTGGCAACTGTCACATTTATGTCGATGCGGACGCGGACTTCGATATGGCGATCCGTATTATTTTAAATGCCAAAACACAGCGCGTCGGCGTCTGCAATGCCTGCGAATCCCTTGTCATCCACGAGTCGATCTGCGATAGCTTCCTGCCAAAGCTCTATCAGGCGCTGCGGGAAAAGGACGTCGAAATCCATGCGGATGACCGCGCGTTTTTAGAGATCGACGGCTGCGTGCCTGCAACAGAAGCCGACTACGGAACAGAATATCTGGCGCTCAAGCTGTCTGTAAAGACGGTCAGCAGCCTGGAAGAAGCAATCGGGCATATCAACCGCTACAACACCGGACATTCCGAAGCAATCATCACGAACAACGAAGCGCATGCCCGGACATTTCTGGATCAGGTGGACGCCGCCTGCGTCTATGTCAACGCATCGACCCGATTTACGGACGGCTTTGAGTTTGGCTTTGGCGCAGAGATCGGCATCAGCACCCAGATGCTCCATGCGAGAGGTCCGATGGGCTTAAAGGAGCTGACCAGCTACAAATACACAATTCGCGGAAATGGACAGACTTGTAGCTAAGCAGCGTATAACGTCGGATAATATCTGGAAGACCCGTTTGCGGTATCCGGAAATGTCGTTACGCCAAAATACATCGCCGCATAAACGGCAGGCTGCTTTTATGAACAAAATGCTGCAGCCGGAAAGGAATCAATTATGAGTACCGTATTGGATAAATTTCTTCGTTATGTAAAAATTGACACGCAGTCCCAGGATGGCGCAACGACCGTCCCGAGCACAGACAAGCAGAGAAACCTCGCCTCCCTTCTGGCACAGGAGCTCAACGATATGGGCGCGCAGGATGTCGTATATGACAAAGCACACTGCTATGTGTACGCGACGATTCCCTCCAATCTTCCGGAAGGAAAAACAGCGCCTGTCATCGGCTTTATTTCCCATATGGATACGTCTCCGGCGGTTTCCGGCGAAAATGTCAATCCGAGAGTCGTTGCCTATGAAGGCGGGGATATTGTCTTAAATGCTGAAAAAAATATCGTCCTGACCGAAAAGGAAAACCCGGAGCTTGCTCATTTTGTCGGAAAGCACTTAATCGTAACCGACGGCAATACTCTGCTGGGTGCAGATGATAAGGCAGGCGTTGCGGAGATTATGACGATGGCACAGGAGCTTTTATCCAACAAAAACCTCGTACACGGCAAAATTCGCATCGGCTTTACCCCAGATGAAGAAGTCGGCTGCGGCGTAGACTTCTTCGACGTAGAGGGCTTTGGCGCAGACTATGCCTATACCGTGGACGGCGGCAATTTGGGCGAGCTGGAATACGAGAACTTCAACGCAGCCGGTGCAAAGCTCATCATCGACGGACACAGCGTCCATCCCGGCAGCGCAAAAAATAAAATGCTCAACGCGATTTTGCTGGCACAGGAGTTTCAAAACCTTCTGCCGGTACACGAAAACCCGTCTGCAACAGATGGCTATGAAGGTTTCTACCATCCGGATTCCATCACAGGAAGCGTTGATCACGTTGTAGTCGACTATATTATTCGTGACCACAACATGGAAAAATTCGAACAGAAGAAGCGCTTCTTTTTACAGTGCGCGGACTTTTTAAATGCGAAATACGGCAAAAAACTCTTTACGGTGGATTTAAAGGACAGCTATTATAACATGAAGGAAAAGATTCTGCCGGAAAACGCACATTTGATCGACAATGCGGTGCGCGCGATGGAAGAAGCAGGCGTAACACCCACCATCGTACCGATCCGCGGCGGAACAGACGGCGCGCGCCTGTCCTTTATGGGACTTCCCTGCCCGAACCTGTGCACCGGCGGCTTAAACTATCACGGACGCTATGAGTACGCCTGCGTGGAATCCCTTGAGAGCTGCGTGGAAATTTTGAAAAATATCGCTGCACTGTACGCAGAGTGAGATTACCACAATATAAAGAACGGAAAGGAAACACAACTTCCCTTATGATGTACGAAAACATTGACTTTAACAGCATCGATCTGACCCAGGAGCCCCCTGTATCGGAACCGGAGCGTCAGTATTATTTTATCGCCAAATGCAGACAGTATGTAAAGGAGCAGGAGGAGCTTGCAGGACATCCCCTGACCGCCGACGTCGTGACCTTTGGCTGCCAGATGAATGCCCGCGACTCCGAAAAGCTTTCCGGCATTCTGGAACAGGTCGGCTACACCTTAAGCGACAGTGAGGAGGCAGACTTTGTCATCTACAATACCTGCACCGTGCGCGATAATGCCAACCAGCGCGTATACGGCAGGCTTGGCTTCTGCAACAGTATGAAGCGCAAAAATCCCCACAAAAAGATCGCGTTGTGCGGCTGTATGATGCAGGAGCAGAACGTGATTGATAAACTGCAGAAAAGCTATCGGTTCATTGACCTGATATTCGGCACGCACAATATTTTCAAATTTGCAGAGCTGTTATGCCGCATGTTTGAGAGCAGCGGCATGGTCATCGACATCTGGAAGGATTCCGATCAGATCGTGGAAGACCTCCCGGTAGAGCGCAAATATCCGTTTAAATCCGGCATCAATATCATGTTCGGCTGCAACAATTTCTGCACCTACTGTATTGTTCCGTATGTCCGCGGACGAGAAAAGAGCAGACGCCCGAAGGAAATTTTGCAGGAGATCGAAAGACTCGCAGACGACGGCGTTGTGGAAATTATGCTGCTTGGTCAGAATGTCAACTCCTACGGTAAAAACCTGGAAGATGAAATTTCCTTCGCACAGCTTTTGCAGGAAGTAGAAAAAATCGATAAAATCAAGCGCATCCGGTTCATGACATCCCATCCGAAGGATCTTTCCGACGAGCTGATCGAGGTCATGAAAAACTCGGATAAGATCTGCAGACATCTGCACCTTCCGCTGCAGTCCGGCTCTACGAAGATTTTAAAGGCAATGAACCGCCGTTATACGAAAGAACAGTATCTGGAGCTTGCAGCCAAAATCCGCCGCGAAATCCCAGATATTTCGCTGACGACGGATATCATGGTCGGCTTCCCGGGAGAAACAGCAGAGGACGTGGACGATACCATCGACGTGATCCGGAAGGTCGGTTTTGACAACGCGTTTACCTTTATCTATTCTGTCCGGACCGGAACCCCCGCAGCGGCGATGGAGCAGGTTCCGGAAGAAGAGGTTCACGCGGGCTTTGACCGTGTGCTGGAGGCAGTTCAGGAAACTGCACGCAAACAGGTCGCACGCCTGCAGGGCCAGACCCTTACTGCCCTTGTGGAAGAAGTAAACGAACAGGATGCTTCTCTCGTCACCGGAAGGCTGTCCAATAACACGATTGTACATTTTCCCGGAAGTGCTGACCTGATCGGGCAGATCGTACCGGTGAAGCTGGAAGAGTGCCACGGCTTTTATTACACGGGGCACAGGGTGGAAGAAACAAAATGAAACAGACAAAAAGCTTTGAAATCGATATGTGCAACGGAACGCTGATGGACAAGCTGATTTCCTTCTCCATTCCGTTAATGCTTTCCGGTATTTTACAGCTGATGTTCAATGCGGTCGACATTATTGTAGTCGGCCGCTTTGCCGGAAGCGAATCATTGGCGGCTGTCGGTTCTACAACCGCCCTCATCAATGTATTTACCAACCTTTTTATCGGCATTTCCTTAGGCTCCAATGTCCTCGCTGCCCGCTATTATGCAGCCGGGAAGGAGCGGGAAATGTCGGAAACGGTACATAGCTCCCTGACGCTCGCTTTGATCAGCGGAATTTTGATGGCATTTGCCGGACTATTCTTTTCCAGGACAGCCCTCGAATGGATGGGGACGCCGGACGACGTCATCGATCTGGCAGCCCTCTATATGAAAATTTATTTTATCGGCATGCCTTTTTTCATGCTTTATAATTATGGTGCGGCTATTTTAAGGGCAGTGGGGGATACAAAACGTCCGCTGTTATTTTTAGTTGTGTCCGGACTGGTCAATGCAGGCTTAAATATGATTTTTGTCATCTGCTTCCATATGGCGGTAGAAGGCGTTGCGATTGCAACTGTCATTTCTCAGCTGCTTTCCTGTATTATGGTTTTGACCTGCCTGTATCGGACGCAGGGCTGTTATCAATTCCGCTTTTCGAAGCTGGGTCTCAAGAGCATCTATGTCCTCCAGATTTTCCAGGTCGGAATCCCGGCAGGAATTCAGAGCACCGTCATCAACTTTTCCAACGTCCTGCTGCAGTCCTCGGTCAATTCCTTTGGCTCGATTGCAATGGCAGGATACACCGCGGCGAACAATATCTTCGGATTTTTATACACTTCAGTCAACTCTGTGACGCAGGCGTGCATGAGCTTTACCAGCCAGAATTACGGCGCGGGAAAAACGAAGCGGATGGACCGCGTTTTAATCGACTGTCTGATTTTATCCTGTGCGTTTTCCCTGACCATGGGCTGCTGTGCATGGTTTTTCGGACCACAGCTTCTGCAGATCTATACGGAGAGTTCTGCGGTTATTTCGTGCGGCGTTGAGATTCTGAGCTTTACGACCGTGACGTACTTTTTATGCGGAATTATGGATCTGATTCCGGGCGCGCTGCGCGGGATGGGACGTTCTGCCGTGCCCATGATTTTATCGATTATAGGAACTGTCGGAACGCGAATTGTCTGGATTTTCTGGATTTTCCCGTATCACCGTTCTCTGGATATCTTGTTCCTATCCTATCCGGTGTCCTGGATTCTGACGATTCTCATGCAGGTCATCTGCTTTTTTATCGTTCGGAAGAGCGTCCATGCGGACATGAAAACGCTGTGAAAGGATTCGGCAACATTATAATGTTACCTGTTCGAAAGAACTGACAGAAGTTTTGAAATTCTGACTTGAAAAAGGAGAATACATACCGATGGCGGAATTAACACCGATGATGCAGCAATATCTGGAAACGAAAAAACAGTATCCGGACTGCATTCTTTTTTACCGTCTGGGCGATTTTTATGAAATGTTCTTTGACGATGCACTGACCGCGTCGAAAGAGCTGGAAATTACGCTGACCGGAAAAAACTGCGGTCTGGAAGAACGTGCCCCCATGTGCGGAGTTCCCTATCATGCAGTGGAGAGCTATCTGGACAGACTGGTTTCCAAAGGCTATAAAGTAGCGATCTGTGAACAGATGGAAGACCCGAAACTCGCAAAAGGACTGGTAAAGCGGGATGTCGTGCGCATCGTCACCCCCGGCACCAACTTAGACGTCCAGGCGCTGGAGGAATCCAAAAACAATTATCTGATGTGCGTTGCCTATTTTACCGGAAAAACAGGACTGTCCATCGCGGATGTCACAACCGGGGACTATTATGTGACCGAGGTGGAGGACGCCAAAAAGCTGCTGGATGAAATCAACAAATATCACCCGTCGGAAATCATCTGCAACGACGCGTTTTTGATGAGCGGTGTGGATATCGAAGATCTGAGAAACCGTCTACATATCACGGTTTATTCCCTCGATCCGCACTATTTTGATGAAGATTTGTGCCGCAAATGCCTGCAGAAGCATTTCCATGTCTCTTCGCTGATCGGTCTTGGCCTCGAGGAATTTGCGAACGGCCTGATCGCGGCGGGCGGTCTGATGCAGTATCTGTATGACACACAGAAAACCAGTCTGGCGCATTTTACCCATATCGATCCGTATCTGACGAACAAATACATGCTGCTGGATTCCTCCACACGCCGGAATCTGGAGCTGACGGAAACGCTGCGCGAAAAGCAAAAGCGCGGTTCCCTGTTATGGGTTCTGGACAAGACGAAAACCGCCATGGGTGCTCGCATGATGCGCAGCTGGATCGAGCAGCCACTGATTGCGAAGAAGGAGATGAACCTGCGCCTGGACGCGGTCGACGAGCTGCTGAAAAATCCAATGTCCCGCGAAGAAATCCGCGAATATTTAAACGCGGTTTACGATCTGGAACGCCTGCTGGGTAAAGTCAGCTACAAAACAGCGAACCCGAGGGATCTGATCGCATTCCGTAATTCCATGCAGATGCTGCCGCCGATCAAAAGCGTGCTGGAGGATTTTCATTCCGAGGAACTGGTAAAAATCGAAAACGATATCGACGCATTGCAGGATTTGTGCACGCTGATCGAAGAGGCAATTGTCGAAGAGCCTCCGATTTCCATCCGTGAGGGCGGCATGATCAAAGAGGGCTTCGACGAGACGATCGACCAGCTGCGCGCTGCCAAAACAGAGGGCAAAACCTGGCTGGCAGAGCTGGAAGAGCAGGAACGGGAACGCACCGGGATCAAAAACCTCAAAATCAAATATAACAAGGTATTCGGCTATTATCTGGAAGTCACTAATTCCTATAAGGATATGGTGCCGGACGATTATGTGCGTAAGCAGACGCTGACAAACGCGGAGCGTTATTCCATGCCACGGTTAAAAGAACTTGAGGATATGATTTTGAATGCCGAAGACAAGCTGACGGGACTGGAATATGATAAATTCTGCAGCGTGCGGGAGCAGATTGCCGCGCAGATCGAACGTATCCAGCGCACGGCAAAGGCAATTGCCCGCCTGGATGTCTTTGCCTCCCTTGCACTTGTTGCGGAGCGAAATCACTATGTCCGCCCGGTCCTGAATGAAAAGGGCGTAATCGATATCCGAGACGGCCGGCACCCCGTTGTTGAACAGATGACCGACCACGATATGTTCATTTCCAATGACACCTATCTGGATAACCAGAAGCATTGCATTGCGATTATCACAGGCCCCAATATGGCTGGTAAATCCACCTATATGCGTCAGACCGCACTGATCGTGCTGCTCGCCCAGATCGGCAGCTTTGTGCCGGCAAAAACGGCAAATATCGGCATTGTCGACCGGATTTTCACCCGCGTGGGCGCATCCGATGATCTGGCAAGCGGTCAGTCTACCTTTATGGTCGAGATGAACGAAGTCGCAAATATTCTGCGCAACGCAACGTCCAAAAGCCTTCTTGTGTTGGATGAAATCGGCAGAGGCACGTCGACATTTGACGGTCTTTCCATCGCCTGGGCGGTGATCGAGCACATCAGTAACCGAAAGCTTTTGGGGGCAAAGACGCTGTTTGCAACGCATTATCACGAGCTGACCGAGCTGGAAGGCAAGATCGGCAACGTCAACAATTACTGTATCGCGGTCAAGGAAAAGGGCGACGATATCGTTTTTTTGCGTAAAATCATCAAGGGAGGCGCAGATAAGAGCTACGGCATTCAGGTGGCTCGGCTTGCAGGTGTCCCGGATATGGTTATCGACCGCGCAAAGGAAATCGTCAAGCAGCTTTCCGACAACGACATTACAGAAAAAGTACAGAGCATTTCCGTGGATACAGACACGACGGCAAAGAAACAAAAGCATTACGATGAAGTGGATCTGGAACAGTTTTCCCTCTTCGATACGGTCAAGGATGAGGACGTTCTCGAGGAATTAAAAAACGTCGACATCCAGACGCTGACGCCGCTCGATGCGCTCAACACGCTTTATCGGCTGCAGAACAAGCTTAAAAACCGCTGGGGAAACGGATAAGGGGGAATTTTACATATGGCTGAAATTATGGTTCTGGACAATAAAACCATTGACCAGATTGCAGCGGGAGAAGTGGTGGAACGCCCCTCCAGTGTGGTCAAGGAGCTGGTGGAAAATGCCTGTGATGCGGGTGCAACCGCTGTCACGGTCGAAATCAAGGATGGCGGAACTTCGTTTATCCGGGTTACGGATAATGGCTCTGGAATTGAAAAGGCGCAGATCCGGAAAGCCTTTTTACGCCATGCGACGAGCAAAATCCGCGGCGTAGAGGATTTGAGCCGGATTCATAGCCTGGGGTTTCGAGGGGAGGCGCTTTCCAGCATCTGCGCCGTTTCGATGGTCGAGCTGATCACGCGCACGAAGGATTCCTTAGTTGGCGTTCGCTATTGCATCGAAGGCGAGCGGGAAGCGGATTTTTCGGAAATCGGTGCGCCGGAGGGCACGACGATCCTTGTCCGCGATTTGTTCTATAACACACCCGCCCGTAAGAAGTTTTTAAAAACGCCGGCGACGGAGGGCGGCTACATTGCAGATCTGATGGAGCACATGGCGCTTTCCAGACCGGATATTTCTTTTACGTTCCAGATCAACCGCCAGACTCGTTTTTCCACCTCCGGCAGCGGAGATTTAAAGGAGGTCATCTATCGGATTTACGGCCGCGAAATCGCAAAGGAAATTTTTCCGTTTGAGGCTTTCGGCAACGGATTTTCTGTAAAAGGGTTCCTTGGCAGTCCGCAGCTGGTACGCCCGAATCGCAATTTCGAATTTTTCTTTGTCAACAACCGCTATATCAAAAGCCAGGTGCTCTCAAAAGGATTGGAGAGCGGCTATCAGGCCTATCTGATGCAGCATAAATTTCCGATGGCATACCTCCATCTGCAGATCGATACCGAACAGGTAGATGTCAACGTCCATCCATCCAAAATGGAAGTGCGCTTTTCGGATAACCGCAGGGTGTTCGATTTTCTGGAAGAGCAGGTGCAGAAAGCACTGCACGACCGGGAGATGATCCCGCAGGTTGTGCTGGATGACGACAAAAGGACGGGAAAAAGCGATGCACAGGCATCTAAGCAAACTGCCGTCAGTCTCACACAAAAGCTCCTTTCCTCCGGCATTCCGACTGGACATCGCCAGCAGGAGCGTAAGGATGTCCAGGCAGCAGCACCGATGCCGGATTCGGCAAAGCAGAGATCGACCGATATGGTCAATTTATACAAAGGCCGACCCGTCAGGTCAACGGCCATAAGCGGCCAAAGTGCAGAAAACAGCATAAATAAGCCAACTGTCCGAGCCTTGACTAATAAAGTCAATATGCTCGATACAGCCGTGGAAGGTTTGTCCACACAAAAGACAGAGGAAGAATCTGCTGCCAGCGATTCGTTTTCCAAAGCTACGGCAGATCCCGTTTCTTCTACCGGTGCAGGGATTGGCACATCAGAAAATGTCGGTGTTTCCTCACAGAGGCCCCAGCACCATTCGGCGATTCTCCCGCCGCAGCCGTTTGAGAAAAAACGCTTCGAACAGGCTGTCCGTGAGAATCGAATCGCATATGAGACACAGGCGCCTGACATTGCAAAATCAGAGCAGTTGAATTTATTTGATGAAAAAATCCTTAGCCGCAAGGCGGTGGACGAATACCAGCTTATCGGTCAGATCTTTGACACGTACTGGATCGCCGTGTATCATGATAAAATGATTTTGATCGACCAGCACGCGGCGCATGAAAAGGTAAAATACGAAATGCTCATGAAACGATTTCACGACAAACAGCCCGTCAGTCAGAACCTGATGCCGCCTTTGATCGTAACACTCACGGGCGCTGAAGCAGCGCTTCTGGAACAGTATCAGGAGTATTTCGAACAGCTCGGCTTTGAAATCGATTCCTTCGGCGGCAGCTCCTATGCGATGCGCGCAGTTCCCTGCGATCTGTACGGACACTGCGAGGCAGAATTTTTACAGGATATTCTGGATGAGCTGGGAACCGGCCAGGCTCCGAATGCACCGACCGCGATTGCAGAACGTATCGCTACGATGGCCTGTAAATCTGCGGTCAAGGGCAATAATCGTTTAAGCCTTGCCGAAATGCAGGAACTGTTGGAGCAGCTTCTGACCCTCGATAATCCATATCATTGCCCGCACGGCCGCCCGACAATGATTGTGATGACAAAGCAGGAGCTGGAACGCAAATTCAAGCGAATCGTGTAATGGGAATTCGATCCCCGAAGATAGAACTGGGAGATATAGCTTTCAATTTGGAGAGATAAAATTTTATGGAAAAGATACAACCTTCTGCCTGCAGCGTAGCGAATAATGAAAAAGGTTCTCCCGACACCGGACTCAACATTCAAAACTGCCCCAGCGCAGGCAGTGCGCCCTCAAAGCCGCCCCTCGTCATCCTGACAGGTCCGACCGCTGTCGGAAAAACGGCCCTGTCTGTTGCCCTTGCAAAGGCAGTGAACGGTGAAATTATTTCCGCCGACTCCATGCAGGTGTACCGGCGCATGGATGTTGGCTCTGCCAAAGTGCGCACCGAGGAAATGCAAGGGATCCGCCATCATTTAATCGACGTGCTCGACCCGGATGAGGATTTCAATGTCGTGCTGTTTCAAAAGCTGGCAAAAGAAGCGATTTCAGATATTTTAAGCCGTCATAAAATGCCGATTCTTGTCGGCGGGACAGGCTTTTACATCCAGTCCGTTTTATATGATATCGACTTTACCGAGCACGCAGAGGATACATCGCTGCGAAACCGGCTGGAAGAATATGCCAGAACAAACGGCGCACACGCGCTGCATGAGCTGCTTGTTCTGGCTGACCCGAAAGCCGCGGAAGAAATCCACGAAAACAACGTAAAGCGCATCATCCGGGCGCTCGAATACCACGAACAGACCGGCGGGAAGATTTCTGCGCATAATGAAGCGCAGCATCAGCGGGACGCCGCCTATCGGTTTTATTATTTTGTCCTGACGGATGACCGCGCAAAACTCTATGAACGGATTGACCGCCGCGTCGACCAGATGTTAAAAGACGGACTGGTGGAAGAAGTCAAAGGGCTGCAGCAGGAAGGCTGTCACAGAGGGATGGTGTCGATGCAGGGACTTGGTTATAAGGAAATCCTGGCTTACCTGGAGGGCGAATATGACCTCGAACGCGCAGTTTATCTGATTAAGCGCGATACCCGGCACTTTGCAAAGCGCCAGCTGACCTGGTTTCGCCGGGAAAAATGTGTGACATGGGTTGACAGGCAGGACTTTCCAGATGAAAATAGTATTTTACAGTTTTTGATTACAAAAGCAGAGGAGTTAAAACAATGATGCAGGATATGTATACCGCGATGGGAATTTCCCCCGAAGTATATGAATACGGGGAACAGACCCTTGCTTCTTTAAAAGACCGATTTGACGAGATCGACAAAACAGCAGAATACAATCAATTGAAGGTATTAAAGGCAATGCAGGACTGTCGTGTCAGTGAAGCCTGCTTGCTTGGCACAACCGGCTACGGCTATAACGATATCGGCAGAGACACGCTGGAAGCAGTTTATGCGTCCCTGTTCCATACCGAGGCAGCCCTGGTGCGTCCTCAGATCACCTGTGGAACACACGCGCTCGCGCTCGCGCTGATGAGCAATTTAAGACCGGGAGACGAACTGTTATCCCCTGTTGGAAAGCCTTATGACACCCTCGAAGAGGTTATCGGCATCCGAAAATCCCGTGGTTCCCTGAAAGAATATGGCATCAGCTACCGTCAGGTCGATTTAAAAGAGGACGGTTCATTTGACTGGGAGGGCATTAGAAACGCCATCCATCCGAATACTAAACTCGCAACGATCCAGCGATCCAAGGGCTATCAGACCAGACCGACTCTGAGCGTAGAGCAGATCGGCGAGCTGATTGCTTTTCTCAAAAGCATCAAGCCGGACATCATCTGCATGGTGGATAACTGCTACGGCGAATTCACCCAGACGATCGAACCCACAGACGTCGGTGCAGATATGTGCGTCGGCTCTCTGATCAAAAATCCCGGCGGCGGACTTGCACCGATCGGCGGCTATATCGTCGGCAAAAAGGACTGCGTGGAAAATGCTGCCTTTCGTTTAACCTCTCCCGGACTCGGAAGAGAAGTCGGCGCATCGCTGCAGGTGCTCCCTTCCTTTTATCAGGGACTGTTCCTGGCGCCGACCGTCACCGCAGGTGCATTAAAGGGTGCGATTTTTGCGGCAAACCTCTATGAAAAGCTCGGCTTTAAGGTCGTTCCCTCCGGGGACGCCCCCCGCTACGATATCATTCAGGCGATCGAATTCGGCACGCCGGAAGGACTGATTTCCTTCTGTGAAGGTATTCAGTACGCTGCCCCGGTAGACAGCTTCGTTACCCCGGAGCCGTGGGATATGCCCGGCTATGACAGTCAGGTCATCATGGCGGCTGGGGCATTTGTATCCGGCGCTTCCATCGAGCTGTCCGCAGACGGTCCGATCAAGCCTCCCTACGCCGTATATTTTCAGGGCGGACTGACCTGGCAGCACGCAAAATTCGGCATCCTGAAATCCCTGCAGCAGTGCGTCAAAAAGGGCGTCGTTTCTGCCATTTTGTGTCAGAAATAATCGCCAGCTGTCGGACGGTGCGAAAAAAAGTGCCTTTTCTTTCTATACAGAAAAAAAGAATTATGTTAATATGATAAAAGCTCAGGGAGACAAAAGAGCATGCTGTCCTGCATTTTCATGGAGAGGAAAATGGAGGACAAACCAAATGAAAGTATCCAAAAAAGAAACACAGCTGACAGCTTCTGACCGTCTCCCGTATGAAAAATTTCTGCAAAAAGGGGCAGAATCCTTATCAGACGCCGAACTTCTGGCGATTATGCTGCGTACAGGGCCTGATCCCGGACCGGACGCCCCGCAGGCGTTTCGGGATTGTCCGGCGCTCGCGCTGGCAGAGCAGGTGCTTTCCCTGCCGCTCGGTTCCCGAAGCGGACTTTTGGGACTTTCCAGCTTATCTTGCAACCAGCTGCAGCAGATCAGGGGAATCGGCGAAGTAAAAGCCGTGCGGATCTGCTGCATTTTTGAACTGGCAAGAAGGATCGCCCTCGGGCAGCGCAAAAAGCTTCCCGCCTTTCCGGACCCGGGAACGGCGGCAGACTATTGCAGACCGATGTTTGAAGAGGACGGCGGTATGCTCGAACGCACGATTCTGCTGTTGTTAGATGGCAAAGGCTGCCTGATCAGGGAAAAGCTTCTCTCGATCGGGACCATCGATGCGGCGCTCGTATCTCCGCGCGAAATTTTTCTGCAGGCGCTGCGCGTCGGGGCTGTCAGCTTCCTCTTACTGCACAACCATCCCAGCGGGGACGTTACTCCGAGCCCCGAGGACAAAGAACTTACAAAGCGCCTTGCCATGCTTGGCGGGATGATGCAGCTTTGCCTGACCGACCATATCATTGTCGGCGATTCGGATTTTTTCAGTTTCCGGCAGGCAGGGCTGATCTAAGGAAGGAGAATAACATGGTGCCAAATTGCGCATACGGAATCGATCTCGGAACGAGCAATATCAAAATCTACAGTCTTTCCGACGATTCAGTCATGATGGAAAAGAATATGATCGCCATCGAAAATAAAAAGAACATATTTGCCTACGGTAATTCCGCTTATGAAATGTATGAAAAAGCCCCGGCAAATATTCAAATCAGCCATCCGCTTTCCAACGGTGTCATCGCGGATATCAACAACATGGAACGGCTGATTCATCTGTTTATTTCCGATATGTCCAAAGGAAATATCCGTCCGGCAGATTTCTATATTGCAGTCCCGACCGATATCACGGAAGTGGAGAAGCGCGCGTTTTATGATCTGATCAAGGATGCGAACGTCAAGGCACGCAAGATCATGGTCGTGGAAAAGGCAATTGCGGACGGCCTCGGCATGGACATCGACGTAAAAAATTCCCAGGGTGTCCTGGTTGTGGATATCGGCTACGATACGACGGAGGTTTCCATTCTTTCCCTCGGTGGCATCGTGCTGAGCAGACTGATCAAAACCGGCGGCTTGAAATTCGACGAAGCGGTTCGCCAGACCGTACGCCGTGAATTTAACCTTCTGATCGGTCAGAAAACAGCCGCAACGATCCGTCAGTCCATCGGCGATCTCGAAAAAGAGGGCAAGGGCGCTGTCGTATACGGCCGCGATATCGTAGTCGGACTTCCGGTAGAACGTGAAATCCCGACGGATTTAATCAACAGCTGCCTGGAAGAGCACTTCAACACCATCATCGACAGCGTAAAAGTGATTCTGGAGAGAACCCCTCCGGAACTCGGTGCCGATATTTTCAAACACGGTGTCTATTTAACCGGCGGTGCCAGCCAGACCAGCCATTTCGCAGAGCTTCTGCAGAAATCCACCGGCTTAAAGGTCAATCAGGCGCAGCGCCCGCTTGAAAGCGTCGTACTCGGCATGGGCCGCATCCTGAAAGAGGACAATTACAAATCTGTAGCATATGCTATTGAAGGGATGGGTAAATGAGTCCTGTAGTCAAAAAGAAACGAAAAAAAATCACGATTACAAGCCAACAGCTTTTGCTTGTGCTGACTGCAGTCTGCGCTTTTCTGCTGATTTTTACCTTTAATACCAACGTATTCGAAGGTGTTTTAAAGCAGGCGGCAGGCTACGTCGTTGTTCCGTTCCAGAACGGGATCGCAACGATAGGCGGATACTTATCCGACCGTTCCGACGAACTGGCGCAGTTAAAGGATGTTCTTGCCCTAAACAAAGATCTGCAGGAGCAGATTGACCAGCTGACGATCGAAAACAACCAGCTGCAGCAGGATCGTTACGAATTAAATAACCTGCGCAGCTTATATGAACTCGACCAGGCATATTCCGATTATGACAAGATCGGTGCGAGGGTCATCTCCAGCGAAACTGATAACTGGTTTTCTTCGTTTACGATCAACAAGGGGGAAGAAGAGGGCGTACAGGTCGATTATAACGTCATGGCAGGCAGCGGTCTGGTCGGACGCGTTGTTTCTGTTGGTCCGCACTACGCAAAGGTTATTTCCATCATTTCCGATACGAGCAGCGTCAGCGCAACCGTCCTTGCAACCTCAAACAACTTAATCGTATCCGGCAGCCTGCAGTCCATACAGTCGGACGGAACGATCCTGTTTTCCCAGCTTTCCGATCCAGACAACAACGTATCAGTCGGAGATAAGGTCGTTACGAGCAATATCAGTGATAAATATCTGCCCGGAATTCTGATCGGCTATATCGATTCGATCAGCACTTCCTCCAATAACCTGACCAAATCCGGAACGGTGACACCAGCTGTCGATTTTTCCCATCTGGACGAGGTTTTAGTTGTGATGGAACAAAAACAGCAGACCGGTGACTGACAAAGGAGGCTTCTTTCTATGAAAAAATTTCTGACAGTTGCCGCCCTGATCTGGGTCTTTTTCCTTTTGCAGACCTCTGTCTGCCCCTGGATTGCGTTTGGCTCGATCAAACCGAATCTTTTAGTCATTTTGGTCGCATCCATCGGATTTATGGAGGGATCCAAAGCCGGCATGTGGACAGGCTTTGCCTGTGGGCTTTTGGCAGATCTGTTTGCGGCAAACGGCGTCAGCCTCATTTCCCAGAACGGTGCTACCGGAGACCTGCTCGGTTTTTACGCGCTGCTGTTTTTGTATGTCGGATATTTATGCGGACAGGCGAACCGGCTTTTTTATCCCGAAGATATCAAGCTTCCGCTGATGATGATTACCGCTGCAGACCTCTGCGTCAATTTCGTCTGCTATCTGATTATGTTTCTGATGCGGGCGCGCCTTGACATCGGTTACTATCTGTTACATATCATTTTACCGGAAGCAGTTTACACCATCGTTGTTGCATTTATTTTTTATCCGCTGCTTTTGCTGCTGCACAAATGGCTCTGGTGTGCGGATCGAGGGAGTACAGAATAATTGTTGAAAAAAATTCAGAGATTTCTGATCAATTTTATCAGTTCCAGAACGTTTTTTTTGTACGTCATGTTTGTTGTGATGGCAGTCCTTTTGTTCCAGCGTATTTTCACGCTGCAGATCGTACAGGGCGAGGACAAGCAGCAGGAATTTGAACTAAAAATCAAAAAAGAGCGTTCGATTGCAAGCACGCGAGGCAATATTTACGACGTAAACGGCATTGCGCTCGCCTACAATGAGCTTTCCAGCTCTGTCACGATCGAGGATGTCTATGAATCCAGCAAAAAAAATGCCACAATTAATGGTATCCTCAAAAAAGTCCTTCATATTCTGGACGAAAACGGCGACAGCATCAGCTGCGATTTCAATATTTATATCGATGGCGACGGCGAATTTGCCTACAGCGTGACTGGCTCGAGAAGGCTGCGTTTTATCGCTGACGTCTACGGTATCACCCAGATTTCCGATCTGGAAGAGCGCCAGAAAAATGCAACCGCGCAGGATATTATCGAATATCTCGCCGGCTCCAAACGTTACGCGATCGGCGGACTGACTGATCCGAACGATAAAAACAGCTTTACAGTCGGAGAGGGATATACCCAAAAAGAACTGCTCAACATCATCGCGATCCGGTATACGATGGGAACCACCGGATATCAGAAATATATCCCGGTTACAATCGCGACCGACGTTTCAGAAGAAACCGTTGCCGCAATTGCAGAAAATCAGGACGAGCTGGAGGGCATTTCTGTTGCGGAAGACACAATCCGCAAATATAAGGACGGACCGTATTATTCCCAGATCCTCGGCTACACCGGCAAAATCTCGACGGACGAGCTGACCGCATTAAACAGTAAAGAAGGCATGGACGGCGTCAAGAGCGCGCCGGATGTCAAAGAATACGAGCTGACGGATATCGTCGGCAAGGCTGGCATCGAAAAGGTCATGGAAGAATATCTGCAGGGAACAAAGGGCTATGAGACGGTCTTTGTTGACCGGATGGGTCGGGAGGTAGAAGTGCTCGACCATGTGGACGCGACTGCCGGAAACGACGTTTACCTGACGATCGACAGCAAGCTCCAGGCGGACGCCTATAATATCCTGGAAAAATTCGTTGCCGGTATTCTGGTGGATAAAATCATCAACGTTAAAAACTATGACTCCACCGATGTTTCCAGCGCGAACCTAAAGATTCCGATCGATAATGTATACAGCGCGTTGTTTAAAAATAACGTGATCGAGCTTTCCAAAATGGAAGCTGCCGTCGAAGGAGAAACCCAGTACAGCGTCTATCAGACGATTTTATCCCGGCGCGATGAGGTCCTTACCTGGCTCTCCGAGGAGCTTTTGTCCGGAACAATCGCTTATCAGAGCCTTCCAGCAGAATATAAGGCATATGAAAGCTATATCATCAACAACCTGCTGCCGGAGAACAATATTTTATCCGGCGTAGATAAAACCGATCAGACCTACATCGACTGGACGACCAATGAGACGATCAGCATCCGGGAATATCTGGAATACGCGATCTCCAAAAACTGGATCGACGTGACCCAGCTTCCCCTGGATGGAAAATATTCCGATTCCTCGGAGGTCTATCAGCAGCTGGTTTCCTACATTTTAGAAGAGCTGGACAGCCAGACTTTTTTAAAGAAATTGATTCCGTACATGATCGAGCAGAACCGGATTACCGGAACCCAGGTCTGCATCCTCCTGATCGAACAGGATGTCATCAACCCGACAGAAAACCAAATCGCCGAATTAAAATCCGGCAGTGTTTCTGCCTTTAATTTTATGGTAAATCTGATTCGCAACCTCGAGATTACCCCGGCGCAGCTTGCTCTCGACCCGTATTCGGCATCCTGCGTTTTAACAGACGTCAACACCGGAGAGGTGCGTGCGCTCGTCAGCTACCCCAGCTATGATAACAACCGGCTGGCAAACGGCATCGACGCAGAATATTATTCGCGGATTTCCAGCGGCGAGGATCTTTCCCGCCCGATGTGGAATTATGCGACCCAGATGCGTACGGCGCCCGGCTCCACCTTTAAGATGGTATCGTCTACCGCGGCTTTGATGGAGCATGTGATCGATTTGACGACAAGAATCGAGTGCCCGGGAATTTTTACCCGTTTCTCCGATTATCAGCCCCGATGCTGGAAGAGAAGCGGTCACGGCAGCTTAAATGTATCCGAAGCGATCACAAACTCCTGTAACGTCTTTTTTTACGAGGTCGGCTATCAGCTCGGCTTAAACGGCGATAAATACGATCAGGATCTCGGTAATGAAAAGCTCGCCAAATATGCGTCTATGTACGGACTGAACGAAAAATCCGGCATTGAAATTGAAGAATCCGAACCGCAGATTTCCGACGCACTGTCTGTTGTATCCGCAATCGGACAGGGTACCAACAACTTCACCACCGTCGGTCTTGCCCGTTATGTGACGACCGTTGCAAACAGCGGTACCTGCTATGACCTGACGCTTTTAGATAAGGTGACGGATACCTCTGGCAACCTGCTTGTCAATTATTCGGCAAACGTCCGCAATACGATCGATATGCCACAGTCCTACTGGAATGCAATCCATCAGGGCATGCGCGGCGTTGTCCAGAACAAGAAATACTATCAGGATTTCGGCGTTGAGGTTGCCGGCAAGACCGGTACCGCCGAAGAAGATAAGTCCCGTCCAAACCACGGTCTGTTCGTCGGCTACGCGCCTTACGACAATCCGGAGGTCTCTATGGCGATCCGTATCGCAAACGGTTATTCCTCCGACTACGCCTGCCAGCTTTCCAAGCAGCTGATGACCGTGT
Organism: Gallintestinimicrobium propionicum; assembly: GCF_025567525.1. Classification (NCBI taxonomy): domain Bacteria; kingdom Bacillati; phylum Bacillota; class Clostridia; order Lachnospirales; family Lachnospiraceae; genus Gallintestinimicrobium; species Gallintestinimicrobium propionicum. The sequence continues at coordinate 224,009 of NZ_JAOQJY010000001.1, read as the reverse complement.
ATTTCGACCTGGACGAAAACGGAGCCCTGACTGACAGCCAGACTGCACTTTCCCTGGAAACTGTCGTTGGGGGAGGAGACTGATCATGAAAAACACCGTAATTCTCAAAAGCTATAAAGACGGCATTGCGATCTATCTGGATGATACGCTGGAATTTGAACAGCTCTGTCTGGATCTTGCACAGAAATTCCGCGACTCAGCCCGTTTTTTCGGGGATATGCAGGTCGCGGTGTCCTTTGAGGGCAGGACGCTTACCCAGGAGGAGGAAAATATCCTCGTGGACACGATCACCTCATCCAGCCGTCTGCAGGTGCTCTGTGTCATCGGAAAAGATGCCGGGCTTCAGAACCAGTTTTCCAGCGCAACGGAAGCGGCGCGGTACTTTGCGCAGAAATCTGCGAGCGGGGACGATGGACAGTTTTACCGCGGCAGCTTAAAAGACGGGCAGATTCTTGAAACCGAGGGCAGCATCGTCATTTTAGGCAGCGTGGAAGAAGGCTGCAGCATCATTTCCACAAAGGATATCATCGTTCTGGGAAGGCTTGCCGGAAACGCCTATGCGGGCGGCGACGGCAGGGACCATCACTTTATTGCAGCGCTTGAAATGACTCCGCAGAAATTAAAAATCGGAGATTTCAAATATAAAACAAAGGAAAGCCGCTTATGGGCGGGAAGGCTCCGCAAGGGGCAGCCGCAGATGGCATGCGTCCGAAACGGCGAAATACAAATGCAGTCCATTACCAAAGAATTACTGAATGAACTGCCTGTTTAGTGCAGCCTGTTCAGGGAACGCCAATATTTCATGATCGGAGGATCGTATGCCATGGGTGAAGTCATTGTCGTTACCTCAGGAAAAGGCGGTGTCGGAAAAACAACGACGACCGCAAACGTCGGAACCGGTCTGGCGGCGGCTGGAAGAAAGGTTGTATTGATCGATACCGATATCGGTCTGCGGAATCTGGATGTCGTCATGGGACTGGAAAACCGGATTGTATACAATCTTGTAGACGTCGTGGAAGGAAGCTGCCGCGTCAAGCAGGCGCTGATTCGCGACAAACGTTATCCCGGTCTGTACCTTTTGCCAACCGCGCAGACAAGGGACAAAAGCGCTGTCAACGAAAGCCAGATGAAAAAGCTGGTGGAACACTTAAAAGAGCAGTTTGATTACATTTTGTTAGACTGTCCCGCAGGCATCGAGCAGGGGTTTAAAAATGCCATCGCCGGTGCGGATCGGGCGCTCGTCGTCACAACGCCGGAGGTTTCCGCCATCCGCGACGCGGACCGTATCATCGGTCTTTTGGAGGCATCTGGTTTTGAGCGCATCGATCTGGTCATCAACCGGATGCGTTACGAAATGGTCAGGCGCGGGGATATGATGAGCGTAGACGATGTGGTGGACATCCTTTCCATCCCGCTCATCGGCGTCGTGCCAGACGATGAAAACGTCGTCATCGCAACCAATCAGGGCGAACCGCTCGTCGGCAACCACACGCTGGCGGGACGCGCCTACCGGAACATCTGCCAGCGGATTTTGGGGCAGGAGACCCCGTATCTGCTTCCGGAACCGACTTTTTCGTTCTGGACGAAGGTCACCGGTATTTTTCATAAAAGTCAGGAGGGACGCGTATGAAACTGTCTAATCTTTTTCGCAGAAAACCCTCTCGCGAGGTTGCAAAAGACCGTCTGAAAATCCTGCTGATTTCCGACCGCGTCAACTGCTCGCCCGAAATTCTGGAGATGATCAAAAAAGATATCGCAGAAGTCATATCACGCTATATGAAAATAGACACAAACAATATGGAAATCCAGATCAGCAAAGCGTCGACGCGGGGCAAGGGGGCGAAGACCCCTTCGATCTACGCCAACATCCCGATTCTGGATCTCCATAAAATCAGCTAAAGGAGCAATATGTTTCGGAGATACAAACTAAAGAATTTTGATTTTCTTCTGGTGCTTTTGGTGATTGCCTTAAATGTTATCGGCATCCTTGCGATCGGAAGCGCCAAGCAAAGTGTACAGAGCAAACAGATTCTCGGCATGGCAGTCGGTCTGATTGCCATGCTGGTAATCGCCTTTTTGGACTATTCCAGACTGTTGAAGCTGGCATGGATCGGATACCTGTTCGTGATTGTGACCCTCATTCTGGTTCATTTTTTCGGAAGGTCGGCAAACGGTGCGGCGCGCTGGCTCGATTTGGGCTTTTTTGACCTTCAGCCGTCAGAAACTGCAAAAATTTTGTTGATTTTATTCTATGCACAGTTTATTATGAAGTATAGAGAACAATTCAATACGATGCGGGTACTGTTGCTTGCAGTCCTCTTTATCATCCCGCCTCTGATCCTGATTTATAAACAGCCCAACCTTTCCACGACGATTCTGGTGTCTGTTTTATTCTGTGTCCTGATGTTTGTCGGCGGCTTGAGTTGGAAGATTATCGGGGGCGTTCTCGCAGTGGCGGTTCCGTCCGTTCTTATTTTTCTGTCCATTGTCATGCAGGAGGGACAGACGCTGATAAAGGATTATCAGCGGAATCGTATTATGGCATTTTTTGACCCGGCGACCTATGCGGATACAGAAGCTTATCAGCAGTTAAACTCCGTCATCGCGATCGGATCCGGACAGCTTTGGGGAAAGGGACTTAACAATACGGATATCGCATCCGTCAAAAATGGTAATTTTCTTCCGGAATCCCAGACGGACTTTATCTTTGCTATCATAGGGGAGGAGCTTGGCTTTATCGGTTCTGCAGTGGTCATTTTGCTGCTGATCCTGATTGCAATGCGCTGTGTGTCCATCGCGCGGGTTGCAAAGGATACCGCCGGAATGGTTATCGCTGCCGGAATAGGCGCACTGATCGGAATCCAGGGCTTTATGAATATTGCAGTCGCTACCATGATGATGCCAAATACAGGATTACCGCTTCCGTTTGTCAGCTATGGGCTGAGTTCGCTAGTCAGTATGTATATAGGAATCGGCTTTGTCTTAAATGTCGGGCTTCAGCGAAAAAACCTGTATAATTTTTAGTATGGGAGAAAAGGCAACATGAATATTGCGTTAATTGCACATGATGCAAAGAAAAAACTGATGCAGAACTTCTGCATTGCATACAGAGGCATTTTAAGCCGGAACAGTCTGTATGCAACAGGTACCACCGGTCGTCTGATCGAAGAAGTTACCAATCTGAATGTCCATAAATATCTGGCGGGACATCTTGGAGGCGAACAGCAGATCTGCGCACAGATCGAGCATAACGAAATTGACCTTGTCATTTTCCTGCGTGATCCGATGACTCCGAAGATGCATGAGCCTACGGTAAACAACATCCTGCGTCTGTGCGATATGCACAACATCCCGGTTGCTACCAATCTGGCGACATCAGAACTGTTGATCAAGTCCCTGGACAGAGGAGATTTAGACTGGCGTGAAATGTACAAATAAATGTCTTGCACTGCTGACAGCGCTTGCTGTCTGCTTCGGTGCGACCGGTTGCAGCGATGAGGCAATTGCCTTTTCCTACAATCCGGATTATAAGGTTTCTGCGTTTCGGATTTCCGGCGATACCGGTTTCGAGACGGCAGATGCTTTTGCATCCGGCCTTTGTGTTGTGAACGGAGATATCAATACGGACAATTCCGCTGTTGATATGACGGATGCCACATCGGCCGGTCTTTTTGATTTGAATTCCCGTACCGTTCTTTATGCTAAAAACATTCATGAACGGCTGGCTCCTGCGAGCCTCACAAAGCTGATGACAGCGGTTGTCGCACTCAAATACGGCAACCCGAACGATGTGATTACGGTCAGCTCCAATATGGGAAACCTGGAAAGCGGAGCAGTTGTCTGCGGCCTTGCAGAGGGTGACCAATTGACGTTAAACCAGGCGCTCCATGCACTTTTGATCAAATCCGCCAATGACGCGGCCGTTGCAATTGCAGAGCATATCGGCGGTTCCGTAGAGGGCTTTGCGGATATGATGAACGAAGAGGCACAGGCGATCGGTGCAACCAACAGCCATTTTGTAAACCCGCACGGACTGAATGCAGAGAACCATTACGTCACGGCGTACGACATGTATCTGATTTTCAATGAGGCGCTCAAATACGACACGGTCAATGAAATCATCAGCATGACGAGCTATGATACCGTCTATACAGATAAAAACGGCAACGAAAAAACGCTTTCCGTCAAAAATACCAATCAATACCTGGCGGGCAATGTCGCGGCGCCGGACAGGGTTACGGTAATCGGCGGCAAGACCGGCACCACAAGTGCTGCAGGAAACTGTCTGATTTTACTTGCACGCGACACCTCCGGGAACCCTTATATTGCGGTGATTTTAAAGTCGGCGGAGCGCGGGATTCTGTATACAGAGATGAATGCCCTGCTGAAGCAGGCGACTTCTTAATCGGGTGGCGTGGGGTGTTTCAGCCCTTACACCGTTCATCCGGAAAGCTGTGAGTGAACAGTAACAGAAGTGAAAATAAAGGTTGTTTTTTTGGGCGAAATCCACTATAATAAAACATATCCTATATGTTATATGTGTAATGTTTACATATAAAGGGGAATATACTTTAGGAGGGATTGCAATGGTTCAGTTAATCGTAGGCGAAAAGGGCAAGGGTAAAACAAAATTTCTTCTGGACAAAGTGAATAATGAGGTAAAGGATGCGCACGGCAGCATCGTATATCTGGACAAGAGTCCCAAACACATGTATGAATTGAATAACAAAATCCGTCTGATCGTAGTTCCTGACTACATGATCGATTCCAGCGACGCATTTCTCGGATTCGTCAGTGGCATCATCTCTCAGGATCACGACCTCGAGCAGATGTATTTTGACAGCTTTTTGAAAATTGCAAACCTGGAAGGTCAGAACATTACAGGCGTTGTTGCAAAGCTGGATGAGATGAGCGAAAAGTTTGGCGTGGATTTCGTACTCAGCGTTTCCCGGAATGAATCCGAACTGGACGACAGCTTAAAGTCCAAGATCATCGTATCCATCTGATAAAATGAGTTTATTGAAACAGGAGATCTCAGCTTACCGCCAGCCGGAAGCTGGTCTACTCTGAAGAAAAAGCCCCGGAGGAACTCTGCCGGGGCTTATTTTTGGAAAAAGCCGGAGGTTTTTTATTTGGCAGCAAGACAGAATAACGGAAATATCAGACAGTACCGCAAACCCTTCAATATCAATCTCGGGACGTTTATCTTTTTCCTGATTTTTGTTTATATCATTATCTGCGTCGGGATTTATCTGTTCCGGGATCAGAAGGTCGTCGCCTACCGCGTACAGGAGGGCGCGCTGTCTGTAGATAATATTTATACGGCCATCGCCCTGCGCGATGAAACGGTTGTGACAAGCTCCTACAACGGCTATATCAACTATTATGCCCGTGAAGGGGAGCGTGTCGGTGCCAATCAGCTTGTTTGCACCGTAGATGAGAGCGGTCAGATCAAGGAAATCTTAGACGAGCAGAACGCGGACAACACTTCCCTGTCAGGAAGCGATATGCGCGAGCTGCGCACCAGTATTTCTGGCTTCTGCGCGAATTTTTCCCCGCATGAGTTCAACAGCGTCTACAACTTCAAATATGAGCTGGAAGGCACTGTTTTAAAACTCGCTAACATTAACGTACTGGAAAATCTCGAGGTCATCAACAATGCAGCGAGTACGCAACCGGTCAATCTCTGTTATGCGCCGGAATCCGGCATTATTACCTATTCGATCGACGGTTATGAAGACAAAGCACCCTCCGATTTGACTGACGCTGACTTTCAAAAAGATAACTACGAAAAAACGCAGCTGATCAGCAACGAGCTGACCTCTGCCTCCGATCCGCTCTACCGACTTTCCACCAGTGAAAATTGGAGAATCGTAATTCAGGTCGACCGCACGACAGCAGCGCAGTTAGAGAACGAACAGTACGTCAAAGTCCGTTTCCTCAAAAACCAGTATGAATCCTGGGGACAGGTTTCCATCATCGACAACGGCGGCGAGGGAAATGTCCTGGCAGTGCTGGAATTAAACAATTCCATGATCACCTTTGCAACCGACCGTTTTCTCGACGTGGAAATTTTATCTGACTCCGAGAGCGGTTTAAAGGTTCCCCTTTCCGCGATCACGACGCAGGAATTTTTCCTGATCCCGAAGGATTATATCACAAAGGGCGGAAGCAACGGCGCAACCGGTGTCCTGCGCGAAACGGCGGGAGAAAACGGCTCCCTGACGACGGAATTTGTTGCGACACAGATTTATCAGGAAAACGATGAGAATTACTATCTGGACGATTCCTCCCTGCGCGTCGGCGACCATTTGATCAAACCGGAATCGACGGAAAGCTATACAGTATCCCAGACGGCTTCCCTGACCGGCGTGTTCAATATCAACAAGGGCTACGCCGACTTTAAGGAAATCCAGATTTTAAAGCAGAACGACGAATACGCGCTGATCAAATCCAACACCACCTACGGTCTGAGCACCTACGATTATATCGTGCTCGACGCTTCGAGCGTGGACGCAGATCAGCTGATCAATGAATAAATACAGACCCTTTACCCAAAACAGAACGATAGGGATGGAGCAGGAACAGCATGATTACACAAAATCTGAAACAAACACAGAACAATATCGCAGAAGCCGCGAAAAAATCCGGGAGAACTTCCGATGATATCCTTTTGGTCGCAGTCAGCAAGACAAAGCCGCTTTCTGCCCTGCAGGAAGCCTACAACGCAGGGATCCGCGATTTCGGTGAAAATAAGGTGCAGGAGCTGTGCGATAAATACGACCAGCTTCCAAAAGACATCCGCTGGCATATGATCGGACATCTGCAGCGCAATAAGGTAAAATATCTGATCGGGAAAGTGACAATGATCCACAGCGTCGATTCCCTGCGCCTCGCGGAGGGAATCAGCAAAGAAAGCGTCAAGAAAGACGCGCAGACAGATATTTTACTGGAAATCAACTGTGCCGGGGAGGAGAGCAAATTTGGCATCCGCCCGAAGGATACCCTCGCGCTGGTGCGGCAGATCGCAGTTCTTCCAAATGTCCATATCCGGGGGCTGATGACGGTTGCACCGCTTACGCAGACGCCGGAAGAGAACCGGGTTTATTTTCAGCTGATGAAGAAATTATCTGTTGACATCGCACAGGAAAGTGTTGATAATGTTTCTATGGACGTTTTATCGATGGGCATGACCATCGACTACCAAACAGCCATTGAAGAAGGTTCCACCTGTGTGAGAGTCGGTACTGGGATATTCGGTACTCGGACAGTGGCCGATATGGAATAAAAGGAGAATGTTTCGAAAATGGGATTGATGGACAAATTTTTGGGCTATATGAAATTAGGCGACGATGAAGATGATGGATACTATGATGATGAATATGATGATTATGACGAAGCGCCGGTAGAGAAGAAACCCAAAATCAAGAGCATTCAGAAGGCTGATTCCTATGAAGAAGAGGAACGCCCAAGAAAAGCGCTTCAGAAAGTAACTCCCATGCGTCCTGCACCGCGCAGATCCGGCGTACCCGGTATGAACGTACAGGTCATTAAGCCTACCAGTGTAGAAGACGCCAGAGAAATTACCGAAACACTGCTGGAAAACCGCACTGTCGTTCTCAATATGGAAGGGCTTGACATTGATATTGCACAGAGAATTATCGATTTCGCGTCTGGGTCCTGTTACGCAATCGACGGTCATCTGCAGAAGATTTCGCATTTTATTTTTATTATTACCCCTGCAAGCGTTGATATTTCCGGCGATTCTCAGGAAATTATCGGCGGCGCATTCGATGTCAGGGATGTCTGATGCAACCAGCGCAAAGACTGCGCAGCATCTGATTTATTCATGACAATAGAATGCTCGCAGAGCGTGCATTCTATTGTTTGGGCGGACAACCTGCCATTCTGGCAGGTTGTCCCTGTTTTGCCCGGAAACTTTTCCCGAAGGAGGAATTTCATGAAAGAAAAACTGACGGTATCCTGTGAAGGAAAGCCCTGCTATGATATTGTGCTGACGATCGGCTTTGAAGAGCTTGCAGGCGCGGCACTTTCGGTTTCTGCACCGGAGCGTAAGATTTGCATCGTTACGGACACAAATGTTGCTCTACTTTATGCTGAGCAGGTCAAGAAAGCTTTTTCCTCTGCCTTTGCACAGGTAGAAGTGTTTGAATTTCCGGCAGGCGAAGAGAATAAAACCCTCGCCAACATCCAGACTTTATACGCTTTTTTAATTGAGCATCATTTTGACCGCAAAGACATGCTCGCAGCCCTCGGCGGCGGTGTAGTCGGCGATATGACCGGTTTTGCTGCAGCAACCTATCTGCGCGGCATCGATTTTATCCAGATCCCGACAACCCTGCTCGCCCAGGTGGATTCAAGCATCGGCGGAAAGACGGGCGTAGATTTTGATTCCTACAAAAATATGGTCGGCGCGTTCCATATGCCGAGACTCGTTTACATGAACCTCGACACCCTGCAGACGCTGGACGCAAGGCAGTATTATTCCGGCTTTGCAGAAATCATGAAGCACGGTCTGATCAAAGATGCGAAATATTATGAATGGCTGATCTCTAACATGTATGAAATCTGCGAACGCGACCCGGAAACGCTCCTTTCCATGATCAAGCGCAGCTGCGAGATCAAAAAAGAGGTTGTGGAAAACGATCCGACCGAACAGGGCGAACGCGCGCTCTTAAACTTCGGACACACGATCGGTCATGCAATCGAGAAAAACAGCGGCTTTCAGATGCTGCATGGCGAATGCGTCGCCCTCGGCTGCGTTGCTGCTGCCTATATTTCCTGGAAAAAAGAGCTCATCGAGATGGAAGAATACTACGAGATCCGCGACATGTTCGTTCCCTTCAACCTTCCGATTTCTGCAGATGACCTGGATGTTGCAAAAATCGTAGCACTGACCAAGTCCGATAAAAAGATGCGCGGCGGCAAAATCCGTTTTGTCCTGTTAGATCGGATCGGACATGCACGGATCGACGATACCGTAACCGATGAAGAGATGACAGCTGCCATCGAAGAACTGAACTTTAAGGATGAGGACTGATATGAATTTTTCTGCGAAAAAAATGTTTTTTATAGATCTCCTGATCACAATTATCGGTGTTTTGTTTGACCAGTTCACGAAACACCTTGCTGTCCTTCGCTTAAAGGATCAGGCCCCGGTTTCCCTGATTCCCGGTGCTTTGGAGCTTCGCTATCTGGAAAACCGGGGTGCTGCATTCGGTATTTTACAAAATCAGAAAATCTTTTTTGTACTGATGACGAGCCTGATTCTGCTCGCCTGCATCTATGCACTCTGGCGCATGCCTGCCGCACGGAAATATACCATGCTCCATATCCTCGGGGCGATTTTGATGGCAGGAGCGCTCGGCAACTTCTTCGACCGTATCCGTCTGGATTATGTCGTGGATTTTATCTATATCAGCCTGATCGACTTCCCGATCTTCAACGTAGCTGATATCTATGTGACGTTTGTCTGCGCGGCAGGTCTTTGTCTCGCCTTTTTCGGACATTTCGAGGAAAAGGACTTTGACTTTTTAAAACGAAGGAAACCGGACTCAAAAAAGGAAGCATAATGGAAAACCCGATACAGGAAACAACCGATTTATTTCGATTTCAGATTACCGAAGAACAGGAAGAAGAAAGAGTCGATAAGTGCATTGCAGCGCTGATCGACTCTTTATCTCGTTCTTTTATCCAGAAAATGATCAAGGAAGGGCGTGTCTGCATCAACGGCTTGCCTGTCAAAGCAAGCTATCAAGTCAAGGCAGGGGATGACTTATCTTTCCTGTTGCCCAAAGCGCAGGAGCCGGATATCGAGCCGGAAGACATCCCGCTGGACATTCTCTATGAGGACAGCGACGTTTTGGTTGTCAACAAGCCAAAGGATATGGTCGTCCATCCGGCAGCCGGGCATTACAGCCACACCCTCGTCAACGCCGTACTGTATCACTGTAGGGGACAGCTTTCCGGCATCAACGGCGTGCTGCGCCCCGGAATCGTCCACAGAATCGATAAGGATACGACCGGCTCCGTCATCGTCTGTAAAAATGACGCCGCCCATCAGGCGCTTGCCGTGCAGTTTGCAGACCACACGATCACGCGTCGTTACCGGGCGATTGTACACGGCGTGCTGACCGACGACGAAGGCATCATCGACGCGCCGATTGGCAGGGACAATGCCGATCGCAAAAAAATGGCGGTCAACCAGGTGAATGGCAAACGCGCCGTCACCCATTATACTGTCCTGAAGCGTTTTGAACGCTTTACTTATATCGAATGTCGTTTGGAGACCGGGCGCACCCATCAGATCCGTGTCCACATGGCGTCAATCGGGCATCCGCTTTTGGGAGACAGCGTTTATGGTCCGAAAAAATGCCCGTTTCCAAAGCTCGAAGGGCAGACGCTGCACGCAATGATCCTCGGCTTTGTCCACCCGCAGACAGGAGAGTATATCGAAACCAGTGCGCCGCTGCCGGAATATTTCCAGAGACTGCTCGATCTCTTATAAGCTGCAGAATCTGCATCGCAGAGCACGTATTCTATTATATTGCGAATGGCACGTGTGAACAGTAATATTTTTCGAGAAAATTTAAAAAAATCAAGTTAAAATACTTGACAGCATTTAGGTGGAATGCTATTATACTGAAGTATGCCGCGTAACGAGGTATAAGTGCGCTGTAACAGCGCCACCAAAGTTAGCGAGTAACGTTAATTATTTTAACGCTTGACAGGAGGTGTCCCAGATGTACGCAATTATTGCAACAGGTGGCAAACAGTACAAGGTAGCTGAAGGCGATGTTCTGAAGGTTGAGAAGCTTGGCGCAGCAGCCGGTGAAACTGTAACATTTGATCAGGTAATCGCAGTAAGCAATGACGGCTTAAAGGTCGGCGCTGACGTAGCAGGTGCAACCGTAACCGCTACTGTAGTAGGCGAAGGCAAAGGCAAGAAGGTCATCGTTTACAAGTATAAGAGAAAGACCGGTTACCACAAGAAGAATGGTCACAGACAAGCATACACTCAGGTGAAAATCGAGAAAATCAACGCTTAATCATCAGATTTTGCGACGGTATGTTTTATGACGACGATTCTAATTCGAAAGACAAAGGATTCCTATCAGGGGTTTAACTGCATCGGGCATGCCGGTTATGCGGATGCCGGTTCAGATATTATCTGTGCGGCGGTTTCCGTACTTGTTTTCAATACGCTCAATGCGATCGAAAGTTATACGGACGATACGATGAATGTAGTGACAAACGACGAGGCAGGCCTGGTTGATGTAGTATTTGAATCCCCGGTCAGCGATCGGGCAAAGCTTTTGCTTGATACCATGATCCTTGGTCTGACAGGCATTGAAAAACAGTACGGGAAAAAATTCCTGAGGCTGAAATTCGAGGAGGTGTAAACAAATGTTCAATATGAACCTTCAGTTTTTTGCTCATAAGAAGGGTGTCGGCTCTACCAAGAACGGCAGAGATTCCGAATCCAAGCGCCTTGGTGCAAAGAGAGCGGACGGACAGTTTGTAAAGGCTGGTAACATTCTTTACAGACAGCGCGGAACCAAGATTCATCCCGGCATCAATGTTGGCATCGGCGGCGATGACACATTATTTGCTAAGGTAGATGGCGTACTGAAGTTCGAGAGAAAGGGAAGAGACAAGAAACAGGCTTCCGTATATCCCGTAGAACAGTAAGCATTATCAAGGAACCATAAGCGGACGCACAAATGGGCGGGCCGCATTTCCAAAAAGGCCCCAGACGCACGTTTGGGGCCTTTTTATCGAATATGAAAAGAAGTTGCTTTTTGCGACAAACCGCAGACATGAAAACCCTGCTGGACAGGTGTTTCATTATATCATTTGGAGAATCAGAGTATGTTTGCAGACAGAGCAAAAATATATGTCAGAAGCGGCAAGGGCGGCGACGGCCACGTTTCCTTCCGTCGTGAAAAATATGTTCCGGCAGGCGGTCCGGACGGCGGCGACGGCGGCCATGGCGGCGACGTCATTTTTATCGTAGACGAAGGCTTAAATACCCTGACCGATTTCAGACATGTTGGAAAATATAAAGCCGGAGACGGCCAGGAAGGCGGTAAGAAAAACTGCCGTGGCAAGGACGGCGACGATATCTATATCAAGGTTCCGGAAGGAACTGTTATCAAAGAATTCAATTCCGGCAAGGTCATCGCCGATATGTCCGGCGACAACCGTAAAGTCGTTTTATTAAAGGGCGGACGCGGCGGAAACGGCAACCAGCACTATGCGACCAGTACGATGCAGGCACCGAAATATGCACAGCCCGGTCAGCCGGCACAGGAGCTTGAGTTGACACTTGAATTAAAGGTCATCGCAGATGTTGGACTGGTTGGATTCCCGAACGTCGGAAAATCCACCCTGTTATCCCGTGTCAGCAACGCAAGACCGAAAATCGCAAATTATCATTTTACAACCTTAAATCCGCACCTCGGAGTTGTCGATCTGCCGGATATGAAGAGCTTCGTCATCGCAGACATTCCGGGACTGATCGAGGGCGCTTCTGAAGGCGTCGGTCTCGGCCATGAATTTTTGCGCCATATCGAGCGTACCAAGGTGCTCATCCACGTTGTCGACGCCGCCGGAACAGAGGGACGCGACCCGATCACGGACATCTATGCGATCAACGCAGAGCTTGCCAATTATAGCGAGGAGCTTGCCAGAAAGCCCCAGGTGATCGCAGCCAACAAAACCGACGCGATTTACGATCTTAAAGAATCCCCGGTCGAACAGCTGCGCAAGGAATTTGGTCCCAAGGGCATTGATGTATTCCCGATTTCCGCAGTCAGCGGCAAGGGCGTCAACGAGCTGCTCTATCATGTCCGTCAGATGCTGGACGGTCTCGACGAAAAGCCGACTGTATTTGAGCAGGAGTACTTCCCGGAAATGGCACTTGCGGTTTCTGACGAACCTTATACCGTTACCTATGACGAACTCGAACAGGAATATGTCGTAGAAGGTCCCCGCATCGAAAAAATGCTTGGCTATACCAACCTCGAATCCGAAAAGGGATTTGCGTTCTTCCAGGGATTTTTAAAAGATGCCGGCATTCTGGACAAGCTGGAGGAGCTTGGAATCCAGGAAGGCGATACGGTTCGGATGTACGGCTTATCCTTTGATTATTATAAGTAAGAGAGGACTCCCATGAAGGAATTAAAAAGTAAGCAGAGAGCATATCTGATGAAGCTCGCAAGCAGCCTGGAACCGATTTTTCAGATCGGCAAATCCAGCCTGACCCCGGAATGCACGGCAGCAATTGCAGAAGCATTCAATACCAGAGAGCTGATTAAAATTTCTGTCCTGAAGAACTGTTTCGACGATCCCAGAGAAATCGCGGCTATCGTAGCAGAGCGCACACACTCTACCGTTGTTCAGGTCATCGGCAAGAAAATCGTTCTCTACAAAGAGAGCAAAGACCACAAGAAAATCGAACTTCCCCTGTAACAGTTATTTTACCCATGGATAAAGGCGGTAGCCTATGAGCAAAATCGGTATTTTAGGCGGCACCTTCAATCCGATCCATAACGGGCACCTGCTGCTTGCAGAGCAGGCGAGGTGCTTTTATGGACTGGATCAGGTTCTGTTCATTCCAAGCGGCTGTTCCTATATGAAACGGCAGGAGGAGATCCTGCCTGGAGAAATTCGTTTTCAGATGGTACAGCTCGCCATAGCAGATAACCCTTATTTTTGCGTTTCCGACATGGAAATTGTAAGAGAAGGCAATTCCTATACCTGTGAAACGATTACCCGACTGCATGCGCAGTATCCGGAGGACGAACTTTATTATATTGTCGGTGCGGACACGCTGTTCCAGATGGAATTCTGGAAAAATCCGGAGCAGATTTTTACTCAGTGCATTACGGCAGCCTCCGTTCGGCAGGGCAGGGAAGATTCTGCGCTGATGCTGCAGGCAAAATCCCTCGCGTCCCGTTACCGCGCGGATATCCGTTTCATGCCGTCCCTTCATGTAGAAATTTCTTCTACCCTGGTGCGGGATCACCTGCAAAAAGGAACATCCGTCCGTTATCTCGTCCCGGAACGCGTCCGCAGCTTTCTGGAAAAAAGCGGGTATTACAGGGATGGAAAGGAGTCTTTTAAATGAAAGAGCCGGATCTGAAAAAAATACGTAAGGCGATGGAAAAAGAGCTCGACCCGAAGCGTTATGAACATACGCTCGGCGTCGCCTATACCGCGGCTTCCCTTGCAATGTGCTACGGCGCAAACTTAAACAGCGCGCTGATTGCCGGCATGCTCCACGACTGCGCGAAATGCTTAAGCAATGAAAAAAAGATTTCAATCTGTAAAAAGCACAATCTCCCGATCAATCCTGCAGAAGAAAAGAATCCTTTTTTACTGCATGCAAAGGTCGGAAGCTATCTTGCTTCCAAAAAATACGGCGTGACAGATCCTGATATCCTGAACGCGATTTTGAACCATACGACCGGACGACCGGATATGTCCCTGCTGGAAAAAATCGTATGGCTGTCGGATTATATCGAGCCCGGCAGAAAGCAGGCTCCAAATCTTCCGGAAATCCGAAGGATCGCTTTTGAAGATCTTGACAAAGCACTCATCATGGCGCTGGAGAACACCTTAAGCTATTTAAAGGGCGGAAATATGGAGATCGACTCCATGACACAGAAAACCTATGATTTTTATAAAAACGGAGGAAACGTATGACACAGGCAGCTAAAATGACGCAGCTTGCGATCGCAGCGCTGGAAGATAAAAAAGCCGAGGATATTACCCTGATCGACATCGCAAAGGTTTCCGTTCTGGCAGATTATTTCCTGATTGCAAACGGAAACAACCGAAACCAGGTGCAGGCAATGGCAGACAATGTAGACGAACAACTCACCAAAGCCGGCTATTCCTTAAAAAGCATGGAAGGCTATCCGACCGGAAACTGGATCTTGATGGATTACGGCGATCTCGTCGTACATGTGTTTGACCGTCAAAACCGACTGTTCTATGATCTCGAGCGTATCTGGAGAGACGGCGAGCAGATCGACGTGGATGCTTTTCTGGAAGAGAAGTTGTAGTTTTCCTTTTATTTCTTAAATAAGAGTATTCAAGAGCATTTCAAATTTTCCCTTTATATCTTAAATATAGGATAACTCTTATTGGCTTACGAAAATACTTGTATTTTTCTATCCATAATGCTATATTCGTTTCCAACAGCAATAACAATCATCCATACACTATCGGTGTCTGGTTTGCTCCTTGGGGCAAAGGAGGAGACAACATGCACCTGATCGAACATAAGAAAGGATACCTGTGCGGAGCTGCTAACAGGGAAGGAGAGTCATATACGGATTGGCGGGCGCCGTATATTGACCGTTCCGGCCTGCTCATGATTTATGAATCCAATTCACGTTCTGGAAAGTATGCCTTTGTTTTTCTTCACAGCTCCGGCAAGCGGTTTCCAGGACAATATTTGAAAACGTCACCGGGAGATTTGGAGGCAGAAGATGACGGCATCATCAAACTCACTACCGGAAACAGCATTTACCGTTTCAGACAGGATGACTCCCGTTAAAATGTGATCCGATGCTTGTCGGTTCCTTACGCATGAAATCCGGTTTCCTCCCGGCTTATCACATGAACAAGAATTTATGGATTTCCATTGTATTGGAAGGATTGGAAAATGACGGAATGATAAAAAACCTGATTGACTGGAGCTATCAGGTAACGGCAGCAAGGAAAAAAGAAATGGAAATTGATTGAAGGCAGGGCAGGTTCCCTGTCTTTTTTGTTTGAGTTTGGAGAAAATTTCTGATGTTGCAGAAACCAATATTGCCCCACTTTTAACCATAATTGTATTGAGCCTGTTGGAAAGAGAACAAATACTCTTCGCTGATATGAAGATAAAAACGAAGAATTTTGTTGAAATCATGCAAATCACGAAAGACTTTCTCGAAAAAATGCAGAAAATATGACAATTTGTGAGAAATAATATGGTATACTTGAAAGAAAACGTAATGTTTATTTACGGACAACAGGGCGGGTGCCTGAAGAAATCGTCATATCGGTTTTGATTGAGAGAGCGCTTGCGAAAAATGGAGAATGAGATCATGAAAACAATGGATTTATGCTGCGGAATCGGAGGAATCAGAAGAGGGTTCGAATTGGCGGGAGGTTTTGAAAACGTGCTTTCTGCCGAAAAGGATGAATATGCGTGCAAAACCTACCAGCATTTATTCGGAGATGATCCCAGACACGATGTAACGGACGAATCGTTCAAGAAGTTGGCGGAGCGGACGGAATACGATGTTCTGCTTGCCGGTTTTCCATGTCAGGCATTCAGCAGAATCGGTCTGAAACAGGGATTCCGCGATGTTACGAAGGGAACCATATTTTTTGACATAGCGGAAATCATTGACCGTACCATGCCGAAGGTCGTGTTTCTGGAAAACGTTGAGAATCTTGTGAGCCATGACAAAGGGCAGACTTTTAAGACCATCATAAATACGCTTGAGAACGAGCTGAATTATCATGTCATCGGCGTGAAAAAAGATAAAAACGGAGAATTGGTATACGACAAAAAATCATTCATAAGGAACACGAAGAATTTCGGGCTTCCCCAGAACAGACCGAGAGTGTACATAGTGGCATTCAGCAGGGAATACTACGGAAAGCATCTGGAAATGCTGCCGAAGGAAACGCCGACGGAGGGAAGAAAGGAAATTTTTCATTCCGTGTTGGATATTCTGCAACCCAAGGTTTCGGAAAAATATTTCCTCTCATCCGGTCTTTTAAAGACGCTGGAAAATCATAAAACAAGACAGAAGAACAACGGAAACGGATTCGGATATCGGATCGTCAATGATACGACGGCGGACAGACCTTTGGCTCACACCATATTGGCAACGGGAGGATCCGGTAAGGAAAGAAATCTGATTTACGATCCCGTCAACGGAAAGAGCATCATCGGAAAGGATGTTCCTCCGAAAAAGACTCCGATCAATGACAAATGCATTCGGACCATGACGCCGGAAGAATGGGGACGGCTTCAGGGGTTCATAGGATATGCGTTCCTTGATGAAAACGGAACGGAAAGATTTTCCTTCCCGGAGAAAATGTCGGACCAGCAGATGTTCAAACAGTTTGGGAATTCGGTTTCAATCCCTCTGATTGAGGAAATGGCACTTTTTATTAAAGAATGCGTAAGCAGGATGGAAAATGAATTTTCCGACGAGGAAAAGGAGCGTTATAAAAAATCGGGAGTGACGCTCAAAATGAAAGCGAAGGTTCAGGAAGCATTAAAAGATGCGAGAACCGAAACGATTGAAAAATGCGACCGACTGATTTCGGAAATCAGCGTGGATAAGGAATTTTGCGCGAAAGACATAAAAACAGTACTGGGGCAGTCGGAAGTCACCGCTTATCAGTATCTGCACAGACTGGAACGTGCAAAGTGCGTGGAATTGGACGGTGACAGATACAGACTGAGGATGGAAAAGAAAAAGTTTACTGCGGAAGCGTAGAAGAAGGGAGGCGGCTCATGAATGTTGAAGTTCTGAGGGATCTTATAAAAAAGTGTGACATTTATTTTGAGGATCAACTTATTTCCGGCGAGCTGCTTCTTCGGGTATTTACGGACTTTTTGAGCGAGGAAGCCGACAGGCAGGAAAACAAAGGCAGCATCATTCTTCATACGGCATCCCCGTGTTTTGATGCGATTGCGGTCGCCTGGTCGGCACTTGCCGTCATTGCGGGGAACGGTGCGGATGTTGAGTCAATCATCCGAATGCTTCAGCCGGGAGAAAGGGTACTCTGCGGAAAGGAACGTGGAGAGTTTATCGGCATTGAAACGGATGAAAACGGAAAAGAATGGGCGGTGATCCGGCAGGGGAAAAGTTCAATAAGAAAAATCGGAAGAAAAGGCTGGTCAGGCATTATTCCGTATTACGGAAATTCAACGAGATGCGATGGACGCGGAATACGCCGTGGAAATCGTGTACGGGAAGAATTTTTGTCCGTTCTGCTTAACTGTGATAAGAAAGACATCCCGTCCATCACGGATGCTTCCGTCATTATCGTCATGGATCGTTCCAAAGCCGATCGTTACATGAACGGCTTGATGCTGAAAACGGGAAACACCGGCATACGCATTCAGGATCTGGTAACGGCATCGTATTTTTCGGAAGAAAATGAATACCATTATGGCGGTAATGCCGGAAAAAATGAAGCAATGCTGAAATTCACTTCAAAGCTTTCCGTAGGATTGGACATGACATGGAATGAGGACGGAAACGAATATCTGGGGATGTTTGTCTGCGGAAATTCTCTTATTGAAAGGGGAATTACCGAGATCCCGCAGGTTATGAACAGGGAAAATATAGGATTTTCCTTCATTTCAGGCTGTATGGATCTGCCGTGTGCGGAAAATCTGCTGACCGATCATGAAGAGGCGGGAGTGTTCGCCTGCACAAAGGAATTTCTTTTGGAACATACGCTGCCGCCGGTAAACAGGAATGTATTTGCCCTGGAACTGGCACTGCAGGCGGATGCAGTCATAGATCATGAAATTCATACGACGGTGCTTCCGGGAGCGGCGGATTGGAAAAATTACCGTGATTTCAAAAAAGCCGTATGCAACATTAAGCGGGATGAACTGAGCGACGAAGAGAGAGCCTATATCATTCCGAATGCGTATTCGCTTTTAAGTCTGTTCATGACCGCACCGTTTTACATTTCGGAAATGGAAGATGCCGTGAATAACCGGAAAATACGCGTGGAGCAGCCGCATGACCGTTTGGAGGAACTTGAAAGAAGACTGGCCGCATTACCGGTTAATCTGGCGGAAACAGCCGAACGGGTCGGAGATCTGTTGGAAACCCTGTACTATACGGTTTACGATACATCACCGAAGCGTGAATACCTGAAAGAATACATCCGAAAACATTACGGGCATAAGATCGCGGTCGTTATTCCGAAAGCTTATTATGCGGACATTTTATGGAATTACGTGCTGACCGGTTATGATCCGGAAAAATCAAAAATCGAAATCGTGACGGTAAACCGTTTTGACGGGAACCGCAATTATGATTACATTCTTGTCATCGGAAATCTCAAAGGAAAACATTTTGACATCTTCCATTGCATGTCGGCAGCCGAAATCACGGTGCTGATGTATGAAGCTGAAAACATGGTTTTCCGTCTGACTGAGAGAAAAAGCCAATCCCGGGAACATTTATTTAACTCCAGACAAAGAGTATCGGACGATTCCGCGGAAGACATTGCGGAAAACGTTTCCAATGATGACGTCGAGGAAATTGACCGGGTGGATGACGAGATTGCCGTATATGCGGATGAAATCGTGGAAAGCAAGTTTGATACCGTAATACGAGGGGAACGTGAAAACGGAACGGTTCCTCTTACGGATGTTTCCGTGCTGATCAGATTCGATGACGGAGAAGGTGCCATGCTTTCCAGACATTATGAGGCATATGTGCTGAATGATGAAAAAGGAGAGGTGGAAAAGAAGAAGGTGGATTCCCTGAAAATCGGGGATTCCCTGATATTTTTGAACCGGGACGATGACACAAGGGATATTGTTGATTATGTCCTGAAGGAACTGATCCGCGAAAAACGCATCAGCCCCGAAACCGTGCAGGATTATGAAATGTCCCGCAGATGGAAAAACGATCTGACGGAGTACATGAAGGAAACCGGTCATTCACCGAAACGGATTGCGGATGCAATGAAAGCAAACGGGGTTCGAGTTCAAAAAGCTTCCGTCATAAACTGGCTGGATGATGACGCGCACATCGTCGCGCCGCAGACAGTGGAATCACTCGAACAGATTGCATTGCTGACCAATGACACGGACATGTTCGATCATGTGAATGAATACTTTGATGCGTGCCGCAGGATACGGAAGGTTCGCAAAAACATACTGAAGGAACTGGGAACGGCGATTATCAGGCAGCTGGAGGGGCAGGAAACTTCCGGCACACTGATTCCGCCGGAAATACGAAAGCGTCTTGACACGCTTGCCGTGGTGCTCAGAATTGAAAATATCGTACAGACCGAACGCTCGGAGCCGTCATACCTGACCAACCGTCCGTTGGATCTGGAAGGGGGATTTTAACCATGGGATTTAAGTCTGAAATGCTTGAAGCCAGGGACGAATTCATCGCCCTGGTAAAAGACGAACTGCTCGGCCCCGGTTCGGAGGTTTCCGTGCCGGATGCAGAACATGAACTGATCACGACGCTGCCGGAAAAAAGATATTCCATCGGAATTCTTTTTCCGAAGGATAATAAAATGAAAGCGGACGAAAATGACGTGGATCGCGCCGAACAGGAGGATAATGCGGAAAGCGAAGAACCGACGGAAAGCATCGCGTCCGATAATTCCGACTATGTCGAAGTGAAAATACCGGAAAATACCAAAGATGAAAAGAGCAGCGAGGATATCGATGACGAGCCAGATCCGGAGAATAATCTGGATGAGGAGGTCAGTCTGGCGGCCCAGAACATGCCGTCTTCATTCGGCATCACGTTCTTTGTCAGAGGCAACACGGATCGCGTCAGAATTTCATTGAAATACGGCACATACAGAAAATCACGCCTGGAAGACTGTCGGATTCCTTTTACTCCGGTACGACAGGGAGAGTGGATTGCTCCGGACGGGTTTGATTCTTATGTCGGATACGACGTTGAGGAAAAGACTCTGAAACTGCTTCAGCCGATGGATCGAAAAACAATCCGTCAGTTGAAGGAACGTGATCTGTTGGATACGGATGATGATCACCTCATTGACAATCTCTATAAGCTTGCCGATCAGCTGAGAAACGGTTATGTCCGTGAACCGCGGGAACTGAATCATGAAATCGTGTTCGGAGACAGGGACTATGTAAGCGAATCCGAAATCCCGGAACACGGACTTCTGGAAATAACCGCCCTGAGAAGAAAAATGGAAAACGGAACCACGTCCCTGACGATCATGGCGGTGAATAAAACCGTGGACCGCCCACGCGGAATCAACTGTATTTTTCAGCCGGAGCTCAGAATTGATTCGGCAAATAATGATTTCGTGTTTGAAAAATATGCCGGAGCCGTAAATTTTGACGTTCTGGATGAGGAGGAACAGTCTCTGGAACTGCAGTACCAGAACAAGCATGTGTATGGCACCGGTCTCGGAACTGCCGTTAATTGGGATATTGACGCAAAAGGGTCCGGTTACATACGGAATGACTTTTTCCCGGAATGCGAAGTACCGTCCATGGACTTTACTCTTCCGAAAAACTGCGGAGTAAGCGATAAAACACTGTCCATGAAATACCTTTCCGACCTTGATGAAACGGACAGAAATGAAAAAATCAATGATCTGACAAAACTGGTTGATGCGTATTCGGCCTGGATCGATGATTTGTTTGCACGATCTCATTCACTGAATCCACGTTTTATGAAAGCCGCCGAGAAAAATCTGAAGGGATGCCGGGAAGCGTGCGAACGCATGAGGAACGGTATCGGAATTCTCAGGGAAGATGGCAGGGCGTGGGATGCCTTCCAGCTTGCCAATCGTGCCATGTTCATGCAAAGAGTTCAGCTTGCGGTTCAGAGGGAATATCCGGCTACGTTCCCTGATGAAAGAGAACTTTCGGATGTTTTGAAAAACATTGATTACGTAACTGCCGACACGGCATTTCCAAAAGACAGATATGCCTGGAGACCGTTCCAGCTTGCATTTATGCTTCTGGATGTTGTTTCGGTTACGGATGACTCCTCCGCGGACCGTTCCATGGTCGATCTCATTTGGTTTCCGACAGGCGGCGGAAAAACGGAAGCATATCTCGGTCTTACGGCAATGACCATTTTTTACAGACGGTTCCGCCATCCGGAAGAAAGTAACGGCACGACGGTTATCATGCGTTACACCCTGAGACTTCTTGCCGCACAGCAGTTTACCCGTGCATCAACGCTTATCTGTGCCTGTGAAAGGATCAGAAAGGATTGTGAAGCGAAAAAATCCAGATATAAACGTTATGTGCTTGGAAAGTCTCCGATAACCATAGGGCTTTGGATCGGAGGGGACCATACTCCGAACACCAATGAGAAAGCCAAAAAGAATTTGGAGCACTTGAACAAAAGTGCCGGATATAGTCTGGAATATGCAAAGGATACCTATAACAAGTTTCAGGTTTTAAAGTGTCCGTGGTGCGGAACCCGCATGACGCAGGAACAGGATAAAACAAAGAAAATAAGGGGAATATTCGGCTATAGAATGCGCAGCAGCAATCATTTTGAATTGTTTTGCCCGAGACAGTCCTGCCCGTTCGGCAACGGTTTGCCGGTTCAGGTCGTGGATCAGGAACTGTACACGAAACCGCCGACGCTTCTTTTCGGAACTGTGGATAAGTTTGCAATGCTTCCCTGGAATGAGCAGATAGGGAATTTCTTTGCCCTGAACTCAGCAAACCGTGCGCCGGAACTGATCATTCAGGATGAACTTCATCTGATTTCGGGTCCGCTCGGAACCATGGTCGGTCTGTACGAGAGTGCCATAGATGCGTTATGCCGTAAAAAGGGAAACATTACGAAAATCGTGGCATCAACCGCAACCATCCGGCGTGCGGTGGAGCAGTGTGCGGCGCTTTATGACAGGGATGTCAGTCAGTTCCCGCATCCGGCTCTGGATGCAGAGGATTCCTTCTTTGCAAGGGAATCAAAAATCGATTATGGGAATGAAATCTTCGGAAGAAAATACGTAGGACTTATGCCGTCTGGAAAGACGAAGGCCATGATGGAGATCCGCTCCATGGCAGCGATGCTGCAGAAGGCAAAGGACATGGATGTCAGTGATAAAGTGAAAGACAAACTCTGGACCCTTACGGCTTATTACAACAGTCTGAAGGATCTTGGAAAAGCGGCAACCATGGTGGATGATGATGTCAAGGATTTCATGAAGAGAATGTGTTATCGTCTGAAATCCAATGTGGAGGTAAGAAAAATCGGTACCGCAGATGAACTGACCAGCCGGGTTTCCACCACGCAGTTGAACCAGACCTTGGACAAGCTGGAAAAGAACGAATATTCAACCGAAAACATGCAGAAACATGTTCCACCGTATCCGTGCAACGTTCTTCTTGCGACAAACATGATTTCGGTCGGAATCGATGTAGCACGTCTGAACGTGATGCTTCTTGTCGGGCAGCCGAAGCTAACCAGCGAGTACATACAGGCATCCAGCCGTGTCGGCCGTGAATTCCCGGGTGTAGCTTTTACCATGTATGACGGAGGAAAAAGCCGTGACCGCTCCCATTATGAACAGTTCCGGCCTTATCATGAATCGTTCTATCGCCATGTGGAGCCTACCGGTGCAACACCGTTTTCTGCACCGGCGAGAAAAAGAGCCCTTCATGCGGTTCTGATTGCATATATCCGACTGTCGGTAAAGGGACTGGAACAGGAAAACGATGCGGTGAAGTTTCGCGGTGACGGGTATGAGGAAACGGTAAAAAATATCTGCGAATACCTGATTAACCGCTGTATTGATGTTAACCGCCGCATCAATCCGAACATGAAGGATGAATCCGCGGAACTCAGACGGGAAATGGAAGAGATTCTTGACAAATGGGAAGATTTGGCGAAGAATGCGGCTGATATCTTTTGCTACGGAAAAAAATTCATGGTAACCGGCCCTGATGCTCCGGGAGAGCGTCTTATGAAGACATTCGGGACGTATCGTGATGATCCGGCATTTGAAACCATGACCTCAATGCGTAACGTGGACGTCATGGTGCCGGGATCGATCATCGAATGGAAGGAGGAAGAAGATGGCTAAACACACTGAAAAAATCAGACTGAATGTTACATCGCATTCCGTGCGCGCCTCTCAGGCCGTACTGCAGTACGGTGTCGGTGCGATGGTGGATTTTCCTTCCCAGACACTCATGACCGCCGCACCGGAGTATTGGAACGATCAGATTGTCCGCATTCATGACGAACGCCTGGAAAAATCCCTCGGTGTCCGTTATTTCGGCATGCCTGCAGGCGGAAAGAATCGGGACGGTATCGCCTATGCCCGTTTCCCGGAATGGTATTTCTGCCCGAAATGCCGCCGTTTCCAGCCGCTTTCCCAATGGATTGCGGAATTCAACAAAGGTGCCAAGGAAAAAGAAAAAACCGCCAACAGAAACATGAGCCGTCGATTATATTGTCCGAAGGATCACGTTGAACTTGTGGTCGCAAGAATCGTAACGGCATGTGCTCACGGACATATCAACGATTTCCCGTGGGTAAAGTGGGTGCATGCGAAAAATTTCGGCGGAGCAAAAGACATATGCGGAAATCCGAAGCTGACATTTACGACAAGTCCGATGGCTTCCGAAGGTTTGGAAGGTCTCAGCATAAAATGCACGACCTGCAATGCGTCGGCAACATTAAAGGATGCCTTTAATGAAGGGGAATTTGCACGTCTTGATGATAAGTTTGGCGGGAAATATGACTTTTCCTGCGACGGCGGGCATCCGTGGAAAAACGAGAAGGAAGGCTGCGGCATTTATCCGAAAGTCCTTCAGAGGGGCAGCTCTTCGGTATATTTTCCGGTAACCGCCAGTTCTCTCGTAATTCCTCCGTTTTCCGACATCATTAACAGCCGCATTGAAGACAGCAGTTTGTATGAAGAATTCAGGACGAAAATTGAAGCATTCATGGAAATGAAGAAAGCCATGGGGCTGCCGGAAGAACAGGTGGATAATTACATACAGGGGAAACTGGATGAATACGCAAAAAAGATAGGCGACAATATCGGATGCAGAGCCGAACAGGTACGGGAGATTCTCAGCCGACGCATGTCCGAGCATGAGGAACTTAATTATGATACGGGAAGCATCGAATACCGTTCGGCGGAATTTGACGCACTTTCCGGGCGGGCTTCCGTGACCGGAACTCAGTATGATGACTTTAAGCGTGTCGGAACGGACATTAAAAAATACGACATTCCATTTGTCAAAAGCATATCCCTGATTGAAAAAATCAGGGAAGTGCAGGTCATGCTCGGTTTTTCAAGAATCACCCCGTTTCCGGCTTCCCTGATATCCGGTGCTTCCTATAATTTTGTAAACATCAAAAAGAAGGATGATGACTGGTATCCGGGCTACAACGTATACGGAGAAGGTATTTTCATTGAATTTGACGAGGACTTCATCAATGCCTGGAGAAGCGGAAATGCGGCTCTCGAAAGACGGGTGAACACGCTTCAGGAAAATTACGATAAATCATTCCTGGGAAGTCAGAACCCGCGAAAGATTTCGGGAAAATTTCTTTTGCTGCATACGATTTCACACCTGCTGATCAAACAGTTGAGTTTTGAATGCGGCTATAACATTTCATCCCTTAAAGAGAGAATATACTGCGGAGAAGCCGCGGACGGCAAGGAAATGGCCGGCATTCTGATTTATACGGCAAGCGGCGATTCGGAAGGAACACTGGGGGGACTCGTGCGTCAGGGAAGATACGACACGTTTCCGGGAATATACAAAAAGGCGATTGAATCTGCCGTTATCTGTTCCAATGACCCGGTATGTTCTCTCAGTAACGGTCAGGGTCGGGATTCCCTGAACCTTGCCGCCTGCTATTCCTGCTGCCTTCTTCCGGAAACATGCTGCGAGGAATTCAATGTTTTTCTGGATCGTGGAGTCGCGGTCGGAACATATGACAATAAAAAACTGGGATTTTTCCATGAACAGCTGTATGGGAGAGACGGGTGGAAAAGCGTGCCGGGAAAAACGGCTTCAGCCTGGACCGATAAGAAAAAAGACGGAAGTTCCGTGACTGTCATATCAGGAACTGACATGAGCGGAGAAGACTGGACAAGCGTGACGTCGGACATCTCGCAGTTTGCGGAGACGGACGGTGAACGGGAACTTGCCGACTGGATTGCGGAAAATCGGGCGTTTGAGGGAAAGCGGATGCCGCTCCGTAATGCAAAATTCAGCGTGCCGGGAAATCCCGATACGCTGGAATGCGATTACTGCTGGTCCGATCAGCAGATCATGTATTTCGCTTCCGGTCAGGAAGATGCCATGAAAGCCGCCATGAACAACGGCGTGAAATGCATTTACGGTCCGAACGGTTTAAGCGAGGACAATAAGAAAATCATCAAGGGGATGAAATAAAATGGCCGTTATGATTCCTGAATACCCGAATCCATTTCATCCGGGCAGTCTCGAAGACGTGATGTTCGATGCGTTGAAAGGACTGCCGGAGGCTTTTATGGTGTTTCATTCCTTTCGCTCGACAAATGTAAGCTCAGGCATGATTCATGAAAGCGAAACGGATTTTATCATTTTTCACAGTGAAATGGGAATTCTGTGCCTGGAGGCCAAGGCCGGAGCGGTTTCCTACAGGGACGGAAGCTGGATGTACGGAAATGGACAGCCGATGCGTTCGGGAGGACCGTTTAAACAGGCTGCCGCAAATAAATGGAAACTCATGGAACTGATCGGGAACAGCCGTTTCGGACATCTGACGGAAAAGATCAAATTTCTGCATGCGGTATGGTTTCCGTCTCTTTCCGATGAACGGATAAAACAGATTACTCTGCCGCCGGAAGCGGATCCTGCCATTACGTTGGGAAAGGAAGCACTTTCGGATCCTTTGCCTTATGTGGAGCGCCTGTTTTCCCTGAACGTTCCATCCGGAGTGAACACGGAACTTTCGAATCGTGAATTTTGCGAACTTGTCCACGAAGTGCTGTGTCCGCAATTCAACATATTTCCTCCGGCCGGATTTGATGTTGATCTGAAACACGCGGTGTTTCACAGAATGCTGGGCGAGCAGAGCGGAATCCTGAATTTTCTCACGGAGCAGAGATGTGCCGTCATAAACGGTGCGGCCGGAACGGGGAAGACCCTGATTGCGGTTGAAAAGGCACGGCGTCATGCCTTAAACGGGGAATCCGTGCTGTTCCTCTGTTACAATGCGGAATTGAAAAAGTATCTTGCATGTCGGTATGAGAATCCAAATATTCATTTCATGACCCTGGACGGTTATGCATGCAGAATCTGCGGAACGGCGGTTTCAAATTATGCAAAGGCAAAGGAAAAGCTGAAAGATTATGCGGCTTTCTACAGTTTCCCGTATGATCATGTCATCGTCGACGAAGGACAGGACTTCGGACGTGACGGAATCGAAAACGCGAAGCTTCTGGAACTGCTGCATGACGCCGTTTTGGCGGATGCGGAATCGAAGGCCTCTTTTTATGTGTTTTATGATGAACTGCAGTCCGTTCAGACGGATTGGGTTCCGAAATTCATCCTGAATGCGGAATGCCGTCTTACCCTGCACAGGAACTGCAGAAACACGGAAAACATATCGGAAACGGCCACCAGTCTGTTAAAAAAGAGCGAAAACCGGACATTTTTGCTGACTGCGGGTGCGATAACCGGGAAAATTCCCTGCCTTCATTTCTGCGAAGATGTCGGATCGTCCATTTCGGCACTGGATGAAATTCTCGACGGTCTGAAGCGTGACGGAATTGATGACATCGTGATTCTTGCCCTCAGAACGGTGGATGAAAGCTTTCTGAACGGATACGCGGCGGACGGAACATATGGAGGATTCCGGTTCACGACCTGCAGAAAATTTAAGGGGCTTGAGGCGGATGCGGTCGTTCTTGTCGATTTTACGGAGCGGACCGTGTTGAAGGATGACATGCTGTTTTATGTGGGTGCATCCAGGGCGCGTGTCCGGCTCGACATCATGACAATGATGGATAATGAATCATGCAAAAGAGCGGTGGAGCAGGCGGGAGAAACCGGTCGCCGACCCATGCGCGATTTGGCTTCCGCGTTGAAATGCACGGCACGGGTGCATCACAAAGGAGAGTGACCGATCATGCAAAATCCGGTAAGTAAGCAGCGAAGCGAAAACATGCGCTGCATCCATGCAAAGGATACGAAGATTGAACTTGCCCTACGGAAAGTTTTAAGACAGCATGGATACGGATACCGAAAAAACTGGGCGGAACTGCCCGGAAAGCCGGATATTGTTCTGACGAAGTACAGAATAGCCGTATTCTGTGACAGTGAGTTTTTCCACGGCAAGGATTGGGAAGTATTGAAACCGCAACTGGAGTGTGGAAATAACGGGGATTTCTGGGTAAAAAAGATCGCCAGAAACATGGAACGCGATGACGAAGTCAACAAGGAACTGCTTTTTCGTGGCTGGACGGTCATCCGCTTCTGGGGAAAAGATATATTGAAAAAACCGGATGAGTGTTTACGGATTATAGAAGAAACAATTTTCGAAGGAATGCTGGCAGAGCATGATGCAGATGATGAATAATGGAAGAAAGCAGGAGAGTGCAGGCATATGGCTTGCACTTTTTCCTTTTTCTGCAGGAATATTAAACCATGGGTTCAATGCAGCCTTTCCAGAGTCATGATATAACTGTCGTATCAAGGATATTACGGGAAAGGAGAAACTGCAATGGATGAAACCGTAAAGAAAATTACAAAGCGAATGAGTCCGAAAGAAAACAGAAAGAGACGGAAGGAAGAATGTTCTGTTTTTCTGTCGTACCGGAAGAGAGAATCATTATGGGAAAGAATTTCCATATGGAAGGAAGATATCATCTGCATTTATCAGAGACTGCGGTACGGATACTGTTACCGAGATACCTGGTCAATTGACCAATGGTTCCTTACGGTTGTTCCGAACATGATCCATGACCTTCGCATCAACAGCCATGGTTACCCAGGCTCTTTTGAGGGACTGGAGGAAGAAAATATCCAGAAATGGAACCGTATTCTGAAGAGAATGGAATTTCTGTTCCGGGAAGCGAATGAGGACACATGCAGAAAAAAGAATCCGTATGAGAAAGAACATGATCTGGCACGGGAAGAATTCACAGTAAAATACGGCATGCTCGGTGAGAAGCTGAAAACGGAAGAGGAGATTGCGAGGGAAAAACGGGAGCATACGCACCGTTTATATATGATGAGCGATGTGCCGGAATATGCGGAGATATCGGAAAAGTGGCTGGCGGCTGAGGGTGAACTGCGAGAGTACCGAGACCGGTGCCTAAAGCAGGGCATGGTGCTCATGACAAAATATTTTTGGAACCTGTGGGATTGATCAGCAGAGACGGACAAAAAGGAAGCGGCAGGGAGTCGAAGGAGGATTCCCTGTCGCTTCTGTCGTTGACCTTCTGTTTCTTTCGGTCATATGCCTTGCCGTTCGGCATGGTCCGCGTTGCCGGGTTCAGGATTCCCCAGGTGGAACGCTGTGCGGAATGATATGCTTTTCTTGCTTTCTTACTCTGTTTATTGATTGGGACAAATGATTTTTTCATGCGGCACCTCGATTCTGTTCCAGTGTTTCCATGATATTGTTGCAAAATCCCATGTAATCGCTGTGTTCGAAAAAAAGCATCTTGTTGCACAGCAATTCCATGGATTTCTCAAATTCCGCTGTGTCTTTCTTTCTGACTTTGCAGAGAATGATGCGGTACGGGGAATCGTCCCGCGAAAATTCGTTTCCGAACCGTACGGAGACATGGTTCTGTGCGAGTAAGGAATCGACAAGATAGTCTTTGTGGTCAATGTACATATATGGGACAGACAGAATGGACAGACCATCCAGTCTCAGAAAATTTTTCATGCGTCTCCTCCTTTGCGATGATTATCTGTAAGGAAAAGCTGCGAAATTCACATTTCGCAGCCGGTGGTGCCTGAAACCGAACCCCGGCACCGGTGTGATCGCTCACGGGTTTTCTACAGGGGAATTGTTTCCCATTGATATTTGCTGAATTAGCGTACCATGAACCGAAAGATACAACGGATAAAAAATAACAAAACAATCCATGTCACTGAACGTTAACAATCCCATCTGTATTTTTAAAGACCCTGTACGGAAAATTCTTTAAATGTCCGCTTCAAACAGGAACGTCTGATTGTACCGGTCAAGAGCAATCTGCATTTCCATTATTTCGCCGGAAATGCGTTCGTAATCCTGTTTTACCAGCTCTGGATCGTAATTGGTGTAGCGGTATTCAGGAACAGCATTTCTGGAGCTGAATGCATGAGAAGATTCCCTCATTTTCGGAAGACATTTCCGCATAACGTCCAGGGTCGCTTTGCGAGAGTTAAGCTGTGCCATTCTTACCAGGATGCTGTCAACGCTCATTTCCGTATCCCCGACCGGGATCTTTGCGGTGGCGTTGGCCAGGTTCAGAGCATGTTTGATGATGACGGTTTTACGGTCGATTTCTTTTAATGTCGCAGAAACAGCGGTGTAGTCATACTCCGGGATAACCGGTTCCTCACCGACGGCGGCAACATAAGTGCGGGATGCAGCTTCCTTGGCTTCCCAGTAGGATTTCTCGTCCGTCAGGCTTTTGAGCAGTTTATTGGCATAAGCCGATGTGATTTTCATGATGTATTCGCCTCCTTCGCATCAGTTCCTTGTGACACGATTATAAGGCGGGAGAGAGAGGAAGTCATTGAACCTTTGGTTTAAAAAAACCCCTAAACGAGGAATATCCCCGTCAATGACGAGGATATTTTCAATGCTGGTATGTAACAGTCGGCTGAGAATAACAAAGTTGTCCAGGCTCGGTAGCGATTTTCCAGAGATCCATTTGTAGATCGCCTGCGGGTTCTCAAAGCCGAACGCACCCTGGATCTCCCGGATCGTATAGTTCTGCTCTGAAAGCAGCTGCTTGATCCGCTTCCCGGTTTCCACGGGCTGGATTGACAAATACATCGGTTCCATTTGCATCCCTCCATGATTCTGTACCATCCCGAAACACTGCTTTCATTCTATCACGGTTGTGATGGATTGAACAGCAGAATTTATCCGGCCGGACAGCTTATCTGGAAAATATCCAGGCATATAGAAGATGATAGTGTGATTAATTCCTTTTATATCACGAACAGAAAGGGAAAAACCTGCAAATGGTTTTTCCCTTTTATCGTGAATAAGAGATAAAAACTTGATCAAAAAACAGTTTTTACATCTGTATTGTAATTCCAACAAGAAAGGATTCCTCACCAGGAACAAGATCGAGATCACCGCCATGACCTTCAATGATTTTTCGAACAGAGGAAAGCCCGATTCCATGATCAGCAGATGTACCCTTTCGGGAGAGGAATGTTTTTCCCTCCTGCAAGGCCAGACCGTCGTAAGTGTTTTCGATCTTCAAAAAGTACATAGTGCCTCTGGTTTCGCCTGCAATGAAAACGCGGCGCACCCCTTGCTTTTGGCGGCTGCACGCCTCAACGGCATTGTCCAGAAGATTGCCCAGCACCGTACACAGTTCCACATCGGTAAGCGGCATCTGATCGGGAAGATCGAGCCGTACCTGAAATTCTGTCCCTTGTGCCTGTGCCATGCCGTAGTAGTATTCAATCAGTGCATTTACGACGGGATTTTTGCAGAACGCAACATGGGAGTGACCCGATGTTGCCGCAACCTGTTCCTCAACCTGTAACAGGAAGGAGCAGATCTCTGTCTGCCCATGTTCAGAGGCCATGCGGTCTATGGTGCGCAGATGGTGTTTGATGTCGTGGATCAGCCTTCTGTTTTCTGCCGCTGCCTCAGAAACCTGACGGCTGTATTCGGTCTGCATAGAAAGCTGACGGATGACCTGCTTGCGTTCTTCCTGGAAAATCAGGCTGTTTCCATACCCTTCTATCACATCGCGCCAGAGGGAATAACCGATGGCGGCTGCTATGAAAAAGCTGCCCCATTCCAAAAACCAACCACCGATAACCGGCTCATAAACCGGCAGAAGGCGATCCCATATAAAGGCGCAGGTTGCGGCTGCCGCAGCATAAAAGATCGGCCTACTCCGTTTTTCTCCTCTGTGAATGGCAAGCACAGCGATGATAAGCAGATAGAGCGCAGATGCCGCCTTATAACAAAAGACCGCTGCAGAGAAAAAGCGAATGGCTCCAAGGGAGAGATGGGAAGCCATCATGCCATACAAAAACGCATATACCAGGAAGGCAGCGCCCACCCCATTACTGATGGCCGCAGGCAGGAAGCCCGGCCTGCATATCCGGTTTTGCAGAACCACGATCAGCCAGGTAACCAGATAGATACAGAACAGTTCCATCGTATACCATGGGAATACGGGAACCGCAGCCAGCATATGAAGTACAGGATAGGATGACAGGCCGCACATAGCAAGGCAGATCAGTCCGAACAGGAATGTATTTTTTTGTTTCATCCGGCGGCTGAAATAAAAGGACAGCAGCGCACAGACAAAGGTAACTGTACAGCCAAACAGGCAGAATGCAAACCGGATTCCTCTGGTTGTATTTACCGCCAGCATCGTTCCGAAAGCAGGAGGATAAACAATCCCTCCGTAAAAGTGGTCATAGTTGCTGACCGCTATGGTGAGTGTGACCGGTTTTCCGCCATAAAAAGTGACCATGCGGTTTTGAACCAATGGCGTCCCCTGTGCCGGTTCCCCCATTTGCAGGATCAGGTCATAATCCAGATAAAGATTGTAAGCAGAAAACACTTCCGGGATTTCCAGTGCATATGCTTCCTTCCGTTCCGGCAGGAAGAATGTCATCTGGTAAGTCCCGCAGCCATAGGGAGAAGGGTTTGCAGGGCTGGAGAAATTGGTCTGCTCTCCGCTGGAAAGGTAGCTCATATAATGGCTTTCATCTTGTATTTCTTCCGGGGTCAAAAGCGCGTCAGGATAAAATGCCCAGCCGGATACCAGAAAGCGCACCGGTGACTTTTGAAGTTCTTCCTCTGAAAGCGCCAGAATCCCATTTGCCGCTTGGATTGTGTTCTGGCTATATTTATTATTGAACTGATACAGGCCAAGAAAAAACAGGGATGAGCACAGGCAGACCATACATAAGGCAGCATATTTTTTTACCGCAGAAGATACCATCTTATTTTCGCCTCCTCCTTAGGAAAAACACACCGGCAGACAGAAGAAGCAGACAGGCCGGAATCAAAAAGAATATGGGCGACCAGCTGTGCTCTGTGTCGGCAGCATGTGCCAGGGAAGCGGTATCTTCCTTTCCCACAATGGTGTAAGTCCCTGTATGGCTGATCTGAAAGGAAGCGGCTTTCGCCGTATCGTCATAGTCGGTCATGGGAACTTCCACGCCGCTTTTATCACAAAGGAACAATGTGCCGGCTGCCGGGTCATTTGGATAGGGCAGCATGACAGAAACATCCGGCAGGGAGTTGAGCACAGTTCCATTGATGGAAAACGAAAAAGAAAAACCGCCATCCGTATCCTTTTGGATGATGACTTCAATCTGATCTTCGTTTTGGATACCCTCCGGCAAGGCGTCTTTGGGTATGCTGATAGTGATTCCCTGTTTGGAAAAGACGGCTCTTTGCGCCCCTGTTTGCAGCATCATCAAAAAGCGTGTTCCGGAAATCCGGTCAGTGGTTTCATCAAAGAACTCTGAAAAAGCAGAGTTTTGGGAATCTGCGGCTTCCTGGGGAACGGTCATAGCGCTTTGCACTGAATCTTTCCTGTTTTCTGAAAGCTTCCAGGCAGGATCGGTAAGCTCTGAAGCGCCGACAATCGTCTGCACTTCAGGGGGCTGCATCAAAGTGGTATCTTCCTCTGGCTGATCTGATCTAACGGGCGCTTCGATTTCCGGTATAGTCGGTTCATCGGAATCCGTTCCACCGTCATTTGTTGCAGGCGGTTTTGAAGGCTTCGTGGAGGGCCTGTCTGCAAAACCATGATCCTGATCGTCGGTATCTTCAGGAGGCGGCTGAATGATGGTGTCGGGTGGATTTCCGCCTGCATCCCCTCCATCCCGGTCGCCTTCATGATACCCTTCAAGAACAATTTCATCTGCGTAGGTAAAGGACAGGATGCCGGTCTGTCCGCCGTCATAATCAACCTGAAGACGGTAACCGCTGCCCGGCGTCAGCAGACGGGTAGCAATCGAGAGCATTTCCCGTCCCACGTAAATGCCATTTTCCAGCTGGTTCCATGAACCGTTGTTTTCGGACAGCCATACGCTGATCTTATCCAGTTCTCCCGGCGGTGTGACCCAAGGAAAATAAAGGTTTCCTCTGGCGGCCAGAAAACAGTTAATGTCTGGTCTATCCGGAGCCTGAACAGAAACAGGAATTGTAATTTCAGGGAAATCGACACGATCCGCAAATACGGTATTTTTCGGTGCAGTCAGCCTTCCTGTTGCATGGTACAGTCCCACAGTATTCAGATCAATACACGAAAAATCCCATTCCACCACAGCGGTGTAGCTGGTTCCGTTTTCCGCATAGCATTCCAGATAATACGGGGAGGCGGCGAATAATTCTTCCAGTGCTTCAATTTCGCTGCCCTGTGGGAGCGCAAATGCATTTGTATAAGGATACCATTGCTCTATAGAGGTAATGACAGCAGGCGTCATTTCTTCTACCCGGACGGGAATCTGCAGCTCCTGCAATACAGCTTCACCAAAGGCATACCCCTCCGGCAGTTCAATCCGGCCTTCTGCGGCATATTCTCCCGGAGTGGTCTGGTCAATGGCCGAAAAATCCCATGCGACAGAAAATGTTTCCTGCCGGATTTCTTCACCGGCTGTTACAGTGGCGCAAACGGTCTGATACTGAAGGGCCAGCTGATAAATTTCCTCCAGGTCATCATCAGACGGTGTGGTTCTAAGGGGCAGGGTAAAAGCCGGCAGGGAGAGCAGTTCGCCTTCCTTTTGTATTTTTGTGACAAGGACGAGGGGTATTTCTTCCGGTGTTTCCAGGGTTCCGCTATCCAGTGCCCCTGAAGCTTTGTTTTCTAAACCCGGCGGATTCTCCCTTCTTTCATCGGCGTTGGCTGGGGTTGCAGTTCCAGCGGCAAATGTAGGGATACTGCCGGTCAAGCAGAGGAGGCAGGCCAGACAGCCCCCCAGAATACGCCTGCGTATTTGTTTCATTCTCATACGATACGCCCCATTCCAGAGAAAACATACTGACGGTAGGTTTCCCGCAGCTGTTTTCCATTGCGGAGAGCAATCGGAAGTTCCTCCCCGTTTATCAAACGGAAGGCCTGGCTGTCAACATGGCTGATATAATCCATGTTGATTAGAACGCCCCGGTAGCAGGGCAAAAAACGCTTGTCCTTCTGCAATGCGGCAGTGACCTCCTGAAAACCTCCGCTTACCGGTATCACGCGTTCCGCCGTATGAATCCGCGTCATACGGTTTTGATAATCTATGTATAGAATTTTCTCTGTGGGAAGTTCCAGCTTTTGACGGCCAGCCATAACCGAAAGTGTCATCACTTCATAGGGCGGTTTTAGCTGGCACAGCTCCATCGCTTCTTCAAAATCTGCCTGATGGAGCGAAAGCGGCTTCAGCAGATAATAGCTGGCGGACAGGCTGTACCCCATCCGGGCATAATCTTCTGTAATGGTCAGAAAAACGATCTTACAGAGCCTGTTTTTCTGGCGCAGCCTTCTGGCGGCTTCTATTCCATCCATGTTCTCCATATAGATGTCCATAAAGACAAGCTGAAAATTGACCTGGGCGGCAGCTTTCAGAAAATTCTCTCCGTCCTCAAATTCTGTCAGCGTATAGTCCAGCTGATGCTTTTTCATATAATTTTCCAGGCAGACAGACAGTTCTTCTCTGTCCTCTGCTCTGTCATCCACAATCGCAATCTGCATCGTGCCATCTCCTTTGCACAATAATCCAATATTAGTATAACATAAAACCGCAGGAAAAAACTTGCGTCTTAAACAGGAAACCTGCGTCTTAAACAAAGTCGGTTGCATTTCTCTTGACAAGATGCTACTCTAATTATACTACCAGACTTTCCGATGAGAAGGTCTGGTTTTTTTATTTTTCTTTTCAGGAAAGGAGGCTCAGCATGAAAATCGCACTTTGTACGGAATTAAGGAATGCAGAATGGTTTGAGAGCAGGCTGCGCTCCCTTTTTGCTGGGGACGGACAGCTTGTCATCGACGAGCTATGGAATGAGAAGCAGCTATCTCAGGCACTGCGGCGGAGCCGCTACCATGCGGTTGTCATCGCCATGACCGGGGCAAGGGGATTGGAGGCTGCCATTCAGGCAAAGCAGCTGGCACCGGAAACACCGCTTGTCTGGTGGAGCGATGATAAAAACTTCGCCCTGATCGCGTATCACCTGCGTATCCCTGTGTTTCTTCCGGCAGACTGCTCCGATCAGGAGCTATATGAGGCGATAAAACCCATCATGAAATGGAGGTGCGAAAATGCGAATTGCGCTATGCAGTTATAGCCAGAAAGAAAAAGAAACCGCTTTGCTGATGAAGCTGGGCAAAGTAGACCGCTTTGATAACGGCGTGTTTTGTACCTATGCCATGCAGCGGGATGGGCCTTATGATGCTGTGGTGGTCATGGAGGACGGAGCCAGGGGGATGAATTTCTGCATGAGCATACGAGGGTACAGCAGGGATGTCCCTCTCCTGTGGATTAGCGACCAGGCAGAGTTTGAACCCCAAAGCCGCAGGCTGCAGGCGGACACCTTTTTGGTGAAGCCTGTGACGGAATATCAGCTGCGGGAGGCAGTATCCCGGCTGCTTCAGAAAACAACGAGAAGGAACGAACAACGTGAGGAGGATGAATAAAATGAAATGGAAATGGAAACGGCCGGCCGCATTTTTACTGGCGGCGGCAATGATTTTTACGATGCCGGGCGTTCCGGCATCTGCGGTGGAAGCGGGTGTGTCCGCCGTCCATACGGGGTTGTGCGAGCATCACCCGAAACATACAGAGGACTGCGGATATACGGAAGGAACCGAAGGGGCAGACTGTGAACATGAGCATACTGAGGATTGCTACACCCTTGTGAAGAAGTGTGTCCATGAGCATGACGAAAGCTGTTACCCTGTTTTGGAAGGCAGCGTACCAGAAAATACGGCGACCCCATCTGAAGCAGAGGAGGCACAGCCGACCGCGTGTACCCATGAATGCAGTGAGGAAAGCGGCTGTATCACAAAAGAATTAAGCTGTCCTCATGAACGCGGCGAGCATGACGATAGCTGCGGCTACATCCCGGCCACAGAGGGGACGCCCTGCGGGTATACCTGCGAGCAGTGCAATTCCCAGGACAGCGGGCTTGTTCCCGGCGCGTCCGGGAATGCTCCGGCGGAGTGCATCTGCGAAATCCGCTGTGAGAAAGAGGCGGTCAATCCCGACTGTCCGGTCTGCTCTGCGGAAGATGCAGACCTCTCTGCCTGCAAAGGCACAGAGGAAACCGTCTGTATCTGCACCGACCGATGCAGTGAGGAGATGGTGAATCCGGACTGTCCCATCTGCTCTGCGGAGAATGCAGACTTCTCTGCCTGTCTTGGAAAAGAGGCGGCGGTGCTGGCTGTGCAGGCACTCATTGACGCCCTGCCAGAAACAGTCACGGCGGACAATGCGACCAAAATTGAGGAGCAGCTGAAAGCCATTGATGCAAAAATAGAGGACCTCACCGATGAGCAGGTCGCCAAGCTGGACATGACGCGCTATAACGCCGTTTATGCGGCGCTGGCTGCGTTTGCGCTGCCGCAAGCCGCTCATACCCACTGCGTCTGCGGCGGGAATGGAGATGTCAACGGGCACGAACATGACACTGCTGGCACAGAGTGGACAACTACCGATTCCCTGCCTGATTCTGCGGGCAGCTATTATCTGACGCAGTCTGTGTCGGGGAGCTGGACTGTACCAACGGGTGAGGTCAACCTCTGCCTGAACGGGCAGACGATTTCCGGCAGCATCACCGTCGGCAGCGACGCGACGCTGACGCTGACTGACTGCTCCGGTAACGGAAAGGTTCAAGGCGAAGTGACCGTCAATGGCGGCAAATTTGAGCTGTACAGCGGCACGATCACCGGCGGCGTGCAGGTCGGTATAAAGGGTGGCACCTATCAGACCGGCTCGTCCTTTACCATGTATGGTGGAGAGATTACCGGTAATAAAGCAGGCAGCGGCTCCGGCGGCGGTGTGTTCCTTGTCGGCACGACGAATCAGACCGACCCGCCGAGCTTCACCATGCACGGCGGCACCATTTCTGGCAACACCGCAGCCGCGTCCGATGGCGGTGGCGGCGGCGTGTATGTAGGCGAGAAGTGCAGCTTCACCATGGACGGCGGCACCATCACCGGCAACACGGCAACCGCCGGCAACGGTGGCGGCATCTATATCCACTTTAACGCCGGCAATGTTTCGATCTCCAACGCCACGATCACCGGCAACAAGGCGTCCGCCACGGGGAATACAAGTTATGGCCACGGGGGCGGCATTTATTCGGAGAGAGGGGTAACCGTCGAGAATGTGACGATCACCGGAAACAACAGTACCTTT
This sequence comes from Gallintestinimicrobium propionicum, assembly GCF_025567525.1. Taxonomy (NCBI): domain Bacteria; kingdom Bacillati; phylum Bacillota; class Clostridia; order Lachnospirales; family Lachnospiraceae; genus Gallintestinimicrobium; species Gallintestinimicrobium propionicum. The sequence continues at coordinate 185,680 of NZ_JAOQJY010000001.1, read as the reverse complement.
GAGGGCGGCGGCATCTATGGAAAGGGCGCTATTACCCTCACCGATGCTACCGTTACCGGCAACAATCAATATGACGTTTACTACGGCGGAGGGGAAAGCTCAGCTCCTAAGCTCACTGTTTCCGGCTCGGTGAAGGCCGGTTATTACGCCAATTATGCGTGGAAGCTGCCCATTCTTGTATCAGGCGCATTGAGAGAGGATTCGGTCATCCGTGTGGGCGTGCGTGAAGGCATAAATCTTGGGGCCATCGCCGAACCGGCAAGCGGCGTGACGCTCCGCGCCGAGAACTTCAAGGCGGACGCCGCCGACAGCGAGACCAGCCTGGGCAAGGACGGCAAGGTCTATCTTGTGCCCTGCACGCACGAGATGGACGATACCGGCTACACCTGCAAGAAGTGCCATACGAAATTCGACGCGCGCGTGGGCGAGAGCGCCTATTATCAGACGCTGACGAAGGCGTTTGATGCAGCCGGAGGCAGCACCGTGACGCTGCTGCGGGATGTGACGCTCACAGGAAATTGCTCTGCTGCTTACAATTCCACAGCGACGCTGGATTTGAATGGCAAAACTGTCAGCAGCGAGGGTTATTACATTGGTGTCGGAGACGGGAACCATTCCAGGACTCTGACGGTCAAGGATTCCGGAACAGGCGGCGGAACGCAGGCGCTCGATGTCACGTTTTACGTTTCCTCCAACGGAACGCTTACAGTTGACAACTCCTACACCGGCGAGATTTCGCGCGTGGAGCTGCAGGCCGGCGGCGCATTGGAGCGCTTTGGCGGCAAAATCGGCGAGTTGGCTTTAAGCAATGCTGCGGGCGGCTCCACAAGCACAGGCTACAATCTGAAGCTGTGGAATGGCAATACAAACGCCTGCACCATCGGCAAGTTCACGGATAACAATAAGAGCAAGAGCCTCACCGTTAAAGACCTGCTGGGAACCGACTACGCGAAGTGCGAGCTGTACGGCGAAAACAGCGGTACATGGAGCGTCGTTGATAAGAGCACCAAAATTGTGGACTTGACCGGCTATGCAGCGTACAAGGTGCAGTTCCCGGAGTGCGTCCATCAGTGCGCCGATGACAGCAACCCCGTATGCTCTGTGTGCCACAAGAAACTGTACACGAAAATTACCGCCCAGAGCACCGACGGCACGACCAAGACTGCCTACTTCACGGCAGACAGTGCGCTGGAACACGGCTATGCAGAGGCCATCCAGACCTTGAACGGCTGGAGCGCAGCGGGCTGCACCGAGCCGACGCTGACCCTGCTGCGGGATATGGATGTTTACAACACCTCCATGCCGCTGACCGGCACGCTGACGCTGGAGGGCGGAACGCACACCGCCAAGAATGTGACGGTCGCTGAAAACGCGAATGTGACCTTTGCCAGCGGCAGCTATCGAGGTGCGACCATCGACGGCACGGCGACGGTGAAGGAGGGCGTCACATTTGCCGACGACGCCACCGTCACGGTGAACGGTACGCTGAACGCCAAGGGCGGTACCTTCACTGGTAATGTCAAATTCAACGGCAGCAGCATCGCGAACATCAGCGGCGGCAACTTTACCAATGATAAGTTGCATGGCGGCGTTGAGTTCTTCAATTCTTCTGTCACGGGCACGATCTCCGGCGGCACGTTTGTCTTCGCGGATTTTTACACCACCAAAGTCAAGCTCTCCGGCGGCACATTTAAGGAGATCAGAAGCTACAGCGACCACAAACTTGCCGACCTGCTGGCGGAGGGCGCGGCGTATTACGGAGCAAGTGATAATCAGGCTGTGACCAATGATAGAGTGAATAAGCTGGAAAATGTCAAGGTCGTGTCGCATACGCACAACGGCGGCGCGGACGGCAAGGGCATTTGCAGTGTCTGTAAGAAACAGATGACGGCGTCGCTGACCGTCGGCGGCAAGACGAGCTGGTACGCGGCCTTTGCCACTGCCATCGAGGCGGCGAACGCGGCGGACGGTGAAAAGACCATCACGCTGTATCAGAATGTGGATGACACTGTCTACGGGAAGCGGACCGCCTATGAGCTGACCCGCGGGCCGGTGACGCTGGCGACCGGCGGGAAAAGGGTCGATGGTGTGGACCTCATCGCCAAGGGCATTTCTCTGACGGTCACGGGCAGCAACGGAAGCTTCTATGTGACGGTGGACGGCAAAGACGCGGAATTGATCGTCAACGACAAGGATACGGAGCTCGCCATTGTCACGGCGAAGAACGGCGGAAAGCTTTCGCTGAGCAACGGCACCTTCAGCCGTGTGGCTGTAAAGGACGACGGCAGCAGCGCCAGCCTCAGCGGCGGCAGCTACGGCGAGATCACGAGCGATGCCGGCTATGTCAAGCCCTACGCGCTGCTGGCGAAGGGGTACGCTTACAAAAAAACAAAGGATAACCAATGGCTCCCCAACGCCAATTCAATCCCGTCAGAAGTCACCGTTGAAAAAGCGCCCTTCGCGGTCGAAAAGATCTATCCGAATAGCGATACGAACTACACCGGAAACTCGGCGTTTGCGACGGACGGCAGCATCACGCTGACTGCGGTAATCGCGCCCGAAACGCAGGGCGTCACCTACTACTACTGGTGGGAGCGGTTTGACGAATCAAGCAAAGACTGGACCACGAAATTAAACGATGTTAATACTGCGACGCATACCGGCGGGCAGAGCAAGACGCTCTCCATCAGCAATCTGCCGGAAAACAGCAGCTACCAATACCACGTTTATGTGAGTAGCGACAACGGCTACAATTGCTACAGCGAGCCGTTCACCGTGACCCGGCATCAGCATAGCTGGACGTACACGGCAAGCGGCGCGACCATCACCGCAAGCTGCACAGACACGACTTGCACCAGCCCGAACGGCGGCAGCGTGACCATCAAGGCCCCCGCCGAGCTGACCTACAGCGAGGAAGGCAAACCCGCCACGGTGACTGCAAGCAGCGATTGGCAGGGTCTGGCGGCGAGTGGGATCACCATCAGCTACATAAAGACGGGCATGTATGGTCCAGAGAAATTGGAAAACGGCGCGCTCCCCACGTATGCCGGTACCTACACCGCCAGCATCACCCTGGGCGAGGCGACCGCCAGCGTGACCTATACCATTGGCAAAGCTACCCCCAAGGCGGAGGACTTCACCTTCACCGCCCCGACAAGCCTGACCTATGACGGCAATGTCAAGAGCGCGACGGTTTCTCCCGCAAAGGCCGGTACGGGCGATGTCATCGTAAAATACTACGATAAAGACGGTAAGGAAGCCACACCTAAGAACGCGGGCGAATACACCGTCAAGATCGATGTAGTCGAGAGCACGAACTATGCTGCGGCCAACGGCCTGACGGCGGATGGCTGGAAGTTTAGCATCACCAAGGCTGTCGCACCCACGATGCAGCCCATAGAGCTGACCGTTATCAACGGGCTGGCAAAGACTTACTTGGTCAATCTTCCCGCGCTGCCGACGCTGGGCGATAATTGTAAGTACGGCTCCATCAAATATGAGGCCTGCAACTTCGATCTGAATGGAGAGGGCGGCTACGCAAATTCGACGGCAATGATCACATCAAACGATGAGTTCCAGTTGACTGTCCCGGCTGTCGAATCTCAGACCGAAGGTTCCGTCGGAACCGTAGGCGTCAAGATCACCACGGACAACTATCAGGACATGCTCCTGACCGTTAAAGTCATCGCGAAGAACAAGATCGTTCCCGTGCTGGACGGCGAGATCACCGCAACGCCAATCACCTTTGGCCAGATCCTGCGCGTCAGCACCATTACTGGCACGATGAAAGACGACGGCAAGCCGGTCGAAGGCACCTTCGAGTGGACGGATCCTAGTACCAAGCCCGACAAAGCCGGCAACTATCAGGCTGAGTGGACATTCACCCCGGCGGAGGGCTATGAGGAATACGCGACCGCGACCGGAACTGTGACCATCAAGGTGAACAAGGCTACCCCCACCTTCACCGCTCCCACGGCGCAGGAAAATCTGACCTATACCGGACAGGAGCAGGCGCTGATTACTGCGGGCATGACGGACCATGGCACCATGCAGTACAGCCTGACCGAGAACGGCACATACAGCCAGGACATCCCTACCGGCACCGATGCCGGAGCATATACCGTGTGGTATCAGGTGATTGGCGATGAAAACCACAACGATACCGCACCCGCCAGCGTGGCGGTCCGCATTGGGCAGAAGCCGCTGACGATCACCGGGGTAACGGCTGCGTCCAAGCTTTATGATGGCACGAAAAACGCGGGCATCACCAGCGTGACCTTCGACAACGTGATCTTGAACCGAGACACAGACTACAACGTGACCGCCAGCTTTGACGATGCCAGTGCGGGCAACGGCAAGAACATCACTGCCACAGTGTCCTTGATGGAGCAGACCGCGAAGAATTACGCCCTGGAGCAGAGCAGCTTCCCTACTACCGGCAGCATCATCAAGGCCGCTGCGCCTGACTTCACCAAGGAAACTGCGCTTACCATTGTAAATGACTGCGAAAAGACCTACACTGTGACGCTCCCCGCCCTGCCCACGCTGAAAACTCCCAAAGAGTACGGTGCACTCACCTATGAGATCGGCGAAATCAAACTAAATGACGGCTACTACACCAGCGGCGCGAAGGTGGAAAACGGCAAGCTGACCCTGCCCATTCAGAAAAATGATGTGGCAACCACCGGCTCTGTGGGTACTGCGACCGTAGTAATCAAGAGCACAAACTATGAGGACATCACGCTGACCGTCAACATCAGCGCAAAGAATAAGCGCATCCCCACCGTGACTGCACCTACGGTCAACACACTGACCTACAACGGTGCAGAACAGGCTCTGGTTGCGGCGGGCAAGACCACTGGCGGCACGATGCTCTACCGGCTTGACGATTCTGAGTGGAGTGAGCAGCTCCCCACAGCGAAAAATGCCGGAGAATACACCGTTTGGTACAAGGTTCAGGGAAATGCAGAGTACGCAAATGTGGCAGAACAGAACGTGACTGTGACCGTAGCAAAAAAGTCAGTTACCGTTACGGCACTTGATAAGAGCGCCTACACTGGCAGTACCGCGCCCGATCTGAGCAGCCCTAAAGCAGATAAGGATTACAAGGTGGAAGGTCTGGTTGGTGCAGACACCCTGAGCGGCACTGTAACATTGACTTACGAGCAGACACCGGATATGAGCAAAGCCGGAGAAATCGCAATCAACATCACTGATACGCTGTCAAATGACAACTATGAGATCACCTATGTTTCTGGAACGTTGACCGTTTCCAGGCAATCTTCCAGCGACAGCGGTTTCTCCTCTGGTGGTTCGGGCGGCGGTGGAGGCTCATCCTCCGGCGGTTCCGGCAACAATGATAACACCAACCAGCCGAGGGAAAAGCCTCAAGCCCCTGTCACCGGTGAAACCAAACCCATACAGCCGGATAAAAACGGCAATGCGGCAGTGGATAATAGCTCTGTCCAGTCCGCCATCGACAAGGCCAAACAGGATGCGAAAAAGAACGGCACCACAGAGAATAGGATTGCCGTTACCGTTCCCATCACCTCGGCGGCAGGCCAGACCTCTTTTAACGTGACCATCAAGGCGCAGACATTGGATCTGCTGGTTAAAGAAAACGTCCGGCAATTTACCGTAGCAATAGACCATCTGGTTTCGGTTAATATCGGGCTGGATACTCTGAAGCAGCTGGATGCCGCCTCCGCTGGAGGGGACATCATTCTCCGGGCAAATAAGGTGGATGCGCTGCGTTCTACCGAGGCCAAAGCCGCCATAGAAACAAGACCGGCCTATGACCTGTCGCTGGTGTACCTCTCCGGCGGCAAAGAGACGCCGATTACCAGCCTGAATGGACATACCATCTCGGTGCGTTTGTCCTACACACCGGCAAAGGGTGAGCAGACCGGTAATCTCTATGCAGTCTATGTAAACGACGCGGGCAAGGTGGAATGGATCACCAAATCCAGCTACGATGCCAGCCTGAAAGCGGTGGTTTTTGAAACCGGTCATTTCAGCGTTTACGGCGTGGGCTACAAGAACCCTGCCCCTGCCTTTACCGACATTCATAACCATTGGGCTGCGGACAATATCCTCTTTGCAGCCAGCCGGGGACTGCTCTCCGGCACCAGCGACACCACCTTCAGCCCCAACACCGGCATGACCAGAGGAATGTTTGTGACAGCTCTGGGGCGGTTGGCGGGCATCAACCCGGACAGTTACAAGACCGGGAAATTTACTGATGTGAAAGCTGACGCCTACTATGCCCCCTATGTGAACTGGGCGGCGCAGAACGGCATTGTGGAGGGCGTTACTGCCACCACCTTTGCGCCGGATACCAACATCAACCGGGAACAGATGGCGGTCATCATGGCAAATTACGCCAAAAAGCTGGGCTACGACCTTCCGAAAACCCTCCAGGCTGTGACTTTTGCGGACAACGCACAGATCAGCAGCTGGGCGAAGAATGCGGTCAGGGCCATGCAGCAGGCGGGCATCCTGGCCGGGAAGAATGGAAATAAGTTTGACCCCAAGGGAACCGCTACCCGCGCCGAGGTTGCCACCATACTGCGGCGGTTTGTGGAGATCGTCATTGACCCGCAGACCGCAAACGGCTGGCAGCAGAATGACAGCGGTCAGTGGAGCTATTACAGAAATGGGAAGCCAGTGAAGGGCCGGCTCTCCGACGACCAGAAGTGGTACTGGCTGGATAAGACAACCGGAATGATGTTTGCCGGCGGCTGGAAGCAGATTGACGGAAAGTGGTACTACTTCTACACAGACGGGACGATGGCGGTGAATACCACCATTGACGGATATACCATCGGCTCGGATGGTGCAAGAAAGTAACCTACAATAAAAAACGATTTGCCCGTATATCAGCGGACAAAGATAAACGCGGTCGGGTATCAAGAAACCCCACCGCGTTTATTTTTTCTCTTGAAGTGATGAAAAAATAGGAAGCTGGCGTCAATTAAACTGCCAGCTTCCCAATGTGAAAAGGTGTATCCCTAAAGCTTATGTACTAAGCTTTAGTTATATGTTCTGCAATTTTTGTGCCCTTCACCGAATCTGTTCAATGGAAGATCCGCATCATTCCGAACACACGTCCGATCACCTGGCAGTCGTCTACGATGATCGGGTCCATCGTATCGTTTTCCGGCTGCAGACGGATGTGATCCTTTTCTTTATAGAAACGTTTTACTGTAGCAGAGTCATCAATCAGCGCAACCACGATCTGTCCGTTATAGGCTTCCTGACAACACTGCACAAAAATCTGGTCGCCATCCAGAATCCCGGCATTTATCATAGAATCGCCGCGGACATTCAGCACAAAGCACGGCTCACCGGTCGGCACGGATTCTGCCGGAATCGGAAGATAGCTTTCGATATTTTCTTCGGCAAGGATTGGTTGTCCGGCTGCAACATTGCCGACAACCGGAAGGCTCGTCATCTCTGTGCGAACAGCCTGAAAGCTGTCGTCTGTGATCTCAATCGCGCGCGGCTTAGTCGGGTCCCTGCGGATATATCCGTTCTTCTCCAGCGTCTCCAAATGAGAATGAACGGAAGACGTGGATTTTAAATGAACTGCCTCGCAGATCTCACGAACTGCCGGCGGATATCCCTTTTTTAAAATTTCTTCTTTTATATAATCAAGAATTTCCTGCTGTTTTGCAGTGATCTTTCTCTGTGCCATAGAAAAATTCCTTTCTGCATTTTAATGTAAATTCAGTATAACATACCCCTGATAAAAAAGCAAACATACATTCCGAAGAAGTGTTCGATTTTTACCGTTTCCTGTTGACATTCGAAAGTACGTTCGATATAATCCATGTATAGAAACATATGTTCGAAACCGTATGTTCGATTGTACTCAGGAGGGGATTTCTATGAACACAACATACAGCACCTATTTTCAGACCGCCAGAGCAGTAGCAGCATATCAGGAGCGTTCCTATCGCAACCACCTGCGCAGGACCAGACAACTGACCAAACGGATCTTTTTCAGCCTTGCAGCAACCCTTATCGCGGTCTTTATCGGTATTTTGACAACCGGATTTTTATCCAGAGCGCAGGCATCCTCCGAACCTGTCCATTATAAGTATTTCCGCAGCATTATGGTATATTCGGGAGATACGCTTTCCGCTATTTCCAGCCGCTATATGGATAATCATTATACATCTGTCCAGGATTATATCGACGAGGTCTGCGAAATGAATCACTTACAGGATGCAGACGATATCCACGCCGGAGATTATCTGATCATTCCATATTACAGCACGGATTTTCATTGAACGGTTCCGTCACATTTTTCGGAAATCATTCCGCTGATACCTGCTATTAGGGCACATATTTTCAAAACTTTAGATTTTTTTTCGTTTTTATGCCGCTTTTTTCTAAGCTCTTTTGCGTATCGTAAAGTTTGTCCGAAGGTTTGCTTTCCCGGGACGCGGATGCTATACTGATAGGACATATGTCAGGCAGGCGATCTGAACACTATTTTTACTATCAGGCGCCATACAAAAGAGGGGAGTTTAAAGCTGCAATGGATAAGAATCATATTCTGATCGTAGAAGATGACGCCGATATCCGTTCCGGAATCGAGATTTATTTAAAAAACCAGGGATATGACGTATCTCAGGCAGGCGATGGAATCGAGGGTCTGGCGATCATTGAAAAAGAAGAAATTGATCTTGCAATCGTAGATATCATGATGCCGCGCATGGACGGCATTACGATGATGATGAAGGTGCGGGAAAAGGGCTATGATTTCCCGGTGATTATGCTTTCCGCCAAATCAGAAGAGGTCGATAAGATCATGGGCTTAAATATGGGTGCTGACGACTACATTACAAAGCCGTTTACGCCCTTGGAGCTTTTGGCGCGTGTCAATTCCCACCTGCGACGCTATAATCGTTACCGGGAAGCGATCGCATCTGCTGAACCGGTCAAGGATACTTATCATGTGCTGGGCGGAATCGAATTGAACGAAGAGACTGTAGAAGTCTTTGTCGATGGCGCGCCGGTGCGCCTGACACCCATTGAGTTTAAAATTCTGTTGCTTTTGATGCGTAATCCCGGACGTGTTTTTTCCGCAGACGAAATTTACGAACGCATCTGGAATGAAAAAGCGGTCAATACTGACACGATTATGGTTCATGTCCGTAAAATCCGAGAAAAAATAGAAATCGATCCGAAGAATCCGAAATATTTAAAGGTGGTGTGGGGTGTTGGTTACAAAATGGAAAAACAGTAGTCCAAAGGCAAAAAGCGTTACAGTGATGCTTGTCATCCTCCTGTCTTTGACACTCTGTCTGATGGCGTTTCTGCCGTTCTTTCAAACGCGTGCTGCCAGCGAATTTTCCACTCCGCTGACGGAAATGTCCTTTATCGAACAGCTTTATCAGAGCAACTATATTCAATATAAATACCTGAAAGAAAAGACCGATCAGAAAAACTGGTCTTATTCCGATCTGTATCTGACGATCGACTATCTGGGGAACCGTGAATCAGGTGATCCTGCATTTTCTGCCTCTTCAGCAACTTATCAGATCGCTGACAGAATCTCTTCCGACGCTTCGTCTGACACCCCCGTTTCTGACGGTGATCTGGAAGAAGCCCTGTATAATGTATTTCTGTCACAGATTGATGAAATGAAGGCGGGTGCAGAGAAACTGACGCAATATGTCGATTACTGTGCACAGGATACTGCTTCCGGTACGCAAATCGGAAACAGCAGTGTTTCTGAACTGACTGCGCTTTTAAACGGACAAACCTCGACAGAGCATCCGTCCTATATTTATTATGCAGTTATCGAATATGATGCCGCCGGACATGTCAGCAGCTGCCGCGCTTATTTTGGCGACGAGTCCGACAGTTTTTTAAAAAAGCTGGAAACTGCCGGAAGAGAACAGTATTTTCAGCAGTTTTCTGATGACTCCGACAGCCTTTTGTTAGATTTCGATTCAGACTCTGGCCAGACTTACCGTTACCGTGTTTCGCTTTCCGGTCCTTCGAATATGCGGATCATTTATGCCATCACCCAACAGCAGTATCAGAAGATTCTTTCTTCCCGGGATCTGTTCATGAGCGATACCAATTACGATAGCCTCCAGTATCAGAGCTATTGTGCCGCCGGGGTTCCCCACGTGCTGATCGGTTTTTTTGCTGCAGCATTCCTGTTCGGTGGTTTTATGGTTCTCTTGTTTGAAAAAAGAGGTTACTGTATCCGCAGCTTTTCCATCTGCCAGCTTCCGATCGAGATAGCAGCAGTGCTTCTCTGTCTGTTTTTTCAGGGACCCTATTTCCTGACTCATCTGATCTGCGGCGTTCAGCAAGGACAGCTCTTTCCGAACCTGACAAAGCATGTTCTTTCGCCGCTGCATTTGTCCGGGACGCTGTATCTGTTTTTGGCGATTGTTTTTTTCCTTTGCTTTTTCGTCGCCTTTCTTCTCGGCACGATTGCAGCAGGCTGCCTGCGCAGCAAACAGGAGTTTCGCGAGCACAGCCTGATAATCCGCTACTGGCGCAGGATTATGAATGCCTGGAACCGGTTCTATCAGGAGCTTGTCAGCTTCGATATCGGCACAGACGCCAAGAAAATGATTTCCAAATTAGTCATCGTCAATTTTATCATCCTGTTTGCCATTACGTTTTTCTGGGTATGGGGCTTTGTTCCACTGTTGATTTACTCCCTGATTATCTATTTCCTGCTCAAAAAATACGTCTATGACATACAAACCAAATATCAGAACCTCCTGCGCGCGACCAGCTCGATCGCAAGAGGGGATTTCGATACCGCTTTTTCAGAAGACTTCGGCGTTTTCGAAAGCTATAAAAAAGAGCTTTTACAAATTCAGACTGATTTCAAGAAAGCGGTAGACGAAGAGGTCAAGAGCCAACGGATGAAGTCCGAACTGATCACCAACGTATCTCATGATCTAAAGACGCCGCTGACTGCAATCATTACCTATATCAATCTCTTAAAGGAGCCGGGACTTACCCCCATGCAGCAGCAGGAATATCTCGATACGCTGGACAAAAAGGCGCTCCGCTTGAAGGTACTGATCGAAGACCTGTTCGAAATCAGCAAGGCAACTACCAATAACGTTACCCTGCATTATGACAATGTCGATATCTGCAACCTGCTTCGACAGTGCTATCTGGAATATGAAACCCGCATGCAGGAAAAGAATCTGACATTCAAATTTCAGCTGCCGGAAGAAAAAGTAATTTTACGGCTTGATCCGCAAAAGACGTTTCGTATTTTTGATAACCTTTATACCAACATCAGCAAATATGCCATGCCATCCACGCGCGTCTATGTTACTGTGACCGACAGCGCATCCGAAACGCAGATTGCGATCCGAAACATTTCCCAGATGGAGCTGACCGTCTCCGGAGAAGAGCTGACCGAACGTTTCGTCCGCGGAGACGGCTCCCGCAACACAGAGGGAAGCGGACTTGGTCTCGCCATCGCAAGAAGCTTTACTGAGCTGCAGCACGGCACAATGCAGATTCTTCTCGATGGCGATCTGTTCAAGGCGATTCTGACCTTCCGCAAGCCGGGCGCTGAACCGGTCGATAACCGATCGGAACACCTGGATACCGCACATTCTGCAAACGCCAATTTATCTGGAAATTTAAATTGCCCCGGCGCTGCAGACAATCCTGCAGAGGGTATCGAACCACCTCCGATTTATCGCCCAAGCCGATGGAGAAGCGATAAAAACCTTCGCAAGCACGGGCAGAAAAAGTAACAAGAGAACGAAAAAACGGTCGCTCAGTCCAACACTGGAAGAGTGACCGTTTTCCATTCCGCACAATAGATTGCACGCGTTACAAGTCAACGAAAAATCATAACTCCCGTAATTTTACTGTTTTGGCAGCTTTCCGTTTATGATCGTCCTTCATCGCAGCGTAATGCTTCCGTGTGGTATTGACATCCTTATGTCCCAGAACGTCTGCAACGAGGTAAATATCCCCGGTTTCCTGATACAACGTCGTGCCGTAGGTGGAACGGAGCTTATGAGGCGTGATCTTTTTTGTCGTTGTGACGAGAGAAGCGTATTTTTTGACCAGATTTTCCACGCTGCGCACCGCCATGCGTCGGTTCTGCAGGGATAAAAATAATGCATCCTCGTGGCCACTCATCGGAATCATATGTTTGCGTTGATCCAGGTAGGAGAGAAGCGCTTCCTCCACCTCTTCCCCAAAATAGACGACGTCCTCGTATCCACCCTTGCGTCGCACCTTGATTGCGAGATTATCAAAATCTACGTCGCTGATATCCAGACCGACACACTCCGACACACGAATACCGGTTCCCAGCAAAAGTGTCAAAAGCGCAAGATCGCGCACCTTCGTCTTATCGTGGAACTTCATCTGACTTTTGGTCATTTTGGTGCCGTCCTCCACCTGGTCAAGCAGAATTGCGACCTCGTTGGGGTCCAGACGCACGATTTCCTTGTCATGGAGCTTCGGCATCGGCACTAAGGACGCAGGATTGCTTTTAATCTGTTCGTCCCGGAAAAAATAATTATAAAACGAGCGCAGGGAAGCGAGCTTGCGGCGTTTCCCGCGTTCATCGTTGGTATATTCCGTGCCGTCGTCTTTGACATAATACGAAAGATATTCCAGATATTCCTCGATATCCGCCTTTGTGATCTGATCCAGAACTGACAGCGGAAACTCCGTGATATCCATCTTCGAAAGCACGCTGTTATTTTTGTGCAGAAACTCAAAAAAGACACCGAGGTCATACGCATAGGCAAGCCGCGTGCGGGGCGCGGTCGTCTGCTCGATTCCACGGAAATACTGGCGACAGAAACGCGGCAGCTCTTCCTGCAGCTTTCGCAGCTGGAGGATATTTTCCTTTGCAGTTTCATCATGGTAATTGTTACTGTTTTTCATGTACCCTCCATTCCGCAAGACCACTCTGAACCGCAGTGAACATCCGATCCTTCACACCCGGATTTTCCAGGTTCAGCTGACGCAGCAGCTGCTTGACATATTCTCTGCGAGTATGTCCGTCTGCAGGGCAGGGACTTTTAACAACCGGAACATCATGCTTATGGACAAATCCGATCACATCCGCTTCCTTCATATAAACGAGCGGACGGATCACCGTCAGATTCATCCGATCCAGAAAAGTGACAGGGGCAAACGTATGGAAGCGCCCTTCATAAATCAAAGACAGCATCAGCGTCTCCACGACATCGTCCTTGTGGTGTGCATAAGCAATTTTGTTGCAGCCTGCCCCACGGATCGCTTCATTTAATGCGCCTTTCCGCATTTTTGCGCACAGTGCGCAGGGATTTTTTTCTTTCCGTTGGTCAAATACGATCGAAGCGATCTGCGTCGGCACAATTGTATACGGGACATCCAGCTCTTTACAGAGTGCCTCTATTTTGCCCAAATTTAAGTTTTCAAAGCCAAGGTCGACAGTTACCGCATGCAGTTCAAAGGGATGCGGATAAAATCGTCTGAGCGTGCTCAGCGCATAAAGAAGCGTCAGGGAATCCTTTCCACCGGAAATCCCGACTGCGATTTTGTCTCCGTCCTGAATCATTTCATAATCGTCGGCGGCTCGCCGCACCTGGCTCAATACCTGTTGTAACGTCATGCTGTTTCCTCGTTTCATAGTTACCGGCGTCTGCACGCCGGAATGGTTTTCTCATCCTGATTTTCCTTTTGACAGTATACTATTTTTTCTTTCTTTTTGCAAAGAGACCGCAGTGATTCATACCGGATTTGGATCGATCCTAGGTTTCTATCGGGATTCGCCTTGAAAAAAAGTGCTCGACAGAGTAAACTAATAGAATATCCAATCATGATAAAGGAGCAGGTGCATGCAGGAAATCAAATGTCCCAAATGCGGCGAAGTCTTTCAGGTAGACGAATCCGGCTATGCGGCGATCGTCAGACAGGTCCGTGATAAAGAATTTGAGAAAGAGCTTTCCGAGCGTAAAGCGCAATATCTTTCTGAAAAAGAAAACGCTGTCCTTCTGGCGCAGACCCAGACGAGACAGGAGCTGGCGGAGGAAATTTCCCGGCTGCAGGCAAAGCTTGCGGCAGCAGAGAGCGCACGGCAGCTGGCAGAGGCAGACGCCCGTTCCCGGCAGGAAAAGCTTTTGTCTGAACAGGAAAAGGCTCTGTCCCAAAAGGACGCTCAGATCAGCCTTTTAAATGCCAAAATCACATCTGTACAGGAAACTGCGGACAAGGATATCGCCCTGGCGGTTTCCAAAGCAGCTGCCCAGAAAGAAAAGCAGATCAACGAAATGGACCGGCAGATTTATGACCTGACCGGTAGAATAGAACATGCAAAGCAGGAAACCCGGCTCCGAGAGCAAAATATTAAGGAGCAGTACGAAGAGCGCCTCCGCATGAAGGACGAGGAAATCGCCTATTATAAGGATTTCAAGGCGCGCCAGTCCACCAAAATGATCGGAGAAAGCTTAGAGCAGCACTGTGAGACAGAATTCAACAAGTTGCGCGCAACCGGTTTCCAGAATGCATACTTTGAAAAGGACAACGATGCCAGAACCGGCAGCAAGGGCGATTATATTTATAAAGAAACGGATCCGGACGGGACCGAATTTATTTCCATCATGTTTGAAATGAAAAACGAGATGGATGAAACCGCAACGAAAAAGAAAAATGAAGATTTTTTCAAGGAGCTGGATAAGGACCGGCGCGAGAAAGACTGCGAATACGCCGTTTTAGTGTCCATGCTGGAGCCAGACAGCGAGCTGTATAACACCGGCATCGTGGACGTTTCCTATCGATATCCGAAGATGTATGTGATCCGTCCGCAGTTTTTTATCCCGATGATCACGCTGCTGCGCAATGCTTCCCTGAATGCGCTGCGGTATAAGCAGGAGCTTGCTGTCATCAAAAATCAGAATATTGACATTTCCCATTTTGAGGAAGATATGAATGATTTTAAAGAGAAATTCAATCGGAATTTCCGTCTGGCGAGTGAACGATTCCACCGCGCCATCGATGAAATCGACAAAACGATCGACCATCTTCAGAAGACAAAGGAGGCCCTGCTTTCTTCTGAAAACAACCTGCGGCTCGCAAACAACAAGGCGGAAGATCTGAGCATCAAGCGCCTTACGAAAAACAACCCGACGATGAAAGCGAAATTCGACGAGCTTTCTTCGCATGACGGAAAGGAGAGTACTTGACATGAAATTTCGCTGGGAAAAAAAATATCTATACTGGGGCGTAACGGCGCTTCTGGTTGTAATCGGCGGGCTGCTCGCCTATTATCTGATCTTTCACGGCGGCAACTTTAAAGATCATCTGCAGAATCTGCTGCACATCTGCATGCCGATTCTGGACGGCTTTATTCTGGCATGGCTGATGTGTCCGCTGGTAAACGCCATCGAGCATTTTGCATTGTATCCCGCCAGAGACTGGCTGATTTCCCAAAAACCGTCCTTACAGAAAAAAAAGAAACAGCTGACCAGCTATTGCCGCGGCATTTCGATCGTCCTGACGCTGTGCTTTGTCCTGTTTTTGGTGTACGGATTTTTCAGAGTTGTAATTCCGCAGATCATTGGAAGCATCCAAAGTATTGCCGGTCAGTTCCCCAGCTATGTAAAAAACGTCAGTGACTGGGCAGAAAAACTGCTTGCTGATAATCCAGACATCGAAACGACTGTATCCGATCTGATCGATCATTATTCGACAGATCTTGAAAACTTCCTCAATAAAACCATGATGCCTCAGATCAATGCCATCGTGAAAACAGTCTCCCTAAGCATGTTAAGCTTTGCGAAGGCAGTCTGGAACCTCGTTATCGGACTGATCATTTCCATCTATCTGCTTGCCAGTAAGGAACGCTTTGTCAGCCAGGGGAAGAAGCTTTTATACGCTTTCTGGGATACCAGACAGGCTAATGTAATTATGGAAGACTTCCGTCTGATCGATTCCACCTTTGGCGGATTTATCAGCGGAAAAATTTTGGATTCAGCCATCATCGGTGTTCTCTGCTTTGTTGTTGTCAGCATCATGAAAATGCCATATCCAATGCTGATCAGCGTCATAGTCGGCGTTACCAACATTATTCCGTTCTTTGGTCCGTTTATCGGAGCCGTACCCTGTGCATTGCTTATTTTAATGGTCAATCCGATGCAATGCCTGTATTTTATCATCTTCATCTGGATTTTGCAGCAGTTTGACGGCAACTTCCTTGGGCCTAAGATTCTTGGCGATTCCACCGGTCTTTCTGGGTTCTGGATTATTTTTTCCATCACCATCTTCAGTGGTCTCATGGGTGTACCAGGCATGATTCTCGGTGTTCCGATCTTTGCTGTTTTTTATGCGCTGATCAAGCGCTACGTCAACCGCAGCTTGCAAAAAAAGGGCATGTCCGATAAAACAGAAGAGTACCAGACACTGGATTATGTCGATGTCCAGACCGGCAGCTTTATTTCCAAACCGGAAGATAAGCCCGCAAGACATCGCAAGAAACAGTTTTCGTTCCGGAATTTTAAAGAAGATTTGAAGACGTTTATTCCGCACCCTGCAGAACATGTAGAAAAAAATGCAGAAACCGCTGCAAAGGATTCCGCGGGAAAGGACAATCAGAAGCAGGAAAATTCTGAGCCCTCTGATCGATGAAAAATGATCAGATATTTCAAAATCAAAATCCATTCCGATAGAGGTTTGAGAAGAAGAGATAAATACCTATGAAATTTGTTATTCAATGTACTACACAGGTTATAGAGGAGACATTATTATGAGGTTTGATACTTTAGAAGTAAAAGATAAAACAGGACAGACAATAGTTTTGAGAAATGCAGAAGAATCAGATGCAGAAGATTTAATCAAATATTTGAGAATAACAACTGGAGAAACACCGTTTTTGATTAGAGAACCTGATGAAGTCAAATTGACGCTTGAACAAGAGAAACATTTCATTACAAGTTGCATTGATTCTGAACGGGAATTAATGCTAATTGCAACCATAAATGGAAGGCATATTGGTAATTGTTCCCTTAGTAGTATTGGAACTTATAAAAGATATGCTCATCGTTGTGAGGTTGCTATTGCTTTGTATCAGAAATATTGTGGGAGAGGTATCGGCAAAATTATGCTGAAAACTATTCTTGATATGGCAAGGAACCTTGGATATGAGCAAGCGGAATTAGAGGTGGCTGCTGGAAACGAAAGAGCAATTTCGCTTTATAAAAACCTAGGCTTTGAAAAATATGGTGTATTCCCTAATAATATGAAATATGCGAATGGTCAATATACAGATTCCTATTGGATGATGAAAAAATTGTAAGTATATGCAAATTTCCAATTTGTAGTTATATTGAATCGATGAAATTATATTTGATAACACTTTTGTGATAACAATTTGATAACACGAGGTAAGGCAGTCCATACGATAAGGACAGTTCAAACCAAATTGAGTCAGATAGAACCAATATACCGATACAAAATTGTATAGAACCAACTTTGATTTTGCGAGTTCGAAACGTGACGTATATTTGTATAGTGTTTATACAATATTGATGACAACTGAAACATAAAGAAAGTCAAAAAGATTTTCGTAAGAATATGACGCCAATGCGAATAAATAAGGAATATATTAATGGAAGAAGAGCAAACAAAAGCTAGTACAAATAAAACTACGCAAAAAGAACAGAAAAAATCAGAAAAAGATAAAAATGGGATAATAGGTGGACTTGTATTTGGGGCAATGGCAGTCTTTGCTACTTACCAAATATATGATAAATTTTTTGAGTTTGCGATTGGAAAAATACTAGTATATATTTTGGGGGTTTTAGCATTTATTTGCTTTGCAGTATCTATAAGTAGTTTTTTTGATTTCAAAGAATCAAAAAAACTGGAAAAACTAGATGAAGATGTTCGCAGAGAAGAAAAAGAATTTTCAGAAATAAATCCTGAAAAGAGAGCTTTAAGAGCAGAAAAAATGTTTAGAATGAACCAAAAGGAGTTAATGAGATATTATGATATGAATTTGGCTCAGACAAAATTTTTATCTGGTCTTGGTATTATGATGATTTTATTTGGTATATTGATAGTAGTAGCAAGTTTATATATGTATATGTCTTTGGATACAGATAAAATTTTACTATTTGTAGGTAGTTTTAGTGGAATAATTGTAGATTTTATAGGAGCTATTTTTATTAAGATGTATACCAAAAATATTGAAGCAGCAGTTAAGTTTCATGCAAAATTTGCGGAGAGTAATAATCTTTTACTTGCCAATTCAATTGCTAATAAGATAGAGGATGAGAGACTTAGGGAAGACACCTTATCAGAAATATCTAAAAGGATTATTTCGGTTGAAAAAGATATGAAGGATTAGTGGTAATCTAATATAGGAGAATCTAAATCACTTTATGTGGGAACATCTGCTAGGAATGCTCCGCTACCTTGCAATGGCTAATTAGAAAAATAGCAGAGTTATAGTTTGGAGTTGGTTGGAGAGGTAGAATTATTCCAATTGATGATATTAGATGGCTTGGGTTTATATCACATAAGCACTGTACCTATCATCTTGGTTGATGAATAAAAGAACGTTAAAAAATGTAATCAATGTCCAAGATTTCCGCGTTAAAAATAAAGGATATGTTTAAGCTACCTAATGAATATGATAAAAACATAGAGAAGTCTACATAATAGATGAAGAATACCAGAAGTGCTAAAATAACACATGAATACCTTGTATTGACCATTATAGTGGGAGTGGAGTTATCCTAAATAAATTGTAGAAATTTTACATGGGAAAAGTTAATTGTTCAGTTTTGGATTGAAGTTATGATTCTTGCATTAGCACTTACTTAAATAACAAATGAAATTTGTTTATTGATAAAAGGCAAAGTTTTTCCTATTTGATATACCTTATTTCTTGTTAATGATTAAAAATTATATTTTATATCAATACTAAAGGTGATAACAAGCGAAAAATATTTGACAAAGCAATTTGTTTTATGGAAGGATGGACAGATAAACAATTTTATGAGACAATAACAAATAAGAAACATGTATAAATAATAGAGGGATAAAGTTGGACGAAAAACAAACTAAACGGATAGAAAAAATATTTCCAGATTACTTCGATAGATTTGAAATGCCTGCTGGTGCAAGGGAGGAAAATATAAAAGTGTACAGAGCTTGTAGAAGTGGTAAGTGTGATAGAGATTCATTTTTACCATCTTTTGAAGAGAATGGATTTGCATTGAATCCACTTGCTGATCCAACAGATCCGGGGCAGTATTCTCTATCAACATTTGAGAAACCTACACATGTTAAAAGATTTGCGGGCGCTATTTCTGATATGAAAGTTCCTTATCAGATAGCAATTGGAATGACAAACCCAAAGCATGGAGTGGTACAAAGGACAAGGGAGAGAAAGAAAAAAAGTGGTTCACATGTAGATTGGTGGCTTTATGAAAATGCAACACCGTACGATGAATTTGAAATAATTGTAGATTTTGAAAAACATCTTCAAAATTATATTCGAGAAAGAGATGAGAAAAATGCAGGAATTTGTTAATACAGAAAAATATGGAAAACTTTATATTGATAGAATACTTTTCGAATCAAACTTTCCAATTATTTTTACTTGTAAAAATGATGCAGATGAGATATTTATATGTGTGTGTTGTCAAAATAATATCAAAGGATGTAAGTGGTTAGTTGGAAAAACAGATGCTATAAATATTATACGAATGCTTAAAGATGAGTTAACACTTCGTGAATTAGTTCGAGGATATTCTTCCGGTAGAATATCAGTCGATTATATTGATGGAGAATATAGAGTGGAATATAATAATTCTGATTGGAATGAAGACAGCATATATTTACCTAAAGAAGATTCTTATATGTTTGCCGATGAAGGTGAATTTGCCGATGATATTTCTTATTATTCTACGTTAATTAAAGTTTGTTATGATGAAAATTATTATAAAAATATTTCCAAGAAATTGGAAACAATAAATCAAGGATTTGAGTCTATAACGGATAAATTTAATGAGTCCGTGTCTTTGTTTGGAAATATATCTATTTCAAGTAAAGTAGTGAGTACGTTAAATGTGGCTGGCACACTGTCAGTAAACACGGAAGAGTATAAAAATCAAAGATATTATAAGGTTACATCAGATAGTTGTTTTGATACATTGTTGAATGATAATATTAGTATTGAAGTTGATTTCAATGATTGTAGTTTTATAGATGCAGCGTAAAGGAGAGACGATGAAAAATTATAATAGTTTATTGACTTTACAGAAACTGGTGTTTGATAAAATTGAATTTGATAGAAAGGGATTTAAAAACAAAAATGAATTAACCTTTGAATTACAAGTTCAAATTGGAATTGGTGAGGACAGTGTGCACAGAGTAACGCTTGTATTGAAAGGAGAAAAAAAAGAAGAATATAATCTGATCATTAGTTTATCAGGTTTCTTTAAAGTTGAAAAAGAAGATTCAGTGAACGATGAAATGGTTCAGAATTTAATAAATAAAAATGCAGTTGCAATTATGATGCCGTATCTGAGAAGTGAATTGACATTACTAACAGCACAGCCAGATACAGATAGTGTTGTTCTTCCGCCTTTTAATATAAATGCAATGTTGGAAAAGTAAGTTTAATAGTTGGGTAATAGTCTGCTTATCAAAATGGTAGTATATTATACTGATAACAATTTTTTGATAACAGATTGATAACACTAGCAGAAAAAGACCGTAGAGACATGAAAGTTGGAAACAAATAAAATCAAATAGAACCAAATCTCCTATACAAAACTGTATAGAACTAGATTTTGTTTTGCGAGTTTGAGAAGGAGAGACAACTACCTATGAAATTTGTTATTCAATGTACTACACAGGCAAGCGTTACAATTGACCAGAAACTATATTCTGAAATTGGAAAAGGCTTCCTCGTCCTGATCGGAATCTGTGACGAAGACACAAAAGAAACAGCAGACAAAATGGTTCGCAAGCTGATCGGAATGCGGATTTTTTCGGATGAAAACGGAAAAACGAACCTCGCGTTAAAAGATGTCGACGGACAGCTTCTTTTGGTTTCCCAATTTACCCTGTACGCGGACTGCAAAAAAGGCAATCGGCCGTCCTTTGTCAAAGCCGGATCACCACAGCATGCAAACGAGCTTTACGAATACATCATCGACGCCTGCAAAAAGGAAGTTCCCGTCGTTAAAACCGGCGTATTCGGTGCGGAAATGGAGGTTGCGCTGATCAATGACGGACCATTTACAATCATTCTGGATTCAAAAGACCTGGCGTAAGCATATAAACATTATAAAACGGATTCCAGATATGTGACATATAAGATGGTAAATAATAAGACATAAATTGCAGACATTTAAATATTTAAATTACAGATTTTAATTATAATTGGAAATTACAGAATCTACGAAAAAAAGCGAAAAACCCAGGAGGCAATCATCTGCGTCAGCAGATATATGCCTCCTGAACTCATTTTTATCAAGCACCCCGCAAGTTTAACGAATTAGTTAGCACCAAAGCAAAAACGTATTTTTCTGTGAAATCCCAGAAAGAAGTTCTAACTATTTTTTATCAAACACCCGCAAGTTTAACGAATTAGTTAGCACCGGTCAAAAACGTATTTTTCTGCGAAATTACGGAAAACGGTGCTAACTATTCGTTAAACTTGGCTTTTGCGAATAGTTGGATGTCTCAATCAAAACCGCTCTCTCCGGATCAATCCACCGCAAATTTCCGCTTCTGCTGCCCGAACCGATCCACTGTATATATTTTTATGAACATCCATATCCCTTTGCTTGTTCTGTTTCACATAATTTCCAAATCATAGAAGAATCTTATCAATTACAGCGCAACAATATTCCCCACCAACCGATGTACCTGCTGCCTGGTTGCAATCGGGTAGATTTCCCGCATGTGCGCTGCGATTTTTTCTCCGGAGGAAGCCGCTGACTCTGTATAAGCGCTTGTCACATGATCCCGTCCCCAGAGATGCTCCGGCGTACAGTAAACGGCGACAGGCCAGCCGTAGGCTTCTCCCTTTTTGTTTTTTCGCTGGCGAAAATCTCTGACACAAAGATAAGTCTGCATCTGAAGCGCCGTAATCACGCCATCAAAGCCTTTTTCGCCGCCCTTTCCAAAACCGGCTTTTTTCTTTAACTCACTGGAAAAATATTCTGCTTCGGCATTTTCTTCTAAATAGAAATCCATGATTTTCTTTTGCCGGATGGATGCCTTTTCATCATCCCAAAGCGCATCAAAATCATATCCGTCCCGCCTAAAGTTTGCAAAATACGGAAACCACTGCTTTGAAATAAAACCCGCTTTCTTATCAAAAAATTTTCCATAGGCGACTTTACCGCTTCGGGCAATGATCTCACGCCATTCCCAGGGATCGCTTTTGGGATCGCCGCTCCACCAATATTCCGGAGCAGTGCGCTCTTCCAGTGAAAACCCCGGAATCTCATTTTTAAAGAGCGGCAAAAATCCCACCTTATTGATATATTCCACTGCTTCATCGACTGTATGGATACATTCCGGGTCCTCCCGACTTACCCCATACATAATCCAAGTCCCGCTTTCGTTTCCCATTTTTTTCCTTTCATTTCTGCGCACGCTTTTTACGCATATCGAGTTTGTGTCAATTTATCTTCTGTTTTAATCTGGCTTTTCTGCACCTAAAATTGCAATATTTTCTTCCTTCAAATCCCAAAACCAGATATCGTCCATTTCCGACGCTCCCTCCAAAAAGGATTCCCGCCATGTCCGGTACTTAGCTCCATCTACAGGCTCCATATCATAGTTTCCATCCCAGTCGGCCGGCAGCAGATAATAAACGACACTGTCTTGATCTGCATCGATATCGTCCGGAAAAACTTCTCCCTGTTCCTTCGTCTTTGCCACGCTTTTATCCCATGCATCTGCTCCGCCACAGATTTCATACTGATCAGTTTCGGCATTATAGCGGTATAGAAAATATGGCCAGAATTCTCCGGCAAGTCCCTGATTATGCGACCATTCTGCTTCAATCACTCCATTGTCATAACAGGTCAGCGCCGGAAACTCACACAGCTCTACATAAGTGCCGTTATCTCCGTATCCCCAGATATATTCTACCGTATCCGCCATCGAAGCACCTGTCCAGTTGAGCAACAGCTCTTCTTGTCCATCGCCATCTACATCGTACAAAGCAAAATACGTGCTTTCCTGTCCATAGGTATCCGGCACTCCATGATCTGTTCCCTCGATTTTTCCGAAACAATATGCATCCCACAGGATTTTGCCAAACGCTTTTGTCTGTTCCTCTGCCGAAAAAGGCTCTGCCCCATAAACTGCAAGAACGCCATAATAAGTGCCTACGGTTCCCGCATCGGCAGTATATTGCCCAACGTCCTCAATTCCGTATCTTAAAAGAAAATAGTCCAGATCATGGAGCACCTTATAGAGTTCATTCGCATACTGCATCTCATGCGTTGTCTGCGCCATTCGCGTCAGATCCATCAGCTGCTGTAAATCTGCTGCCAGGGCTTCATTTTTTACAAAGGACTTCATTTCGGAAATCAAATCAATAAAATCTGCCGCGTCAAAGCTATTCGTCACAATTCCAGGCTCCGTATAGGTTTCCGCAAATTCCTCTTCTGTGATATTTTCCGCTTTCATGATGACATCCTTCGGATAGATCGCCTGATGATACCACCAGCCCAGCTGAATGTCGCCTTTGCAGTCAAAATACTTCCAGTATGGGCTTTCTTTATCTGACAGCTTTTTAAAGAGGTTGTCATTCAGATATGCGGATTCCATTTGAAGATTTGCAACTTTGATATTTTCCTTCAGTCTGGAAATTTCCGTCTCCGGCATCCCATCCAGCGTTTTTTCCCGCATGGCAAGGACTTCTTCTTTGGAGGGTCTTACGTTGTCGGAAGCTGACTTTATTTCCGCTGTTTCTGCATCCGCGTCAGTCTGCTGCTGCATCACGGTTTCCGGAACGCCTGTCTGGGATTCCGTAAAATTACTTTCCGGTACCGCAGATACAGATTCCGAAAAACCTGCCTGCTGCCCGCAGCCGGTCAGGATAAAACATAATAAAATTGACAAAACGTATTTTCTGAAATATTTCATAATGGTCTCCCGCTCGGATGTTTCTCCATCCATGCCATGATACGCCAGCAGCTCATTCCATCCAAAAACAGCGGTTTGAAACTACATCACAAATTTCAAACCGCTGTTTTTCCTGACAATAGACTGCTCACAAAGCATAGGTTCTATTGTTTCACTTTTGTTTTACTGCTCTTTTTGTTCAAAATGTAACTGTTCCGTACCCTCACAGTTACGTGCAAAAATCCATTCCAAATCGGCTGTGCCGATAGGATTTTTGCCTTCCAGTTTAAGTTCTCTTACGGTCAGCGCAGTAAATGCGCAGACCTACTGCTCTTTTTGTTCAAAATCTTCAATGATCTGCGTAATCAGCTTCACGGTTCCATCAATACCAAGGATCGAGCTGTTTAAACAGAAGTCGTAGCTGTCTGCGCGTCCCCACTTTTTGGAGGAATAATAGTTGTAGTAACTCTGACGCTGTTTATCCTTCTTGACCATCATGTCTCTTGCCTTGGACTCGTTTAAGTCAGGATATTTCTTCACCAGACGTTTGATCTTCGTCTCTTCGTCCGCATAGATGAAGAAATGCAGGCAGTTTTTCATGTCGTGCAGCGCATAGTCTGCGCAGCGGCCAACCAATACGCACGGACCCTCTTTTGCGATGCTCTTGATCGCATCAAACTGTGCCAGAAAAACTTTATGGCTAATCGGCATATCCATAAAGGTGGATGTATTGTAGCCGAAAGAATAAGTATCCATGACCAGATTGTAAAGGAAAGAGTTGGTCGGACGTTCATCATGTGTCTTAATCATCTCTTCGCAAAATCCGCTGTCCTTGGCGGCTCTGGATAACAGCTCCTTGTCATAACATTTGATGCCGAAATGCTCCGCAAGCTTTTCCCCGATCTCACGGCCACCGGAACCAAACTGACGTCCAATCGTAATCACTGTATTCATAGCATCACCCTCTCTTCGTTGTTGATACTGTTATTATATACAATTCCCGCGAAGAATTCAACTATTTTTTCGTCGTTTCCACCACAATCAATTGATAGGGATGCAGAATCAGATTGTCACCAATTCTCGTCACCTGCGGCAGATTGACAAAAACCACTTCCTCATAATCCTCTTTTAAGGCCAGGAAACGCTCTGCAGAGCTTTCATTGCAGATTACAGTCAGACACTGCTTACCGAGCGTTCTCTTAAATGCAAAAATCCTTTCCTGATCCTCGTACATCGGCTCGAACGTACCATAAGTCAGCAAATCACGGTATTCCTCCGACTTGCGGAAGCACAGCAAGCGCCTGTAAAAATTCAATACAGAACCGTATTCCTTTTCCTGCCGCGCCACATTGATCTCAGGATAATTCGGATTGACCTTCAGCCAGGGTTTTCCGGTTGTAAAACCAGCATTTTCCGCGTCACTCCATTGCATCGGTGTTCTGGCGTTATCACGACTTTCCCGCGCACAGCCAGCAAACGCCTTTTCTTCCGGGAATCCACAGGCAACTGCATAACGATAGTTGTCCAGCGTCATGATATCATCAATGTCTTCCAATTCGAAGGGACAGTTTGTCATGCCGATTTCCTGTCCCTGATATAAAAACGGCATACCACGCTGCAGCACCTGCAGACCGGCAAGCGCCGATATGCTGGCAAAGCCGTAATCCTCGTCCGGGATATAGATCGTCGCACCACGCGCCATATCATGATTTTCGATAATATTTGCCTCAAATGCAATATCTCCAAGCAGCTTCTGGTTGACAAACACATCCCTCTTCCATTCGTCCGGATTCATGTTCCGGTCAAACTCACACTGACAGGTTCCTTTTTTGTAGCTCTGGATCGGATCAAAGGCAAACATCGTGGAAAAATATCCGTCCTCTCCGATAAATTCTTCCAGTTGCTCCCTGTCGACCTCGAACACCTCTCCGACCGTAAACGCATCGTGGGGCGCAAAACAGCGTTCCTTTAATTCTCTTAAAAAGACGCCAATGCCATTTTTCGTCCCGCCGTCGCGCTTCTGCATCCGGGTGATGCTGTTGGTTAAAAAGCCTCTGCCGTCCGGCCCGTCCACCGGAAGATCTTCCCAGGTCAGGTCTTTTTTAATGTTGATGATCGCGTCAATCCGGAAGCCTGCGATGCCGCGGTCAAGCCACCAGTTGACCATCTTGTAGATTTCCTCTCGCAGGGCAGGATTTTCCCAGTTTAAATCCGGCTGCTCTTTGGCATAGGCATGGTAATAATATAAATTCTCCTGTCTGGGCAGCTTTTCCCAGACACTGCCGCCAAAATAGCTGCGCCAGTTGTTCGGCTCTTTTCCGTCTTTTCCCTCTTTCAGGTAAAAATAATCGCCATAAGGACCTTTAGGATCTGCAATCGCTTTCCGGAACCAGGCATGCTGATCGGAGCAATGATTGACCACAAGATCCATGATGATCGAGATATTTTTCTTTTTGGCTTCTGCGATCAGACGATCCATATCCTCCAGCGTACCAAAACGCGGGTCGATATTCTCATAATCGGAAATATCATATCCATTATCCACCATCGGAGACGGATAGACCGGAGAAAGCCATAAAATATCAACGCCGAGCTGTTCCAGATATGGAAGCTTCTCGATCACACCGGTGAGATCTCCGACACCATCCCCATTTGTGTCTAAAAAGCTCTTCGGGTAAATCTGATATCCGATCTTTTCATGCCACCATTTTTTCTTCATTTGTCCTCATCCTCCTGTTTCGGATCGTTTTTATTCCAAAGCTCTGCTCCCTCTGTAAAGAAAAATGCCGCCATCTGGGAACGGGAAGAAAATTCCTGCGTTTCCAAAAGCGCTTTTACTTCCTCCCGGCTGTAAAAACGTGCGGAAATTTCTTCATTGTCAGACGTATGGTCTGAAAAATCTCCGTCTGCCTCTACAAAGGCGATATAGGTTTTCGTATCGGAAAAACCGACTGCAGAATAGGAGGGCGGCAGGATCTTCAGCATTTTTTTCACCGAAAGTCCTGTTTCCTCATACAGCTCCCTACGGATACATTCCTCAATCGTTTCTCCTTTTTCCTGCATCCCGGCGCATAGGTTGAAAATCGCTTTATTGATGCTCATGCGAAACTCCCTTAAAAGGAGCATTTTCCCATCCTGGAATGCCACAATAGAGACACCGCTTGCCCGTCTGCCAAGATCCTGCACATCTTCCAGCTCTTTTCGGCTGACGATTTCGTAGGTTTTTAACCTGCCTGCTTTATTTTCATAGGACAGCTCATAATTTTTCAGATATTTGCCGTCCCACACCTTTTTCATGCCAAGAAATTTCATGCCTTTTCCCTGCCTGTCTGATCGATTTCAGTTATCGCTGTACCCCTAGTTTCAGCCCCTTTAACTGCTCTGCCAGTGTGCCTTTGACCTTTTTGCGCGTCAGCTCCACCAGTCCAAGGGCAGTGATGTCCACGACGCGAACCGGGACCGGATCCTCTTTACAAAGGCTGCGCAGCTCCTCCAACAGTTCTTTTGCCGCCTGCCGGTCCTTCTGATTGATAAAGTCTATCAAAATAATACCGGAAAGATTGCGCAGCCGGATCTGGCGCGCTGTTTCCTGCGCCGCTTCTCGATTGATCAGGGCAAAGGTTTCTTCCACATTTTTGGAGCCGTCATATTTTCCTGTATTGACATCGATCACCGTAAGCGCTTCTGTTGGTTCGATGACCAGATATCCGCCGGATTTTAGCCAGACGCGCTTCAAAAGCGCTTCTTCCAGCTTCCCGGCAAGCCCATAGAGTGCAAACAGGTTCGGTCGGCTGTCTCTGTAGAACGAAATTTCCGGACATTTCGTGCCTTCCTGCAACTCCGGAGTTCTTTTGTCGAACCGCTCCACGGAATCCGCTGCAGCGGAGGATATTTTTTTCTCTATACTGGATGCACCGCTGCCGTACAAGTCCTCCAGCGCGGTATAGACGAGCGTTTCATCTGTCACGATCTTATCCGGCAGCTGCTTATGTGAGAGAAGCTCTATCAGCCAGCCGGGGCGTTCCTCCGAAATCATGGAAAAGACCGTCCGGCTTCTGCCGACGCTTAAAAGCTTCTGCGCCTTTTCGAGAAGAGCGCTTGCCTCGCGTAAAAGGGCTATATCCGCAGCATCCCCCGCCGCAGTCCGCACCACCAGTGTCATTCCATCCGGAACGGTTACACTTTGCAGCACTTCCCGGAAATGATCTGCCGTCTCTTTTGGGAGCTGCTTGGAATACCGCACGCCGTGTCCGCCGTCCAGAACGACTGCTGCCAGCCGCCCCTCCAGGCTGATCTTCGCTGTCAGGGCAGGCTCTTTTGTCTTTAATGCATCGCGCATCACCTGCACCAAAATCTCATCGCCTGCCAGCAATCTGCCATCCCAGCGTCGGTTCGTCAGCACCGGAGCCTGTGCTTCTTTGAAAGGCAGGTAACAGGTCTGTCCACCGGCGATCTCCACAAATGCAGCGTCAATATTTTTTACCACATGCTTGACTTTTCCGACGTAAATATTTCCCAGAAGCGACCGTCCCTCCAGATGGGGATGAACCTCTGTCAGTTTGTCCTTTTCCAAATAAAAGGAAGTTAAAACCGGTTCTGTATGTTCCTTTAAAACTGCTCTTGTGATCACGCATACACTGCTCAAAATGCTTCTCCTATCGCATCCAGCGGAACAAAGGAAGGCTCTTCTTTCGTTCCCGTATTCATCCAGGTTTCCATGCGCACGGTCTGCAGCTCAATCTTTGACGCCTCCAGACCTGCGAGGGAAAGGACTGCATCCGTTACGAACTCCGGACGGATATTTCCGCCGCTGCTTGCATCTACCATAAATACCAACGCGCCGTCGTCGATGTGACAGTCATAAATACCGGACCGAATATCGACCTCTGCCGTGCTGCGCTTGGTTTCCTTTGTAATCCAGAGTTCCTTTTTGGAAAGCAGCCCGTCCACCGCGCCCTGACAGCCTGCAAAGCTCTTTTCGGGATCTTTAAATGCTACTGCATAGGTTGCCGCAGCGACGCTCGCCATCGCGTTTCCCGCCTTTTCCGGCAGCATCTTTACACTCAGGATATCGATTCCGTAAGGACATGCCTCCTGCAGGCGCTTCTTAAAATCCTCTGCGCCATCAGACGAAGCGATTTCCACGTCCATATATTCGCCCACGCTGCACAGTCCGACACCCAATGGCGCAGCAAAGCTCATGACCTGATGCGGATTAAATCCATGTGTATACACAACATCCAGTCCGGCTCTGCGGATCGCTTTCTGGAAAAAGCGCAGCACATCCAGATGTCCGGTAAAGCGCAGCGGACCATATTTCGCAAATTTTACACGTACCATCATACCGCATCCCCTCCTCTTTGTTCGAAACAGATTCCGCCGCCGAAGCGCGCAGCGCCGCAGCCCTGACACTGCATCTTACAGTTGGGCGTTACGACAGCCTCCGCCGCACGTTTCCACTCCCGCAAAAGGAAGGCTCTGTTTACGCCGCAGTCCAGGAAATCCCATGGGAAAACTTCCTCATCGCTGCGCGTTCTTGTCGTATAAAAGTCCATATCGACATTGCACTCCTGAAAGCAGTCCACCCAGGTCTGATACTTGAAATATTCGCCCCAGGCATCGTAAATACAGCCTTTTTCATACGCCTTTAAAATCACGTCGGCAACCTTTCTGTCGCCGCGGGCAAACACGCCCTCTAAAACGCTGACGTCCGCCTCATGCCAGTTGTATTTGATCCGCTTCTGGTTGAGCTGTTCACGCACCGCCTGCTTGGTCAGCGCTGCCTTATCCAAAAACTGTTCCTTTGTACACATCGGTGCCCACTGAAAGGGAGTGAACGGCTTCGGGATAAAGAAGGATGTACTGGAAACGATCTGTACCGGCCCGTTTCTCTTTTCTTTTGGAACAACCTCATAATAGAGGGCTGCAATCTTGTTGGACAGCTCTGCGATCCCACGGATATCTTCTTCTGTTTCAAAGGGCAGCCCGAGCATGAAGTACAGCTTCACGCGGCTCCATCCGCCCTCAAATGCAAGTCCTGCGCCCTTTAAAATCACTTCTTCGGTCAGTCCCTTGTTGATGACGTTTCTCAGACGCTGACTTCCTGCTTCCGGTGCAAAGGTCAGGCTGCTCTTTTTGACGTCCTGTACCTTTCCCATAACGTCTAAAGAAAACGCATCAATTCGCAGAGAAGGCAGGGAAATATTCACTTTTTTCTCCTGACAGGTCGTCATCAGGAAGTCTACCAGCTCTTCCAGATGGGAATAGTCGCTGGAACTCAAGGAGCTCAAGGAAATTTCTTCCTGACCGGTGCTGTCCAGCATCGTTGTCGCGTAATGCTTGAGGGTCTCGAGGCTCTTTTCGCGTACCGGACGATACAGCTGCCCTGCCTGACAGAAACGACAGCCGCGGATACAGCCGCGCTGAATTTCCAAAACGACACGATCCTGTGTCGCACGGATAAACGGAACCACCGGTTTCTCCGGATACGGCGCATTGTCGAGATCCATCACGATTTCCTTTGTAATCTTTGCCGGAACACCCTCCTTGGTCGGGACAAAAGATGCGATCGTCCCGTCCTCTTTATAGGATACTTCATACAGGGACGGCACGTACATGCCGGGCACTTCCCTCGCCGCGCGCAGAAGAAATTCCTGACGGCTGCCGCCTTTTTCTTTTACTTCTTTATAGACGTCCAGCAGCTTCCGGTACGCAGTTTCTCCCTCTCCGATGTAGAAGAGATCAAAAAATTCCGCGATCGGTTCCGGATTGTAGCTGCAGGGTCCGCCGCCAATCACGATCGGATCTTCTTCGGTACGGTCTTTTGCAAGCAGCGGAATCCCGGACAAATCCAGCACCTGCAGGACGTTTGTATAACACATTTCGTACTGCAGCGTGATGCCTAAAAAGTCAAAATTTTTCACCGGCTCCTGAGATTCCAGGGCAAACAGCGGAATTTTTTTCTCACGCATGATTTTATCCAGATCCAGCCACGGCGAATAAACCCGCTCACACCACACGTCGTCATAACGGTTGAACATATCATAGAGAATCTGGATGCCGAGGTGAGACATGCCGATCTCGTAGACGTCCGGAAAACACATGGCAAACCGGACCATTCCCGGTGTAAGTGTTTTCATGACGGAATTGACCTCCCCACCGACATAACGTGCAGGAGAAGAAACACTCATCAGGATGTCATCCCCGAGGGCAAGCTTTCGCTCTCTGCCATTTGAAAGTTCTTCTGCACCGATACAGTGCTGTGCCAGCTGCCGTGCCGAAAGCCCTTCAATATTTGATGTTAATCTTTTCATTTTTTCCTGTTTCCTTACCATTTTTTATCTGCTGCCGGTGTGGCTGTAAAATACCCGGTACGGGTTGCTTCCCGCAGCCAGAACATAGAGCCCCGATGGCGCAGACTTTTCCCATTTTGAAAATGGACATTATGGTATGATTATAGGGTATTTCCGGCTTCGTTGCAAGGCTAATGCAGTGCCTCCACCGTAGAATTTCCCATTACAGAAGTTTCCAGCTGCCTGCTTATCACGGCAACTGCACTCTGCCCCTTCCAGTCAATCTGATTTTTATCCAGATAGATAACGCCCGCAAACAGCATCAGGCTGACTGCCAGCCGCAGCCCAAACATAGGCCCCTTATGCCCCTGCTCCCGGATTCTGTCATATTCTGTCAGTTCCAAACCATCGTCTCCATACAGCATTTCACTGTTTTTACCCGTTCCGTACAAAATATCTTCCCGATTTTTTACCTTCATCCGGTTTAAATTCTGTTCCTGCCGAAGGTATCTGGTCAGCTCCAGCTTTCTTTCCGCATCTTCCATCTGGTCCATCCTTTCTTTTTAGTTTACATAATATTTTTATGTAAACTGCTATAGTGTAGTTTCCTATTCATCTGTATGATGGCGTATCTGAAAAAATAATCTACAAAACCGGAAAATACATGTACTGGAAGTATTCTATTGTCCTAAAACCAAAATTTGGGGAACAAAAACGGGCGGCCAACCCTTTTGCTTTCAAAGGATTTGACGCCCGGTCTTTTCTCTTTTTTTATCTAAATTTAATGCGCAGACGCACCTGCCGCGCTACGCTGCTTCCCTATACATTTTTATCGGTTTGCCAGCTCTGTCGTGACCTCTTCCCAGGTCACGCCTTTTTCTGCCATCAGCACCATCATATGGTACAGGAAATCAGCGATTTCATATTTGATTTCGTTCGGATTGGGGTTTTTTGCTGCGATGACGATTTCTGTCGCCT
The DNA here is from genome assembly GCF_025567525.1 of Gallintestinimicrobium propionicum. NCBI lineage: Bacteria > Bacillati > Bacillota > Clostridia > Lachnospirales > Lachnospiraceae > Gallintestinimicrobium > Gallintestinimicrobium propionicum. The sequence continues at coordinate 153,299 of NZ_JAOQJY010000001.1, read as the reverse complement.
CTTCCCCGACTTTCTTTAAGATCTTGTCAATACCTTTATCAAACAGATAGTTGGTATAGGAGCCTTCCTTGGGATGCTCCTTACGGTCCTCGATCACCGAAAATACCTCTTCAAAGACCTTCATCGGATTGTGCGCTTCCTGCTTGCTGCTGCGGTTCTGGATTTCGTTAAAGAAACAGCTGTAGGAACCGGTGTGGCATGCCGCGCCGACCTGTGTTACTTTTGCAAGGATTGTATCCAGGTCGCAGTCCGCAGTCAGAGAATGCACATACTGATAGTGTCCGCTGGTTTCTCCCTTTAACCAGAGCTCGCTGCGGCTTCTGCTGTAATAAGTCATGCGTCCGGTGCGCAACGTCTGATTGTAGGCTTCTTCGTTCATATAGGCAACCATCAGCACGGCATCGGTTTTCACATCCTGTACAACCACCGGAACCAAACCGTCTGGTCCCTTTTTCAGATCGGAAAAGGCATAGGCCGCCCCTCTGTCCTCTACCGGAATTTTATTTTCCCGGCAAAGGGCTTTGATCGCGGAAATCTCTGTTATGTTTTCATTGACCAACTTACCGGAAATACCGCTGATATTGGCATAGGAAAGCACCTCGATGAGCTTTTCCAGGGAAACCTCCGGCAAAAAGGTTACCACCGGAACCGGAGACATCAGCGCAGCCTCCGCCGTTGCACCGGGACAGAACAAAAATACGTTGGAGGTATATTCCTTTAGCAGCTCCTTTTCCTGTTCCAGAAGCGAAATATCTGCAACGCCCGCTGCGATTTTTTCTTTGCCAAATTTCAGAGAGACCTCTTTTGTCAGCTCCAGCTGCACCGGATCGGCATAATCCAGCATCACCTGCTGGCAGCCTGCATATAACAGTTTTTTCACATCCTCCATTCGGAAAATGTGTCCGCTTCCAATTACCGGAACCGCCGTATTCTGACAGATTTCCCGCAGAACGTCCAGATCCTTTTCATGCTCTGCATCGTTCTCCGAAAGCAGACCGACATAAATTGCATCGCATTCGTTTTCGCTGTAGCTCTCCGCCAGCGCGACCGGCGTTTCCTCGATTCTGCATGTGCCCTCTCTGTCCTGATACGCGACCTCATTTTTGAGGTACATGCATGCCATAAATTTTTTTGTATTCATTCTGATCCTCATTTCCAGACAGCTGTTCTGCATCCGGTCTGGTTCAGCCAGACGACTGCCCGATATGTATTCTGTATGTTACAGGCTTCCCTTTGTGGAAAGCACGCCGTCTAACCTCGGTTCGTTGGATACTGCCATATCAAGTGCCTTGGAAAACGCCTTAAACATCGCCTCTGCAACATGATGTCCGTTGATGCCGTCCAATACCTTGATATGCAGGTTCATACCTGCACTATAGGAAACGGCATAGAAAAACTCCCGGATCAGCTGAGTATCCAGCCCGCCGATCATCGGAACATTAAATTCGTAATCAAAATTGAAATAGGGACGTCCGCACAGATCCACTGCGCACGCAACCAGCGCGTCATCCATCGGCAGCAGAAAATATCCGTAACGTTTAATTCCTTTTTTGTCTCCGACTGCCTCAGCGATCGCCTGCCCGAGTACGATTCCCGTATCTTCTACGGTATGATGTCCGTCCACAAACAGATCTCCGTCCACTTTTACAGACAAATCAAAAAATCCGTGCCGTGCAAAGCCGTCCAGCATATGGTCGAAAAATCCGATGCCGGTATCAATATCCGCGCTGCCGGTGCCGTCTAAGGAAAGTGTCAGTGCAATTCTGGTTTCTTTTGTATCGCGTTTTATATTCGCCGTTCTTTCCATCATCAGTCCTCCTTTTCAAAACGGACACGGATGGAATTGGCATGCGCCGTCAGCCCCTCATTTTCTGCAAAGCACTCAATATCCTGATGGATCTTTTCCAGCGCCGGTCTGGAATATGAAATGATGCTCGTCTTTTTCAAAAAATCATCTACATTTAACGGGGAGAAAAATCGTGCCGTACCATTTGTCGGAAGCACATGGTTTGGACCTGCAAAATAGTCCCCCAAAGGCTCGGAGGAATACTCCCCAAGGAAGATCGCTCCGGCATTACGGATTTTTGTCATCATGGCAAAGGGATCCTTCGTCAGGATTTCCAGATGCTCCGAAGCAATCTCATTGGCGGTGTCCGCTGCCTCATCCAGAGAATCTACCAGCAGAATATAGCCATAATTGTTGAGGGATTTTTCGATGATCTCGCGTCTTGACAGGTTTGCAACGAACCTGTCCACTTCAACAGAAACCTGATCCGCTAAAGTCTTACTGGTGGTGATTAAAATGGCACTGGCCAGCTCGTCATGTTCTGCCTGGGACAACAGGTCTGCCGCCACATAACGGGGATTTGCCGTTTCATCTGCGATCACCAGAATTTCACTGGGTCCTGCGATGGAATCGATGCTCACATAGCCGAAGCATGCTTTCTTTGCCAAGGCGACAAAAATATTTCCGGGGCCGGTGATTTTATCTACCTTCGGGATGCTCTGTGTGCCAAATGCCATGGCTGCGATGGCCTGTGCGCCGCCGACCTTGTAGATCTCATCCACACCGGCGATATGTGCAGCAACCAATGTACCAGGATTGACCCTTCCGTCTGCTCCGGGAGGGGTTGTCATGATGATACGCTCCACGCCCGCGACCTTTGCCGGAAGCACGTTCATCAGTACGCTGGAGGGATACGCAGCCTTTCCACCGGGCACATAAACGCCGGCAATCGCGATGGGCAGAATCTTCATGCCGAGGATCGTCCCGTCCGGTTTTGGGTCAAACCAGCTGTTTCTCAGCTGTTTTTCGTGGAATGCACGGATATTTGCCGCACTTTTTTTCATAACCTCCACAAAGTCTGCATCCACCTTCTGATATGCCTCGTCGATTTCTTCCCGGGTTACGCGGATGTGAGCTGCATCCATTTTGCAGTGGTCAAACTTCTCTGTATAGGAAAAGAGCGCCTCGTCGCCGCCTTTTTTCACCGTTTCAATAATTTCCGCCACAGCACTTTCGTACTGTCCGTAGTGGTTCGGGCTTCTCTGAAGCAGATCCTCCAAAAGTCCTTTCTTGCTTTCTGCCGTCAATTTGACAATTCTCATCGGTTTTCCTCATTTCCGCCGCCTTGGCTTATGCTTCCTCCAGCTGTTTACGCAGCCTTAAAATAATCTCCCGGATCCGTTCCGATTCCATTTGCATGCTTACCTGATTGACAATTACGCGCGCAGACAGCTCACAGATTTCCTCCAGCACGCCCAATCCGTTTTCCCGCAGGGTCGAACCGGTTTCCACGATATCGACAATGACATCGGACAATCCAACAATGGGACCCAATTCAACAGAACCGTTTAATTTGATGATGTCGACCGTCTGATGCTTTTTATTGTAAAAATAGTCCTTTGCGATCACCGGATATTTGCTTGCTACACGGATTCTCTCATGATGCTGCAAAAGCTCCCGCGCCGATTCCGGACCGCAAACGCACATCCGGCATTTGCCAAAGCCAAGATCCAGCACTTCATAAACCCGTCTTCCCTCTTCCAGCAAAATATCCTTACCGGTCACACCGATATCTGCGGCTCCGTATTCCACATAGGTTGGCACATCCGGTCCCTTTGCCAGGAAAAATTTCAGTTTTAATTCTTCATTGACAAAAACAAGCTTCCTGCTGTTTTTATCCTTCATCTCTTCACAGGTAATTCCAACCTGCTCCAAAAGAGACAGCGTTTTGTCTGCCAGACGCCCTTTTGTCAGGGCGAAGGTCAGGTATCTATCTTCTGCCATTTTCATGTCCCCTATTTGGTGTTCTAACATCGTGCACTCTATGATTTCAACTGCTCGCAGCTTCCGTCTGCATGAATGAGCATCGCCTCTCTGCGCAGTCTTCCTCTCAAATCTGCCCGCCTGCAGTCCTGATCACAGGCAACCGGGATCAGCTCTGCAGAAACACCTGAAAGCCGCAACTGATTTGCCTTTTTCAGTGCTGCATCATAGCTGTCCGGTGTATAAAACAAAAGGCAGCCATCCAGACCGGTATGCGGCTTTTTATTTTGTCTCGAAAGGGCTTCCAGAACATCATCCACAACGACGACAAATCCGATCGCAGGTGCATTTTTCCCAAAATAGGAAAGCAGCTTATCATAGCGTCCACCTGTCACGATGGCATCTCCGACACCATAGGTATATCCCTTAAAGATCACACCGGTATAATAATTGTACTGATTTAACAGCCCGAGATCAAAGGAGACATATTTTTCTGTTCCGTATTTTTTGAGCACCTCATAAAGTGCCTCCAGGCGTTCAATCGCCTGCAGGGAACGTTCATTATCCACCTGCATTTTCGCACTTTCCAGATCCTGCGTCCCTTTGACAAGATCCGCAAGCCCCAAAAGCACCTGTGCATAATCCTTGCGCACTTTCTGCTCCTCTAAAAGCTCCTGGGCACCGAAATAGTTCTTGGCGGAAATAAAGTCACGCAGCTTTAATTCCACTTCTTCGTTTAGGCCTGCCTGTGCGCAGATCCCCTTAAAATATTCCACCTCGCCCACTGTGATCTGCAGATCGGTCAGACCGCAGTTTTTCAATGCTTTGACGACAAGGCTGATCATCTCGGCATCTGCCTCCACAGATGGCTCCAGCATCAGCTCCGCGCCCATCTGGGTCACTTCTTTTAATTTGCCCTGCAGGTTCGACGTATTCGTAAACGTGCTTCCGCTGTAGGTAAAACGAAGCGGTGCGGTCTCATCCATGAAATATTTTGCGGCGCATCTGGCACAGGACGGCGTAAAGTCCGGACGAAGCGCCAGGGTATTGCCTTCCTTATCGAAAAATTTATACAGCTGGGAAGACGGCGTCGTGCCGATCTCCTTACTGTAAACATCAAAAAATTCAAACGTCGGGGTCTGAATATCCTGATACCCGTACAAATGGATCGTATCATGCAGCTTTTTCTCCACAAAAAGCTTACGCGCATATTCTTCTCCGTAAACATCCCTTACACCCTCCGGTGTATGAAGCAAGGATTTATTCATCGTTGGATCTCCTTTGCACTTTATCATGCTACCGTATTAGCATATGAAATCCTGTATAGAATATCAGATTTTTAAAATGCTGTCAACTCAAGTTCTTTGCCGTCCAGCACACATTTTATCAGCTCGTCGCTGTCATATTCCAGTTTCAGGGAAAAAAACGGACGGTTTTCCTGCAAAAGCTGAAAAAATACGCGGTCACCTTCCCACAGATTTAAGCTTTCCAGCTCTTTTATCAAAACCCATTCCAAATCACCCTCCGGGCAGTTATAATCCAGGGTCCCCTCCCAGCCATCTGCTGTATACAGGCACATGTACTGCGTTTCCACATCCTTTAACGCAAACGTTACGATTCCTCGAAACCGATAGGAGGTCAGTGTCAGACCGGTTTCTTCCTTTACTTCCCGAAGCAGGCAGTCCTCCGGACTTTCATAGGCGAGTGCATGTCCACCGACACCGATCCATTTGTCCTGATTGACGTCATTCTTTTTTTTGACACGATGCAGCATCAGATAGCTGTCGTCTTTTTCCAGATAACACAGCGTCGTCATTGTCCCGATCAGGGAATTTCTTTCTTCTCTGTTCATATCATTCCTCCTAGCTCTCCGGCCGATCCTCCAAGTCCTTTTGCAAAAGATCAAGATACGGAACAAGAACACCGTTTTTTTTCGGCAGGAAATACTCCGGGTTTAATTCGTCCAACCGGAAACTTTTGCGCCCGCCCTCCTGCGCCCGATTCCAGAAATAGCGCAAATGTGCGTAGGGGAGATAGTAAAACTGTTCCCGATGCGAATAGTAGATCAGAAAAAAAGCAATACCCTTCTGTTTTTCAAACCGATCCATAAACGCTACCTGATGCCTGTGAATGTTTTGCAGGGCAAAGGTATCCTGGGCACATTCCTTTGCATCGAAGCAGACCGGAATGCCCTGTACAACTCCGATATAGTCTACCGTACTTTTCTGGTCAAAATATGCCAGCGTGATGTGCCTGTGCTCCTTGTCGATTTTGATCGGCGTAATCGGGGTCGGGATCTTCTGGATCAATGCCAGATTACTTTCCAGATATTTTTCATTCGTGCGGTTGATCAGATCCTCCAGTGTTGATCCCCGCAGTCCTCTTGAGTTCCAGGTTGCCATG
>NZ_JAOQJY010000001.1:0-146868 GCF_025567525.1 Gallintestinimicrobium propionicum | reverse complement strand
AAAATCCTCCGGCAGCGGACAAGTGATGCCGCCTGTCGGTAAAATGCCAGAGGCAGCGTCCTTCTGGCGGATCTGCCATGCATGCAACAGCTGCCTGCCGATTCCGTAGGTTTGCTTCAGGGTTCGATTGACTGCTTCGTTTCCGTATTTCGGGTCGCCCAGCAAAGGATGCCCTGCCCAAGCAAAATGTGCGCGGATCTGGTGCGTCTTGCCGGTAAACAACTCTGCCTGGGCATAAGTAACCGTCCCAATGCCGGGAAGCTCCAGGCAGGCGAGGGGTTCGATCCCTGTTTTGATTTCGTCCGCGCCCTCCGCAGGCTTTGTTAAAATTTTAACCTGATTTTTTTTCGTATCCTTCAAAAGATAACCGGTCAAAATCTGTTTTTCCTTTACTTCCCCGAGCAAAAAGAGCCGATAATCCTTATGAATCTGCCGGTTCCGGATCAGCCCTGTGAGTTTCTGCGTTCCCAAAAGGCTTTTGCCGCATAACAGCAGTCCGCTCGTGTTTCGATCCAGACGGTTGCACACCGACGGATGGAAGGTCGCCAGCGCTTCGGCGGTCAATTTTTTTTGAGACAACAAATATCCGATCAACCATTCGTTTGCAGAAAAATCCGCCACAGACGCCTTCTGGGAAAGTACGCCAGCCGGTTTATCCAACGCCAGAATATCTTCGTCCTCATATAAAATGCGAATATTTTTCAGTTTCTCAAATGCCAGAAGATATTCTTTTGTTTCCGCCACAGACGCCTTTTTTTGCGCGCTGTAGTCTGCAGGAGGTGCCCCGAACTTTTCCAGCGTTTCCTCTGCCAGAAACAGCTTTACCTCATCACCGATTAAAAGAATTTCCTTTCCGGTGCATTTTTTCCCGTTCAGAACAATATTTTTTTTGCGCATCATCTTGTAAAAAAAGCTGACTCCGGCTTCCTTCATATATTTATTTAAAAATTTGTCCAGCCGTTGTCCGGCTTCATTTTGCCCGATCGTTACTGCACGCATCCGCTTTTCTCCTTATAGACTGATCGCAAATAAAAGTGCTTTGATCCGCGCTGTCCGCTCCGTTTCTTCTTCCGTGTTATCGCCCGCAGCGGATGCCTTTTCCAGCTCGTCCAGCCGATTTAAATACTTCGGCAGCTCTTTAAAAATCCGGATATGTACCTCCGAAAGCTGATTGCGCATAAACATACCCTCCAGATGCTTCTCACAGCCCTTTATGTCTGCGAATGGATCCGCCATATAGCCGATCAGCTCCACCCCGGATAATGCCATATGCTGTACCTGATAAGTACGTTCGTAGCTGGTAAATTCCAGATCGGTAAGGCTTTCCGCTGTCCTGATTTTTGCAGAGATTTTGCGGTAATCCGATTCGGAAATTTCATGACAGCGAAGCAGGGCGATCAGGTTTGCCGCGCTCCTGCACGCCGGAAGACAGCCAAGCACCGCAACGATCGTCAAAAGGTTCTGGTTGGAACCGGTCGACCAGATGCCCATTGCGTATACTGCAAAAGAAATGGCAAACAGCACAAGCGTTTTGCAGATGGACATTTTTTTGTTCCAGGCAAGGTATCCCTTCTGCCCTTTATTCTGATTCTTTTTCTTCTTCAATGACTTCGGTTCCTTTCTCTCTCATTTTCTGTACCAGACAGATGACCGGATCCTGCGGCAGCAGCCGTGTCATCGCCCAGAACGCCTGAATCGGCAGACTGCAGACGGACATCGGACGGTTTTTGCTGCTGGCGCGCAGCGCATCCTTGACCACCCGATCTGCCTCCACCATCGTATACTGTTTCATCGCAAGCGTGGATGCATAGTGCTCCGCCACTTCGAAAAATTCTGTTTTAACCGGCCCAGGGCAAACCGCCGTCACATAAATCTGACGTTCCTTCAGCTCTGCCCGAAGCGCCTTGGAAAAGCTCAAAACGAACGATTTTGTCGCCGCGTAGACGGAAAATCCCGGCTGGGGCAAAAATGCCGCACTGCTCGCCAGCTGAATGATCCGGCTCTTGGCCCGCATATAGGGCAGACACCCATAGGTTACTTCCAGAAGCGCCCGACAGTTTAAATCTACTTCGCCGGTCTGTTCTTTGATCGGAACCGCCGTAAAATCTCCCATCATGCCATATCCGGCGCAGTTGATGAGCATGCGCACAACCGGTTTTTCTTCCGCAAGGCTCTCTGTCAGCACTGTCATATCCGCTTCGTTTGTCAAATCAAGCGGCAAAATCTTTACGGTATGCTGCATGCCGGAAGCGATTTCCTTTAACCGGCTTCCGCGTCTTGCGATCAGCCAGAACTCGTCCACGGAATGCAGTCCCCGATCCAGCTGCATGGCAAATTCCCGTCCCATTCCGCTGGAAGCACCTGTAATCACCACAATATTCATAGTTTCCCTCATTTCTGCGCACGTTTTTTTGCGCATGTCGAATTTGTCTCTTTTCCGTCTGTTTACACGCCCAGCTGCGCTTTTTCTTCTTCCGTCAGCGCGCGCCAGCTTCCTTTTGAAAGCGTCTCATCCAGGACGAGGGCACCCATCGACAGACGTTTTAAATACACGACTTCGTTGCCAACTGCCAGCAGCATCCGCTTGACCTGATGGAACCGTCCTTCTGTGATCGTCAGAAGCAGTCCACAGTCGGTATCCGAAAGCAGTTTTGTCTTTGCGGGCGCAGTCGGCGTTTCGTCCCCGATCTCAACGCCTGCTTCCAGCTTTTCGCACATCTGGCTCGTCACCGGCTTCTTCGTATGCACGAGATAGGTCTTTGGCACATGCTTTACAGGGGAAAGCAGCCTATGCGCAAGCGCCCCGTCGTTTGTAATCAGCAAAAGCCCCTCGGTGTCCTTGTCCAGCCGTCCAACCGGGGAAAGATCTTTTCCCGGAGCGTCCACAAGCAGGTCAAGCACCGTCTGATCGTGATGATCCCGCACCGCGGTCACAACGCCTGCCGGCTTATGCAGCATATAATAAAAATATTTCTGATAGGAAAAGCTGTGTCCATCCAGCGTAACCGTATCCTTTGTTTCGTCCACCTTCTGTTCCGGTGATTTTGCGGTTTCCCCGTTTACGGTTACCCGTCCTTTTTTGATAAATGCCTTTACCTCGCTTCGGGTTCCGGCTTCCATTTCACATAAATATTTGTCCAGTCTGATCAAAATGTTCCTCCCGGTCTAATTTTTCTGTTGTCCACATACTGTTAAGTATACTATACTCTGAAAGTCTTTGGTAGAATCAATGCGCAGAAAGCTGTTTCTCTTTTTCTTTTTCGGAACCCTTTCTATCCTGTGTCTGTTTCTGCTGCGCTTTCCTGCGCAGGCCGGAGCGCTCGCCGCCAACGGTCTGACACTCTGGTTCTCCAAAATGATTCCTGCTCTGTTTCCGTTCATGATTCTGTCCGGTCTCTTTCTTTCCACCGGCTTTTCCAACCTGCTCGCACGCCTGGCAGCGCCCGTTTTGCAGCCCGTTTTCCAGACAACTGACGCTTGCCTGTTCTGCATCTTGACCGGATTTTTCTGCGGATTTCCGATGGGTGCGCGAGTCTGTGCACAAAGCCTTCAGCAAAAGAAAATTTCCCTCCGGGAAGCTTCCTGGCTGCTCGCCTTTATAAACAATATCGGACCGGTCTATTTTTCCGGCTATGTCCTGACGCTGTTTCCGGTGCGTACTCCGCTGACGGTCTGGCTTGGTATGTATCTGCTGCCGTTTCTGTACGGAATGGTGCTGCGGTACACGCTCTACCGCGATCTGCCGACGCAAAGTGTCAGTCGCGTCTTTGTCCCGGCTTCTGTCCGCTGCCAGGCAAACACTCCAGCTAGCCCTACAGGTACGTTCCTTTCATCCGCCCGCCTGCTGTCCGCCCTGCATGAATCAATTCTGTCCGCAATGAACGGCATCGCCCAACTTGGCGGATATATGGTCTTTTTCAACCTCTTAAATCTGTTCCCGACAGTCTTTTTGGCAGCTTATCCGGCATTTATACGCACGCTGTCCCCACTGCTCGAGATCACCAACGGGCTGTCTATGCTTCTGCCATCGGAGCGGCTCTGGGCGTATATCGTGCTGCCGTTTGGCGGGCTGTGCTGCATCGCGCAGACTGCAAGCTGCATTCACAAAACCGGGCTGTCGCTGAAACCGTACATCTTTCATAAACTGATCCTGACGTTATTGACAGCAGCGTGGTATCTGGTGCTTCCAGTGTAGACGGTGCACGTGACAGGTGTGTCACAGACTGCTCCGATGAATGAGGCACGCCAGCCGATACAGCACAGGACTCACGGATCCGCGCGGAGCGTTTATTATCGTATGGAAACGAAGTTTCCTATACGATAAGAAAGAAATCCTGCGAAGCAGGATTCTCCGCCTACGGCGGGTCGCGTAAGCGACATTCTACCATTCCGCCGCAGTGCGATCCTCGCGGAGCGTTTTTATCGTATGGAAACGAAGTTTCCCATACGATAAAAAAAGACTCCGGCGCACGCCGAAGTCTTTTTTCCAGTTCTCTTGATAACAGAATTTTTACGCAGCGCGCATTCTGTTGTTTCCATATGATATTTGATGGGATTGGATTACATGACATTCAGGTCATCGCCCACGTTTCCTGCTGCATCCATCTCTTCTGTGCCGAGCTCTTCATTCTGCGCATGGAACTCTGCACGGTTTGTCTGTACCACGTCATTGATCCGGTTTAAGTCGCTGACCAGGTTGCTGTAATGGGTCTGGGAAACTTCTACCGCATGCGCAATGATATCCTCCACCTCGGCGAGCTTCTGGTCGGTATACTGCATGATAGAATCCTTGATCGCATTGGCTTCCAGCGTTGCATTGTCCACGATCTCCTGTGCCTGGCGAGTTGCAAGCTGTACAACCTCATTTGCCTGCGCATAAGCCTGCTGCATGATTTCATGCTCATTGATCAGCTCGGTCGTATGCTCGGTCGCCTCGTTGATCAGCGCCTGCGCCTTTTCGCGCGCATCGTTTAAGATCGCTTCCTTATTGCTGATAATTTTCTGATACCGCTTAATCTCTTCCGGCGTCTTCTGGCGCAGCTCGCGTAAAAGATCGTCGATCTCGTCCTTGTTTACGATGATCTTCGAATTGGAAAGCGGCTGGTACTTACAATTATCAATATACTCTTCAATTTCATCAATCAGCTGTTCGATTCTGCTGCTCATCTTTTCCTCATTTCCGCATATGCTCAGTTTTCTCTGGCATGTCCGAACTTCTCATAGACAAGCCGTGCGACAAAAGGCGGCACGCACTGTGAAATATCTCCGTTGAAGCTGGCAATTTCCTTGACGCTGGAAGAACTGAGATAAGCGTATTCCAGACTGGTCGTAAGAAACATCGTATCCAGCTTGTCTCCTGAAAGCTTCCGGTTGGTTTGAGCATTCTGCAATTCATACTCGAAATCCGTAATCGCGCGCAGACCGCGCACAACAACCGTCACGTCCTTACTGGCGGCATAGTCAACCAACAGACCGCTGAAAGATTCCACCTTGACGTTCGGCAGATCTTTTGTCGCTTCTTTTAATATTTTAACACGTTCCTCAACAGAAAACAATGGAGTCTTTACTTTATTATTCAGCACGCTGACCGTCAATTCGTCAAAAACGGACGCGGCGCGGCGGATAATATCCAAATGTCCATAGGTTACGGGGTCAAAGCTGCCCGGATAAATTGCTGCTTTCATTTTTTTCTTCCTTTACCAGAAATACATGCTTATTTGTCTTATAGCATTTTTCTTTTTTGATTGAAAATCCGTATTCTTCGGCGAACGAAAAGTCGCGGTCAAGTGTCGCTTCGATCACGATCAATGTCTCATCCGTCACATACGGCATTCTGGAAAGCGCCGCCAGCACGGGCTCTTCTAACCCGGACTGATACGGCGGATCCATGAAAATCACGTCCGCTTCCTTTTCGTGAATCGAGGACAGTGCACTGACAACGTCCTGTTTTAACAGGGTCGCACGGTCTTCGAACTTTGTAAAGTGAAGATTTTCCGCGATACATTTGGCAGGCTCCCTGCCGTTTTCCACAAAATAGGCATGCCTTGCACCCCTGCTGATCGCTTCGATTCCGATGCCGCCGCTGCCGCTGCACAGATCGATAAATACGCTGCAGGGCAGATAAGGCTGGAGCATATTAAACAGAGTTTCCTTGATCCGATCCGTCGTCGGCCGCGTATCTAAACCCTGAGGGGTTTTCAAAGGAAGACTTCTGGCTTCTCCCGCAATTACTCTCATAAATTTCCAATTCCTCCAAAATCAGGTCAAAAAATGTTACTGTTCACACGCGCCATTCGCAAAAGCGCATCTTCGATGCTTTCCGCTGCTTCGCAGCTCTTTTTGCTCATAAAATGGCGCTCCCTTCGTACCCTTTGAGTTCAGATTTTCGTGCAAGCACGGAATCTGAACTCAGAAGGGTACGAGTGAACTGTAACAAAAAAATATCTGAATTTCAGCATACTGCATTCTATCCGTTTCGTCAAGCTCTGACCTTCGTTCCTTTGGAATCCCTGTGCGCAGGCTTCAACTGATTCAGAACAAGCGTTCTGCTTTTATATTCCACACTCGTCTCATCGCCCGGCCTCGTATAAAATACCGCTTCAATCTCATCGCCATCCGACAGCTTCATCCCACGCACGCCAACCGCGTTTTTCTTTTTCTCCGGGATTTCTTCCACCTCGAAGCGCAGAAAAAATCCGTCCTTTGACTGCAAAATAATGTATTTCTGATCCTGATAAACACAGACATTCGCTACCTCGTCGTCCTCCTGCAACTTTGTCGCCGCCACAGTACGCTTCATCACATCGAACTCGCCGCCGTCTACCATCTTTGTCATACCCTGTTTTGTCACAAACAGCAGACGGTAGAGATTCAACTCACTCTGACCGACTGCCAACAGGAGCTGTTCCCTGGTCGAATCGAAATTGCTCACGTTGTCGAGCGGAATTGCCTTATCGCGGAACTTGCCAAAGGGCAGATCGGACACCTTGACCGTATAAAGCTGTCCGGTATTGGTAAACAGACAGATCCTGCCGGTATTCTTTACCAGAAATACAAAACGGTTTTCCGCAAACGCCGCTTCCTGATTGCGTTCGAACGTCGCAACGTCTACGCATCTGGTATAACCGAACCGGTCAATCAGGCAGTAAGCCGGCGCTTCCTCGATTTTTTTCTCTTCAAAAACAACTTCCTCACAGTTATCGATCACCGTGCGGCGCTTCTGCGAATATTCTTTCTTGAGCGCATCCAGCTCATTGATAATAACCTGCGCCATTGCGCTTTTCCGTTCCAAAATATCCTCATACCGGTAAATATTTGCAATTGTCTCTTCGTGCTCTTTGATCAGGGCCTCAATTTCCAGACCGATCAGCTTATACAGACGCATATCCAGAATCGCATTCGCCTGATTTTCCGTAAAGCAAAGCTGCGCCGCCATCACGGAAGCCTGTTTTGTTTTAAATTTGATTCCCTCCGTCACGCCGTCCACCAGGCACGCCTTTGCCATCGTCCGGTCGCGTGAACCGCGCAAAATCTCGATAATTAAATCGATCACATTGCAGGCTTTGATCAGGCCTTCCTGAATCTCGCGTTTTTCCTGCTCTTTTGCCAGCAGTCTCTCATATTTGCGGCGGTTGATTTCAAACTGGAAATCGGTATTTGCCTTGATGATCTGTTTTAAACCGAGCGTTTCGGGACGTCCGTCGGAAATCGCGAGCATGTTCACGCCAAAGGTATCTTCCAGACGTGTCTTTTTATACAGCATACTGATAAAATGATCGACGTCCGCATCTTTTTTGAGTTCGATCACAATCCGGATGCCCTCTTTGGACGACTGGTTTGAAATATCCACGATATCCGTCGTCTTTTTGCTCTCCGCAAGCGCTGCGACGTCCGACAGGAACTTACCGATGTTCGCGCCGATCATCGTATAGGGAATCTCCGTGATGACAACGTTTGTCCTGCCGTTTTTGCCTTTTTCCGTCTCCACCTTGCCGCGCAGCTTGATTTTGCCTGCGCCGGTTTCATAGATGGAAAGCAGCTCGTCTTTGTTCGTCACGATACCGCCGGTCGGGAAGTCCGGTCCCTGCATGTAGCGCATCAGCTCTGCGGTCGTGATGTTTTCATCCAGCATATATGCCTTTACCGCATCGATGACCTCGCTGAGGTTGTGCGGCGGAATGCTCGTCGCCATGCCGACGGCGATACCCTCAGAGCCGTTGACCAGAAGGTTCGGGATGCGGCAGGGCAAAACGGACGGCTCCTTTTCCGTCTCATCGAAGTTCGGGATAAAGTCCACGACATCCTTATCCAGATCTTCCAAAAAGGCGTCCTGCGTCAGCTTTTCCAGGCGCGCCTCCGTATATCGCATCGCAGCCGCACCGTCACCCTCAATATTGCCGAAATTGCCGTGTCCATCGATTAACGGCTGTCCCTTTTTAAATTCCTGCGCCATAACGACCAGTGCTTCGTAGATCGAGCTGTCGCCGTGCGGATGATATTTACCCATCGTATCACCGACGATACGCGCGCTCTTTCGGTATGGTCTGTCATAGCGGATTCCAAGCTCGTACATATCGTAAAGCACGCGGCGCTGTACCGGCTTTAAGCCGTCCCGCACGTCCGGCAGGGCACGCGCCACGATAACGCTCATCGCATAATCGATATAAGATTTCTGCATCAGCTCGGAATATTCCGTTTTTATAATTCTGTTGTTATCTTCCATTTTTTCTGCTCATTTCTGCGCACGCCTTTTGCGCATGTCGAGTTTGTGTCAAGTGCACGCAGACACAAATCTCGCGATTGAAAAATTTCATTTTTCAATTTTTCTTCCTTATATCAGCTATCTGCCCGGTCAGATATCCAGTTCTGCATCTGTCGCATTGCGGTAAATAAACGCGCGGCGCGGCGGAACCTCGGTTCCCATCAGCATTTCCGTCACTTCAGACGCCATTCTGGCGTCCTCGATCTCCACAAGCTTCAACATTCTCGTCTCCGGATCCAGCGTCGTCTCCCACAGCTGCTGGGCATCCATTTCGCCCAGACCTTTGTAGCGCTGCAGATGGAACGGTCCCTTGTGACGTTTGCGGTAGCGCTCCAGTGCCTTGTCGTCGTAAAGATATTCCTCTGCACCCCTGGACGGCATCGCCTTATACAGCGGCGGCATTGCGATATAAACGTGTCCTTCGAAAATCAGCTCCGGCATGAACCGGTAAAACAGCGTCAGAAGCAGAGTGGAAATGTGCGCGCCGTCCACATCGGCATCCGCCATGATGATGATCTTGTCATAACGCAGCTTCGTGATATCGAAATCGTTGCCGTAGCCTTCCGAAAAACCGCATCCGAACGCATTGATCATCGTCTTGATCTCAGCGTTTGCCAGCACCTTGTCGATGCTCGCCTTTTCTACATTCAGAATCTTACCGCGAATCGGCAGAATCGCCTGATACATCCGGTTTCTCGCCATCTTGGCGGAGCCGCCCGCAGAATCTCCTTCTACGATAAAAATTTCACATTTCGATGCGTCCTTCGACTCGCAGTTTGCCAGCTTTCCGTTGGAATCAAACGAAAACTTCTGCTTCGTCAGCATATTCGTCTTGGCGCGCTCCTCTGTTTTGCGGATTTTGGCCGCCTTTTCCGCGCAGCCGATGACAGCTTTTAACGTCTCTAAGTTTCTGTCAAAAAATCTGGTCAGCTCTTCGCCCACGACCTTTGCCACAACCTTCGCCGCATCCTGATTGTCCAGCTTAGTCTTTGTTTGTCCTTCAAACCGCGGATCGGGATGCTTGATCGAAATGACCGCCGTCATGCCGTTTCGCACGTCCGGACCGGTGAAGTTCTGGTCTTTTTCCTTTAAAATATTGAGCTCCCGCGCGTAGCTGTTGATGATCGTCGTAAACTGCGTCTTGAAGCCGGTCAGATGCGTGCCGCCCTCCGCATTGTAGATGTTATTGCAGAATCCCAGCACATTTTCGTGGAACTCGTTGATATACTGAAATGCACCCTCGACAGAGATTCCGTCGCTTTCGCCCTGAAATGAGATAACGTCCGTCACCGCCTCGCAGGACTTGTTCATATCCTTAATAAATCCGACAATACCCTCCGGCTCGTGATAGTCCAAAATCTCCGGCTCTGTCCCTCTGCAATCCTCGAAGTGAATTATCAACGCAGGGTTTAAGTACGCCGTCTCGTGCAGGCGGCTTTTGATATCGTCCTCTTTAAATCTGGTTTTATCAAAAATCGTATCGTCCGGCAGGAACGAAATCGTCGTTCCGGTCTCTCTTGTACGTCCAACGACCGGCAGCAGTCCATTGACCAGTTCGGTCGTTGGATTGCCGTACTCATAAGTATCCTCATAGACATTTTTTCCGTCCTTTACACGCACTGTCAGATGCTTCGAAAGCGCATTGACGACGGAGGAGCCGACACCGTGCAGACCGCCGCTGGTCTTATAGGCGTTATTGTCAAACTTACCGCCTGCATGCAGGGTCGTGAAAACCAGACGCTCCGCACTGATTCCTTTTTCATGCATCCCGACCGGGATACCGCGTCCGTTGTCCGAAACGGTCGCTGAACCGTCTTTTTCCAGAATTACGGTGATTTTGCTGCAGTAGCCAGCCAGATGCTCGTCCACAGCGTTATCCACGATTTCATAAATCAGGTGGTTCAAGCCCTTCGTGGAAACGCTGCCGATATACATGCCCGGTCGTTTCCGCACTGCCTCCAGTCCCTCCAGCACCGTAATGCTGGAAGCGTCATAGGTTGTATTTTGTGCCATCTATCTGATCCTTTCTTTCCGATTCCAAACTGCCCAAATTTCTATCATAAGAAAATAGAATCCTGCTTCGCAGGATTCTCTGCCTGCGGCGGGTCGCGCAAGCGACATAATTCCACTCCGCCAAAGTGCGATCCTCGCGGAGCGTTTTTATCGTATAGAAACGAAGTTTCCTATACGATAAAAAGAATGTGCCTTGGCACATTCCCGCGCCGAGGCGCGGTTGCTTCGGCAACCATCTACCCTTGCGCCGAGTGCGCATCCTCGCGGAGCGTTTTCATCGTATAGAAACGAAGTTTCCTATACGATGAAAAACTCAGTTCACGGATCGCCCGCGAACTGTAAAAGTCGAATTACTTTCGAGAGTATAACACATATGTTCGATTTTGGGAAGTCCCGCTGCGATTTTTGCGCCACGTTTCCAAACAGCTGCTACATCGTTCCCATTGCCCGGGCCGCCAGCCACAACAAAAGCAGATGCAACGGATAAAATCCGTAGAAGAACCATTTCAAAACCTGCTGTCCTTTTTTTGCCCGCTCCCCATTGTATCCATATAAAATACACAGTCCCGCCAGCGCCGGACCTGTCATTGAGAACAAAACGCGCACTGCGCCTTCCGGAACCCCAAAAACGCCCTCCGTCTGCGCCACAGACGCTGCTTCGTTGATTCCGACAACCGCTGTCACGAACAGAAAGGTTTTCTGCAGTTTTTTCCGTTCCTGCCCCGCCCGGTCAAACAACAGCGTAAACGCCGGGGCGAGCGCAGACCAGTCTGAAAATACCGATAAAAAAAACAGCCCTGCGATCTGCAGCTGCCCTTTCCCCCGCCGGAACGCTTCTCCATGGAACACGCACAGGATCAGGAAGCTAAACAACAGGGAAAACATCATATTCAAGACTGCCGCCTCTCTGTTAAATGCCAGAAAATAGGGCACCTGGGACACCAGCGCAAATACAAACAGCCGTTTTGCATACGCACGTCTGGACGAGGTTTTATAAAACCCCTCCACCAGAAAATAACACATCACCGGCGCAGTAAAATAGCCGATTCCTTTCAAAAATTCCGCCGGATATGTCCCCGCTGTCAGAAAAACATGGCTGAAATGATTGAAAAACATCGTCAGCATCGCGATCATCTTGATCGCGTCGCGGGTCAGCCCCCGGCTTTTGATTTCCTGCATTTCATTCTCCCTTTTCTCAGATACGAAACCGCACAGCTGCAAAGCCTGCGCCGACTTTGCACGCCCTGCGGTCAGATCGTCCGATAGTCGATCGATTTTTCAAATAATCCGAATTCCTTTTCCGGAAGCACCACGTCCCCGGAAAGCACCTGATCTGCCAGCTCTCCTGCAAGCATCAGCACATCAGAATCCTGATAAATATCGCCTAATCCAAAATCCAGGTCACCGCTTTGGCGAATGCCGAAAAGATCCCCCGGCCCCCGCAGCTTTAAATCCTCATTGGCAATAAAAAATCCGTCGTTGGAGTGATTTAATACATCGAGACGTTTATTTTTTGCACCGCTTCCATCCCCGGTCATAAAAATGCAGAAGCTCTGCGCATGACCTCTTCCGACACGTCCCCGCAGCTGATGCAGCTGTGCGAGTCCGAAGCGCTCTGCATTTTCCACAAGCATTACTGTTGCATTGGGAACATTAATCCCAACCTCGATAACCGTCGTCGATACAAGGACATCGATCTGCCCGGCTCCGAATGCGTCCATAATTTCCTGCTTCTGTGCTGCCTTCATTTTTCCATGCAAAGCAGCCACCCGAATCGAGCTATTCAGGGCAGCTTTTAATTTTTCCGTATAATCCGTGACATTTTCTAGTCCGTCTGCGGAATCCTCTCCGGCTTCTACCATCGGACAGATTACATAGACCTGATGCCCTGCCTCCACCTGCGCTTCGAGAAAGGCATAGGCTTTTTTGCGGAAGGACAGATCTACGACGCAGTTTTTAATCGGCAGACGGTTTTTTGGCATCTCGTCCAGCACAGACACTTCCAGATCGCCATATAATACGATCGCCAGCGTCCGCGGAATCGGTGTCGCGCTCATGACGAGCACATGTACGCCCTCCCCCTTATTTGCCAGGCATTCTCTCTGCCTTACGCCAAACCGGTGCTGTTCATCTGTCACTACCAATGCAAGATCGCGATACTCCACTTTGTCCTGAATCAGCGCATGTGTCCCGATAATCACGTCCGCATCCCCGGATTTGATCCGTGCATACGCCTCTTTTTTCTGTTTCGACGTCATGGAACCGGTCAGCAGGATCGGCTTTGTACACAGTCCGTACTTCTCCGTCATCTCTGTCAGTGCTTCAAAGTGCTGTACCGCCAGCACTTCTGTCGGTGCCATCAGGCACCCCTGCCTGCTGTTTGCACTGCACACCAAAAGTGTCAGAAAAGCAAGGATCGTTTTACCGCTTCCCACGTCCCCCTGAACCAGTCGGTTCATCGCCATATGTCCTGTCAGGTCTGCTTCGATCTGCTTCCAAACCCTCTGCTGGGCTCCGGTCAGCTGATACGGAAGCGCTGCAATCAGGCGGTCCGTATCCTCTGTCGGCTGCAACGGCCGATCGATTAACAGCCCTGCATTCTCTTTTTTCTGACGCTTGATCTGAATCAGGAAGGCTAAAAATTCATCGAAGACCAGACGTCTTCTGGCCATCACAACATCCTCCTGACTTCCTGGAAAATGGATTTTTTCCATTGCTTCCCGGAATCCGATCAGACGGTATCTGCTCCGTATTTCTTCCGGAAGATAATCCGGCAGCTCCAGCTCCTCCAGCGCCTGCCGCACACATTTGGAGATCATATGGTTGGTCAGTCCGTTCGTCAGCGCATATTTGGGCTGCCATGTCCCGGCAAGGGTTTCATAATCGCCCTGTGAAAACACACGCGGCTGTTCCATGAAAAGCATCCCGCCTGTGCCTGCCTGTACCATGCCGCGAAACACATGCCAGCTGCCGCCCGGAAGCGCTTTTTTCAGATACGGCATCCGAAACCAGGTCAGCTTCATTCGCCCGGAGGCATCTCCTGCCTGCGCATGTGTGATGACCATTCCTTTTGCCCGCACCATCGACGGAGTACCAACAATACAGGCTCTTACCGACTGTACTTTGCCGGTGCACAGCTCTCCAACCGGAAGCGCCTCCTCATAATGATCATAGCCTCTCGGAAAATAAGAAATCAGATCCTTTATCGTTTCAATATGAAGTTTCGAAAAAAGCGCAGTGGTCTTCACCCCTACGCCTTTTATCTCTGTAATCAAATGACTGGCTTCCATTATGCCTCACTCTGCAGAAACAATATAGTAGTAAATCGGCTGTCCGCCATACTGCAGCTCTACATCACACGCCGGATATTTCTCCGCCACCTTGTCGCGGAGCGCTGCAGCGTCTTCCTCTTTGGTCTCCTGACCATAATAGATGCTGATCAGCTCCATATCCTCATCCATCATGCTATCGATCATGTCTTTCGTAACTGTTTCGATCGCCTGTCCGACTGCAAGGATTCCTGCATCTCCGATCCCCATGTAATCGCCCTGATGGATTTCATGATCGTCGATCACCGTATCTCTGACTGCATAGGTTACTTCACCGGTGCGAACGGTTTCGATCGCTTCTGTCATCGCCGCTTCATTTTCTTCCGGACTCAGATCCGGTACATAGTTGATCACTGCGGTAATGCCCTGTGCGATTGTCTTGGTAGGAATGACAACGATCTTCTTGTCCTCCGTCATATATTTTGCCTGGTTTGCAGCCAGAATGATATTTTTATTATTAGGGAGAACGTAAACGGTTTCTGCGTTTACTTTTTCAATGGCATTCAGCACATCCTCGGTGCTCGGGTTCATCGTCTGACCACCCTCGATGATATAGTCTACGCCAAGGTCTTTTAAGATCGCATTGATCCCTTCGCCTACAGAAACCGCGATAAATGCCGCTGCCTTTTTCTCAGCCGGTGCTGCAGCTGCAGCCTCCTGCTGCTCCTTCTGTGCCATCTTCACAACCTTTTCATGGTGCTCCAGGCGCATGTTGTCGATCTTCATATTGGAAAGTGCACCATACTTTAATGCCTTCTGGATCGCAAGACCCGGGTCATTGGTATGCACGTGTACCTTAACCACATCGTCATCTGCCACAACTACGATCGAATCGCCGATGGATTCCAGATATGCCTTAAAGTCCATCTCCTGCTTGATGTTAAAGGTCTTGGAAAGCATGATGATAAACTCTGTACAATAGCCGAATTTGATATCGCTCTCTTCCAGAACGGTTTCCTGGCTGCCTGCAAACGGAGCCCCTGCAGGAGCTGCGGTCTCTGTTACCGTCCAGTCGATCTCTTTGCCTAAAAACGCTTCATAAGCGCCCTTTAACACCTGCATCAGACCCTGTCCGCCGGAATCCACAACGCCAGCCTGTTTTAAAACAGGCAGCATCTCCGGAGTCTGGCTCAGCACATAGTCTGCGCGCTCAATGATATCGCCGATATATTTTTCCAGGTCGGTTTCCCCTGCATCTGCCAGCTCACGGGCCTTTAAAGAAGCACTCTTGGCAACAGTCAGGATCGTGCCTTCCTTCGGTTTCATAACTGCTTTGTATGCAGTCTCTACCGCTTTCTCACAAGCTTCTGCAAGCAGCGGAATATCGATCGTATCATAATCGCGGATCGCTTTGGTGAAGCCTCTGAACAGCTGCGATAAAATGACGCCTGAGTTGCCTCTGGCGCCTCTTAAGGAACCGGATGAAATCGCCTTTGCCAGGGATTTCATATCCAGGTCATTGTTTGCATTCATCGCTGCAACGTCTTTTGCCGCAGACATAATGGTCAGTGTCATGTTCGTACCTGTATCACCATCCGGAACAGGGAACACGTTTAATTCATTGATCCACTCTTTCTTACTCTCCAGATTCTTAGCACCTGCTAAGAACATCTTTGCAAGCATCTTAGCGTCGATCGTATTTACAGCCACAGTTAAGTCCTCCTTAATCAATCACTCGCACACCTTCTACAAAGATGTTGATTTTCTCTATCTCAATTCCGGTAAATTCCTCTACCTTATATTTTACATTGCTGATCAGATTGTCCGATACCGCAAGAATGCTCACCCCGTATGCCACGATAACGTGGAAGTCCAGTGTCAGTTTATTATTATTCAGTGTAACTGCAATGCCCTTAGTAATGCTGTCGCTCTTCAACAGCTTGACAAGACCGCCCTTCACCGTAGCGCCCATGCCAACGATGCCGAAACACTCCATCGCCACTGTTCCCGCATATTGACCAATCACTTCATTATCAATCGTAATATTGCCCATATGGGTCGTCATAGAAGAACCCTTCATGTGATAACCTCCTTTTTCCATGAAAATCTAAGGCTATTATAACCGCTTTCCTGCAAAAAGGGAATAACCATTTTAATTTTTTAAAAATTTGATGATTTTTTACTTGCCAAATGTATTTAATTCTGTTATCATACTGATGTTGTCAGTCAAACGACGAATATAGTTTGAGGAGGTGCAATCATGGCAAAATGCGATATTTGTGGCAAAGGCGCTCATTTCGGTAACAACGTAAGCCATTCCCATAGAAGATCCAACCGTATCTGGAATTCCAACGTCAGAAGCGTTAAATGTAAAGTCAACGGTGGTGCACGGAGAATGCACGTTTGCACAAGCTGCTTGAAGTCCGGCAGGGTTGAAAGAGCTTAATTGAATCAGAAACATTGAAAAGCTGCTCTGGGTTTTCAGAGTAGCTTTTTTGTCATGGCGACGAGGAAAAGGACAGACCTGCGAAGCAGGGATGTTCCTGAATTACAGCCGCCGCTCTGCGGAGGTCTGTCCTTTTCCGATCGCTGATCATCCACCGGCCCCGGAAAAAACATTCCGGGGCCGGTGGATGATCTTAATAATCTCAGCTCCTCTTCCATTCCCCATTCCGGTCAAATCTCTTTTTCAGTTCCCGCTCTGTCACAACGATCGTTCCAATGATAACGACGCACTGCAGTGTACACACAATTCCCCCAACATTCCCTACGCAGTTGTTCCCTTTTCCGAAAACACACGCCAAAACAATTACCGTAACCGGAATCATTACAAGCCCGCTGACATACCAGAGCTTTCCGCAGCAGCGATGCGCGTATTTCCAGGTCTCTTTATTTTTCATGGACATCGCCGTCCGGTATCCATACATCGCATTGATCTCCTTCGGAGGCTTTTTCTGAAATCTTTTTCCAATAAAAACCATCGTAACCGGAATCAGCAGATCCATCACCAGCATAAAAATCCAAAAGCCCATAGTGCCTCTCTTTCCCTGTGAAAAAATCACTTCACAAAAATGCTGTCATCTCCATATCTGCCGATATGGGACGGCTTTTTCGGCGAATAATAAAGCTTCCCCAGCACTTCTTCCGGATTCGAATCCGTCAGATAACGTCCATACAGGGTTTTTGCAAACTCCGTACCGGTCAGCATGTCCAGCGTGTCCGTATAGGTGACGCCATCCACCTGATACTCAACCGTCGCAACATAGATCGAATCTGTATCCACGGTTTCCGTCGCCGCAGAATAAGACGTTGTCGTACTTTTTTCTATTTTAATAATTTTGTACTCAGATGGATCGATTTCAGCCGTATAGGTGTGTTTCCGGTAAAGATCGACAGCTGCGATAATGACCACCGTTACCAGTACGCCAATCAGGCAGACCGTAAGCACAGCAATCAGAGCTTCCCTGTTTTTCTCGTTTTGCCTGGAGTTCACACCCCGTTTTCTATTGTCAGAATTTCCCAATCCGTACCTCCCACTCAAAATTCGTTCGGTACATCCATCCCGATCACATAATTGTAACTGTAGGTATGGACATAAAGCTTCCCATCCTGTTCTATGATCAGATCCGGTGCCTTTTTTAAGGACAGCCGATCGATCACTTCTCCTGTGTTACGATTGATCTGATACAAATAATCCGGTTCCGCCGTAAAGCCATAGCCGCACAGAATAACATCCCCTTTGACTACAAAATTCATGGAATTATAGGTCTGGTCTGCGCTTCTCCACAGCAGCTTATCGTTTTCCAGATCATAGGCAAACATAAAACAGGTATTGGATTGCGCGTATCCGTTTCTCACGCTGGCTCCGTAAAAAATCCCATCCTCCAGATATGCATTGTTGCCGTTAATATACCACTGATCCGTCGGATAATCCAGCACATAGATGCAATTTCCCGTACCGGTTTCATAAATATAGAGCTCGTCATCCACCCACTGGTACTGGTAATGATCGTCATAAAAGCTGTTCCAGTCCGTGCCGATCATCGGAAGTGACAAATTTTCGCTGTCATACCAGTCGTTTGCCCAGCTGACTCCGTTTTCCTCTTCTGATAGAATGGTCAACCCGATCGGATCCACCGCATCGCCGTCCGCAAGTATCTCGCCCATTGTGGATATGTCCAGGGTTAGATATTTCGGTTCTGTCGTGTTTTCCACAGTTGCTTCGGAAGTTGCTTCGTTTTCCGGCTCCTGAGCAGTCGTTTTCGTATTTTGCGTCTCGCCCGTTTCTGACACAGAGTCTTTTGCATCTGCATCCTCTGTGTCCGGCATGGCGCTTTCGTTTTGTATCCCAATACTTTCTGCCATTTCAGTTTTCGTCTCTGCTCTCTGACCGCAGCCCGCCAATACCAGGCACAGCGCCAGAAAAAGTGCGCCTTTTCGTTTGTTCATCCTGTTTTCCTCCTCAAATTGTCATTCTATTGCGAGCATCTTTATGACGTATTCCGTCGTCCCCGCTTCCAGACGCCTTTGCCCGGAAAGAGAAAAGCCGTGGGCTTCATAAAACCGGATCGCGCGTTCATTTTTCTCAAGCACCCACAGATGGTCTGCCCGATGCTCCTGCTTGGCGTACTCCATCAGCGCTGCGCCGATTCCCTGATTCTGAAAAAAATGATCCACATAAAACTCTGCGATTTCCGTCTGTTCCAGATGAATCAGTCCTTTCACAATTCCATCGTCATACACAAAAATATGATCTAGGATTTCCGGCTGCGCATACTCTTTTGCAACATCCAGTACTTGAAGCACATGAAAAGAATAGTCGTCGTTTTTAAAAATCGATCGATAATTCATTCGCTTATCAAATACGAGGATTTCTGCAATTCTTGAAAGATCTTTCTTTTCCGCTTTTCGAATCATTCTTCCTCCTATGGTTTTAAAGGCTTTCCAGAAACCTGTCCACTTCCCGGTTAAATTCCTCCGAGCGCTTATTTGCAACAAAATGATCCCCCTCGAGGATCGCCAAACGGGCATTCGGGATATTTTCCGCAATTTTTCTCGTGTGGTCTTCCCGGATCATGTCTTTTGTCCCGCAGATTACGAGGGTCGGTGCGGTAATCTGTGCAAGCTCTTCCGGGTGAACTACCCATTGTCTAAAGCCAATGGGCTTCCTGCTTCGCAGACCTCGTTTCTACGTTCCACTCCGGTCGGAGCAGAACAAACATCCACTGGATGTTTTGCTCCCTACTATCTCCACAGGCGTTAATTCGGGCAGTCCCTGCCCTATATTATTATTTTTATGCTATTTCTCTTAATCCTTCTTCCAGTATATTCTTTGCCGCATTGATATCTCTGTCATGATTTGTTCCACAGACAGGACATATCCATTCCCTTACGGATAGATTTTTCGTCTCTGTATTTTGGTATCCACAGGCTGAACACAACTGACTGCTGGCATAAAATGTATTTATCTTGATATATTTTCTGCCATTCCACTTTGCCTTATATTCTAACTGTCTTGTCAGCTCATACCATGATACATCACTTATGGACTTTGCCAAATGATGATTTTTTACCATGTTTTTTATCTGCAAATTTTCCGAAACTATCACTTGGTTTTCGCTGATAATCTCATGGGACATCTTGTGCAGATAATCTTTTCTGGTATTTGTTATTTTTTCATGACATAATGCTATCTTTTTCTTTACTTTGTAGTAGTTTTGGCTTCTTTTTTCTTTGTGCGCTAACTGTCTTTGCAGTTTTTTCAGTTTCTTTTCGTATTTTCTGATAATTTTTGGATTTTCGTATTTCTTTCCATCAGAAGTAATACATAACTCCTTAACGCCCAAATCTATTCCTGTATTTTGATTTGTATGCGGCAGTTCCACGTGTTCTGTTTCCACTAAAATGGATACATAATACTTTCCACTCGGAACTTGTGATATCGTTGCCGATTTTATCTGCCCGCTAAAATTTCTATGCAGTTTTGCTTTTACATTTTTTAATTTAGGCAGTTTTACTCTATTGTCCTCGAAATCTACTGCTATATTGCAATTCGTAAAATTTGTTGTATATGACTTATGATTATCGTGTTTACTCTTAAACTTCGGATAACCTGCATGTTCCTTAAAAAATTTCTGATATGCAGCATCCATGTTGTAAATCGCATTTGTCAGAGCGAATTTATCCACTTCTTTCAGCCATTCATATTCTTTCTTTAATTGTCTGTTGCAGTAATTGTTACAGTCAGTTTTACTAACCGATTTTTTCTCTTTCTCATATACTTCTTTCCGGTATGCCAGTGTCTGATTATATACAAAACGGCAACAGCCAAATGTTTTTGCAATTTGTATTTTCTGCTCATTATTAGGGTATATTCTGTATTTATATGCCTTTAACATCCACTGTCACCCTCTTTCTCAACCTTGATTTTTGAATATGGTCTTTATCCGTTTCCATATATCTGATAATAACACTGTGCCTTTGACATATCTCATATGAAAACTGCTTTATATCATCTGATATCTGTCTCGAAACCAGTAATTTCTTCCTATATTTGCAGACGAAAATAATGTGATATTGTAATAAGTATTTATGTCTGTTTTTAGATTTCCATGGTCCCATACAATGAGCATACAATAATTTCTGATTTTTAGCTACCTTAACCCACCGTCTAAAGCCAGTGGGATTGCGGTAGCCTTATTTCAAACGCCCGACTGACGTTTTTTGCCAAAATCGGTCACTGATCGCAGCTTAAAATCAGATAGCTGACCGCCAGCAAGATCAGTGCAAACACAACGCCCAAAAAGCGATACCGAAAGCACAGCATCAAAAACATTCCCATCGCTGTCCAGAATATTGCAAACGCAACCAGTCGGATCATAAACGCATCAATCCCTGCAAAATATCTTATATTATTTAGTCTATGCACGGGCTGGCGTTCTTTGATTAAAAATCTGTGCAAGCATCAACGGCTTAGTCCTTTCGCAGTCCGGCTGCCTGCATAATTGCCTCAACCGGCTCCACAGGCTCGCTTCCCCAGAAAATCTCCGTATCCGCGCATCCCGCAGTATCCAGCAGTTCCCGCGCATCTTCTTTTAAGAGCCTTTGATAAGCGTCGTCTACCATTTCCAGCTTTAACAGAGCTTCCTCCCTGTCACTGTCCGTTTGCTCCGAAAGCCATGCAGAAGCCGCCTCCCGGATTTCTTCCGGATCCAGACCGGTATGTTCGCCCCACTCCAACAGCTTTACTGCTGCCTGCACCGCTATCAGAGACGAACCCGATGTCCCAATCTGAACCTTAGAATTGATTTCATCCAAAATCGGAAGCGTCAGAGCTGTAGACGTATCCTCCGGGTTTTCCGGATTCCCGATATCGCCTGTATCCTCCGGATTATCCGCATTTCCGATAGTATCTGTATCATCCGGCTCCTCTGAAAGAGCTGTGCTATTTTCCATTTCTTCCGACCAGGTTTCCTGCTGTTGGTCACCGGAAGCCTCCGTTTCTTTCTGTACAGAGCATCCCGCCAGCAAAACAGCAAAAAGCAAAGCTGCCATACACAGTATCGCGGCAGTCGAAGTTGTCCTCCTGTTTTTGAATCGTTTCATCCTTTTTTTCATCCTGCCTGCCCTCAAGCTTTCTTCAAAAAGCAAAACAGGGACAAATCCAGCCAGACCGCCCCTGTCACATGTTTCGCTATCCTTTAATACCAGATTGCTACGCGCTTTGCACTCTCGCAATCTTCATCATTTTAAATTTATGCTTCGTTTCCGTCTTCTTCCGGGAACGCTGCGTCCACCGCTTCCTCATCGCTCATCATTTCCTGTTTAGGCGTCGTAAAGCGATCTACCAGGTCAGGAATCATGTCGATTACCTTGCTGACGCTGTCCTGATTCTTGATGTTGACCAGACGTGTCTGTCCGTTTTTAATCAGAAGCACCGCGCTGGGGGACATCTTGCCGCTCATACCGCCCATGCCGCCGTTTTTGCGGGAGTCCTTACCCGCTCCGCAGCTTGCGCCCGCACCGATTCCAAACGATACATCCACAAGCGGGATAATGATCGTATCATCGATCTTTGTTGCTTCTCCAACTACGGTTTTAGTTGTGAAAACGGATTCTGCCCCTTTCACCAAGGCTTCCATTACAGAAGTAATATTGTTATCTTTATTTTCTGCCATGCTATGCTTCCTCCTTCTTGCGCAGTATTCTGATCAGTCGTCTGACATTTTTATTGAGTAAAATCCTCAGTCCGCAGATTCCGAGGGTTCCAAGCCGGATTCTGCCTTTGAGGTGAAGTTCTCCTTCGATATATTTCTCTTCAAAATCCGGTTCCAGCCGGATATTTCCTTTATGCCAGGGATACAGCATTCCCTGTATCGCCATGATCTGTCCGGTAGAAGCCGGATCGCCTGTCCCGACGATTCCAAAAACCTCCAGCTTTCGCGGCAGTACATGTCTGATAATTTCTCCCAGCTCGTAAAATCCAACCCGGATCGCCTGCCGTGTCTGCGGCTGATCCCAGATTCTTTTATAATAGACAGTCTGTTGTTTGAGCCGGTCGGTCTTTTGCTGCATTCCGCGCAGTCGGTCTGTGACCTGCGAAAGCTTACCGGAAAGCTTTTCAAAAAAGCTGCCGGCAGGATGGTCAGATGCAGTGTCCGAATCGGTGGCTTGCGCGTCAGCCTCCGAAGCAGACGTTTCGTTCGGGTCAGTTGACTGTGATTCGACATCAGGCATCCTAGTCGTAGCCGAGCCACGCGGGTCTGCTGACTGCGGTTCAGATGCTTCCGCGACAGTTTGTGTCTGCGGTTCGTCAGTCGTACCGGCAGCAGGCGCGCTCTCGCCCAGCGTTTTTACGTCCGCAGACGGCATTTTCGCTCCGTCCGCATCCAGCACATTCGTATCCGCGTCGGCGTCGCCTACACCTTCCTCTGCGTCCGCCCCGGATGCCGCTTTTTTCTCTTTCCCCAATCGGTCTTTTTTCGGATAAATTAAAAATCCCGCCACGCGGACTTCCAAAAGCAGTTCTTTTTCATATGTGACACGGATAGACAGCAGATGTAACAGCCATGTCACACGACCCCGGATGTATTTTTCTTCCTTCCAGACGCCGTCCGCCCGATATCGGATCGGGACGAGCAAAACGGTCAGAACTGTCAGCAAGATCAGTCCGAGGATTCCAAGCAAAATCCATCCAATTACTTTTAATATTGTCAGAAGTACTGTCATCCGCCGCCTCCTTTCCCGGAGGTAAAGGTCTTTTGCAGATATCCCTTGATATCCGCTTCCATTCCGGCGTCCATCGTATCCTGCAGCATCTGCTGCACAAGAAAAATCGCTTCCTCCCGCCCCTCTGCAATGCCGACAACCTGCAGTGCCTTTTTGTCAAAATATTTTTGTTTTAACAGCGCGCAGTGGAAAATGTCCAGCTGATCTGAAGTGCAAGACAGGCTGATCAGATAGATGCCAAGCTGTCCTCTCCCGGTCAGAAGCTTCCATTTTATTTTATTTACATTGCGGATTGACGGCCCCACATACAGCCTGCGGTAAAATTTCATGAACTGGCAACACTCTCCTGTTCCTAGAATTCCCCCAAATTGCACTCATAAGCATATTTT
Source organism: Gallintestinimicrobium propionicum (assembly GCF_025567525.1). Lineage (NCBI taxonomy): Bacteria > Bacillati > Bacillota > Clostridia > Lachnospirales > Lachnospiraceae > Gallintestinimicrobium > Gallintestinimicrobium propionicum. The sequence goes on along the minus strand of NZ_JAOQJY010000001.1, from coordinate 123,208 downwards.
TTGAAAATAGCCGGTCAGATTGACCGGCCTAAACAGATGATTTCCGTCCGCTTAATAGTATTTGTGGCTGCCCCAGAGATTGCTCTTCTTTAATTCCAGATATTCATGATAGGCTTTTTCGAGAATCTGCTTTTCATTGGCAAATTTCAAAAGATGATAGGCCTCATGATACTTGTAAAATCCGGAGTCCACAAAATACTCTTCTCTTTGCGGCTTACTGTAATAACTGTCTGCCATCATCAAATACCAGTGAACTTCTTTCTCCACGACATCCTCCGGTACGTTGAAGGTATATTCGCTTTTGCCCACATACTTGATAATGGAAGCTCTGGAACCGCTTTCCTCCAGAACCTCACGGAGCGCGGTCTGCTGAAACTCCTCGCCCTCCTCCACGGTTCCTTTAGGGAGTACCCATCCTTCATATTTATTTTTATAATTTTTATAAAGCAGAAGGATCTTCCCCCTAAAAATTACTACACCGCCGCAGCTCGTTGCTTCTATCACTGCAATTCCTCCTGTCCGGCGATATCTGACTCTGGAATTCAGTATACCTTAAATCCGGATACAGGGCAAGTCCTATTCTCCAAAAAGAATTTACCGAAAATTCAAAATTGTCCGGTCAGTCTGAAAAATATGCATCGAACACCTGTCTGGCAAGGGGCACTGCATAATCGCTTCCGGAACCCGCGCTTTCCACGATTACTGTCACCGCAATCTCAGGATTCTCTGCCGGAGCAAAGCCTGTAAACCATGCATGGGATTCGGACTTATCGCTGGAAAATTCAGCGCTTCCGGTCTTCCCGGCAGCCGTATAGGAACGGTCCTTTAGCTTTCTGCCGGTTCCCTCCTGCACAACATCCTCCATCAGGGAAATCATCACTTCCGACTCTTTTTCCGACATCAGCTCCCGATAAACGGACGGCTCATTTTTCTCCAGTATCTTCCCGTCTGCATTCAGCACCCGATCCACGACGATCGGCTGCATCAGTTTGCCGCCGTTTGCGATCGCCGCCGTAATCAGGTTTAACTGTACCGGCGTGATCTGCGTCTTCCCCTGACCGATCGACGTCTGAATCACGTCCTCGTCCGTGCTGTCCTGATCTAACGTTACCTTCGTCTGGTTATAAGGAAGCGGGAACGAAAACTCCTGATTAAACAGCAGACCGTCGATCGTTTCGCCAAATTTTTCCCGATCCATCGACATACCAATGTTGGCAAAAGAGGCATTGCATGATTTTGCAAAAGAGGTCATCAGATTGACATCGCCATGCACGCTCCCGTGATAGCAGTTGATTTTATTGTCTCCATTGATATATGCACCGTTACACTGATAATGATAATTTTGCCAGCTGTCCGGATTTTGGCGGATATAGGCAAGCGCCGTCACGATTTTAAAGGTCGAACCAGGCGGATACAGTCCCTGCGTCCCACGGTTTACGAGTGCTGCTTTGTCCTTGTCGGTGCTGAGCGTCTCCCAGTTTTCTGCGATTTTGTTCGGATCGTAATCGGGCTTGCTGACCATTGCGAGCACTCTTCCCGTTTTTACCTCCGTCACAACAATCGCACCGCGGTATAACCCCAGCGCATCGCTCGCCGCCTGCTGCAGGGAGGTGTCCAGCGTTGTATAGACATCGTTTCCCGGATTTTTTTCTCCTGCCAGCTCATGATCCAACTTTTCCCGGTCAGAAATATCCGAATGAATCAGCTGATAATTTTCCAGCTCCTCGATCCCCGTCTTTCCTTTATCCGTGTAACCAACCACATGGGCAAAGATATTTTTATAGGGATACTCCCGAACTGATGTTCCATCCTCTGCGATCACAGTCTGTGCCAACACCTCTCCCGTCCCAGCGTAAATCGTTCCGCGGGTATTTTCCTGGGCGAGGACGCGCTGCTGGGAATTGTAGCTGTTGTTAAACAGCGCTTCCTGATTGGAGGACACATAATCTGCCAGATACCAGATCATCCCGGCAAACACTGTAAGCATCAGCAGGCTGCACAGATAGAGTTCACGGTTCATCTGCCATTTATTCTGTTTCTTCTGTTTGTCTTTTTTTCTTTCTTCTTTGCTTTTCAATTCGAAGCTCCTCATCATACCGCAAGACAAAAACGCCTTCTATGACGCCAAACATCAGGATCGTCGTCATCACGCTGCTTCCACCGTAGCTGACAAGAGGAAGCGTCACACCGGTCAGCGGGATAAATTTGCTTCCGCCGCCGACAGTCAGAAACGTCTGAAACAGGTATAAAATTGCAAATCCTACTACAAGATTTCTGTAAAATCCGTCTGCAAGACCACCCGCCAGACGAATCATCAGGACAAACAGCACTGCCGCTGTCAGCAAAATTCCAATTCCAAAGAGCAGCCCCAGCTCTTCGATCACTGCGGAAAAAATGAAATCCGTCTCCACATATGGAATATCCTGCGGCGTGCCTTTTCCGATTCCCAGTCCGAACAATCCGCCGCGGCTCATCGCAAACAGTGCCTGTGCGATCTGATATCCCTGCTTATCAATCACACTCCATGGATCTCTCCACGCCTGCACGCGCACCTGTACATGGGAAAACATCCGGTACGCAAGCAACGATGCGCCTGCCCCGGCGACAAGCCCGCCAGCCAGATACAGTGGCTGATGTGCAGAAATCGTCATCAGAAACACATACACCATAAAAAGAATCAACGCGCTGCCCAGATCCTTCGACAGTACAAGAATCAGCACATGCGCTGTTGCTCCGATTCCAGCTGCGACCACCTGCCGGATTCCTGTCTTTTCGGAAAGAACCGCTGCCAGAAAAAATACGAACGTCAGTTTGACAAACTCCGACGGCTGGAAGGTAATTCCACCTATCGACCAGGACAGCTTCGAGCCGTGCGTCACCTGTCCTAAAATCAGCACGATTCCAAGGGCTGCAATTCCGATTCCGGCATAAATCCAGCCAAGTTTTTCCAGAAACCTGCATTTGCGCAAGATCCACGGCACAATCAGAAATACGACAAAGGATGCGCCCGCGATAATCAGCTGTTTGATCGCCTTTGTCAGATCGAGCCGTGTCAGCACGATCAGCCCCGCACTGAAAAGCATACACATATGATTCATAACAATCCGGCTGATTCCCGGATAGATAAACCACGCCAACACCGGCAGCGCCAGCGTCAGAATCTGTAAAAAAGCATAAAACAGCAGATATTTACTTTGCTGCGTCCGGATCACGATGGTCAGCCACGCCGTAAACTGCATCAGAAATAAAAAGACCATCTGCAGCGCTGCAGCGCCAGACTGTTTGCGAACGTCCCCGACAAACAGCGCATAAATGCTACAGCTAAGAAACAGATACAAAAACAGCGGGATCAGATATCTGGATGCTATCACAATCGTATATGCCACGCTTACTGTACTCCTTTTTTATAATGTCCGGTCGTATACTGCGCCGGTGCTGTTCCTTTTCCTTCGCTGAAAAATTCGAGCACTTCCCGCGTTTTTTCCGCCGTCTCGTCCGTAAAATCCAGACGGATTGCACGGATACCGCGCCTTTTCTGCTCTGCAAGATACTGATGCAGGGAAAGCGGCACAGAATTGTAAATCGTGTTCATGCAGTGCCTGCAGTTAACCCATACGGGAAATTCTACATTGTAGCGATCCTTTAACCGACAGGAAAACGCTGCTGCAGGGATTCCCTGCGACAGCTGCTTTTGCGTATGGGAAATCTGACAGGCCCCCAGGCTTCTTTTGACGCATCCGGCACTGACCATCATCGGCACCCTTCCGTAAACCACCATTTCCTGATTTTGGGGAGGAAGCGCTTCCAGCTCCCTGCGGTTTAATTCTAACGGCGCTGTGTAGCTGTCCGGTGCAAAACAGTCCTGATACAATTGCCTGGTTTCCCGGTTAAACGTATAAACGCTATGCTGCAGGGAGAGCTTTTTCTCCGGATATTTTTCTGTCACCCAGCACATTCCACCAAGGCTGCCCGCCAAAAATCCATCCACCAGCCCGTCATAGGCCTTCACCTGTCCCGACAGACGTTTTAAATACGGTTCGCTGTACGAGCGTAGGATCGTCGGAAGCGTCACAAACAGTTCAAATCCGGGACGATCTGCTTTCACGTTCCTTACGAGTTCCATCAGCTGTCCGGTTTTCGGATCGTCCATCAAATCCGAAGAAAGGTACAACCGATCTGTGCCCGTCGTGCGCAGCGCGGCAAATGCCTGCTCTGCCTGCAGGACAGAGACATAGCATTTGGTTGGCTGCGGACGCTGGGTATCCGCATAATGAAGGGGCGGCATAGCTGCTGCAGTCGCAGTCGATTCGCCGGCCTCGGGCTGCGCTGTTTCTGCTTCCCGGCCGTGTTCCGGAACATATGTTCTTTTTTGTCGATCCTGCAGTTTCTCCGTCAACGCATCCAGCGTTTCCCGACGCAGCTCGTTGAGCGCAGAAACCGGAACAAAGCTGTCTCCGTCCAGCTCTACGGAAATATCATCTGCCCCGTAGAATGAGCCGCCGGTCTTTTTGAGCTGCTTGACGACATCATCCTCTGCCAGTGGGCGCTTCTGTGCCGGCTGTGCGACTGTGCCTTCTTTTTGAACCGAAATGCCTTCGCAGGACGCTGTTAAATTGATCGGCTCGCCCGGACGGATTGCCGCATGGAAGCTGACTGGCTTTTGCAGCTTGCCATCCTCCATCATCCCATGCACCCGTTCCAAAATTTCCTGTGGACATGCCAAATATCCGGGTTTTTCCAACGTCAGCATTTCTCTGCCGTTATGCCTGTGATAATATCCGCCGCCGGTTTCCGAACGAACGTAGAGCTTTGCCAAAAGCTCCTGATCCTTCGGATCGATTTGCCAATGCTCCCGATCTGTCAGATACAAATCCATATATTTGCGGTAGATTGCAGTAACGCCGGCAACATATTCCGGGCTCTTCATCCGCCCTTCTATTTTAAAGGAATCGATTTTTGCATCCATCAACTCCGGTAAAAACGGCAGCACACAGAGATCTTTTAAGCTCAGCGGATACGCCGGAGGTTTTTGCTGACTTTTTCCGCCCATCCTGCCCCCTCCTGCTTCCTGTCCAAGCACCGTATAGGGCTGTCTGCATGGCTGCGCACAGCGTCCCCGGTTTCCGCTTCTTCCGCCCAGAAAGCTTGAAAACAGGCACTGTCCGGAATAGCAATAGCACAAGGCTCCATGGATAAATACTTCCATTGCCAGACCAGTCTGCTCTTTTAACAGGCGAATTTCTTCCAGGCTCAATTCCCTCGCCGGGACAATCCGACAGACACCCAACGATTTTAAAAACAGGGCACTTCTGCTCTCCGTCACCGTCATCTGCGTGCTGGCATGCAGCTCCATGCCGGGAAAATTTTTGCGCAGCTTCTCCAAAACGCCCATATCCTGAACGATGACGCCGTCCAGCCCCGCCTCATAAAACGGTGCGATCCAGTCGCAAAGTCCTGAAAGCTCGTCCTGCTTTGTCAGCGTATTGACAGTTAAATAGATTTTCCGATTCCACAGATGGGCGAGGGAAAGTCCCTCTAACAGCTCTTCCCTGGAAAAGTTTCCGGCAAACGCCCGCGCACCGAACCGCTGTCCACCCAGATACACGGCGTCCGCACCCGCTGCAATCGCTGCCTTTAAGCAGTCCATAGTTCCGGCAGGAGCCAAAAGCTCGCCTCTGTATTCTTCCATCCTCTTCCTCCATTGATAAAGAAAATATAACAATAGAATGCATGCTCTGCGAGCATTCTATTGTCATGAATAAAAAAGAATGTGCCTTGGCACATTCTCCGCCTGCGGCGGATCGCGCAAGCGACATTCTTCCATTCCGCCGCAGTGCGATCTCCGCGGAGCGTCTTTATCGTATTGGAAACAAGTTTCCAATACGATAAAGAAACAGGCTGTCATCGCTGACAGCCTGACCGTCTGTTTCCTTTAATTCAAGACAATAGAACAATTACAGAACATGTATTCTGTTACTTTTTATCCTTCATTCCGCGGATCTCGGTTTCCAGGCGCACGATCTGTCTGGAACTTTCCTGCTGATCCTGCTGCAGCGTCCGCAGGCTCTTTTCCGTATTATCCAGCTTGATCTGGGAAGCAATCAGCTCGTGCTTTAAGTCATACAGCTCTTTTTCCTTGGAGGCTGCTTCTTCCTCCATCTCCTCGATCTGCTTTTTCGCCTTAAAATAATCGTCCGCAATGTTCAATTCCACTAAAATGTTCTGGATATCCGCCGGCTGACGGCGAAAGCTTTCCACCCGGTTGTATTCTGCCAGTTTATTATTGATATAAGAAGCCACCTTCTGCAGGTATTCTTCGCTTTCGTAGCCGCTGAGCGTCAGTACCCTGCCTCCGATGATCACTTCTGTATCTGTCTTGACCGCCATGACTGTCTACCCTTTCGTATCGCGTATCCGCGCTTTCTGAACAGCGCTGTCAGCAACAGCATCTACATTTTGTACGCACTCTGTTGCCAGAACTCAAAAAACGCTGTTCGATTCTTTTTCATTATAAGGGCAAAAAGCACCAATTGCAAGCGTTAAAGTCCCAGATGTGTATAAGCAATCTGCGTCGCAACTCGTCCGCGCGGCGTGCGGTCAATCAGTCCTTTCATCAAAAGATACGGTTCATAAACATCCTCGATCGTACCGGCATCCTCTCCGATCGACGCTGCCAGCGTGTCCAGTCCGACCGGACCGCCGCCAAACTTTTCGATGATCGTCACAAGAATGTTTCGATCCACCCGATCCAGACCGAGCGTATCCACATCCATCAGGTCGAGGGCGGTGTGCGCCACCGTTTCCGTAATCACGCCGTTATATTTGACCTGCGCAAAATCGCGCACCCGCTTCAAAATCCGGTTTGCCAGACGCGGCGTCCCGCGGCTTCTGCGCGCAAGCTCCGTCGCCCCCGCATCCTCGATTTTTACGTTCAGAACCTTTGCCGACTGCTTGATAATCAGCTTCAGCTCATCCTCCGTATAAAATTCCATATGGTGGATCATCCCGAAGCGATCCCGAAGCGGCGCTGTTAAAAGTCCCGCCCTCGTCGTCGCGCCCACCAGCGTAAAATGCGGCAGGTCCAGACGCACAGAACGCGCTGTGCTTCCCTTTCCGATCATGATATCGATTGCAAAATCCTCCATTGCAGGGTAAAGCACTTCCTCCACCTGACGGTTTAAGCGATGAATTTCATCGACAAACAGAAGATCACCCTCCTGCAGATTGTTCAGAATTGCAGCCATTTCGCCGGGCTTTTCGATCGCCGGACCGCTGGTTACCTTCATGTTGACGCCCATTTCGTTGGCGATAATCCCCGCAAGCGTCGTCTTTCCAAGACCGGGAGGTCCGTAAAACAGGACGTGATCCAGCGAATCATGGCGTTGCTTTGCCGCTTCGATATAAATTTTTAAGGTCGACTTCGCTTTTTCCTGACCGATATAATCGTCCAGACACTGCGGACGCAATGTTTTCTCGATCTTTTTATCTTCCTCCGTCAGATTCGTCTCGATGACTCTTGGCATGTTGCCTCCATTCTACCGTTGATCACGCTGCAGCAGGTGAAAAAAGCATGGCGCTTTTGTGCCTGCCGCAGGTAAAACATCCTGCTTGTCGGTTTCTTTTTAGAACATTTTTTTCAGGGCCGCCTTTAACAGGGCTTCCACATCCAGATCCGGAGTTTCCTGCAGCACCGCCTTTACCGCGCGCAGCGCTTCTGACGGGGAATATCCAAGCGCCGTCAGTGCCTCTACCGCTTCTGTCTGTGCCTGGCTTTTGCCCGTCAGCATACTGCCCTGCGGAACCTGATTGACCTCCCGCATCATTGCGGTATCCTCTAACGAAATCTTGTCCTTTAACTCCAAAATAATCCGCTGCGCGGTTTTGGTCCCAACGCCGGGCGCTTTTGCAATCGCCTTTGCATCCTGGGAAATCACTGCCATTCGAAGCTCGTCTGCGCTCATCGCAGAGAGCACCGAAAGACCGCCCTTTGGCCCGATTCCGCTGACCGTAATCAGCTGCCGGTACATATTTAAGTCGTCCCGGCTCAAAAATCCATACAGCCCGATCGCATCCTCCCGGACGCTTGTATAGGTATAGAGTTTAACCACTTCTCCGATCTGGGGAAGCCGTCCCGCCATTCCCGCCGGAATTCGGACATTATAGCCAATACCGTTTACTTCTATTACAATATTTTCTTCTTCGATTTCGGCGAGTATGCCGTTTAAATATGCAATCATGTGTTCTCCCTCTGCCGTATCCTATCTCTGCGGCGGCAGCGCCCGGTTGACCGCCCCTGCGCACACGCCAATAAAAATCCCGGTCACGCAGCCTGCCAGCATAAGCCACGGCAGATACCAGCCTGCCCAGCTGCCTCCGAGCACTGCGACCGCCACCGCCAGCTGCCCCAGATTATGGCACACGCCGCCAAGGACGCTCACGCCGACGACAGAAAACAGCTTCAGGCGTTTTGCAAGCACCATCGCAGCAAACGCACATGCCGCCCCCGCCAGGCTGTATAACATCGTAAACATACTCCCGAACAAAAATGCTGCCAGTGCAATCCGAACCGCATTCAGAAAAAGGGCTTCCTTCCAGCCATAGCGATACAGACACAATACCACTGCCAGATTCGCAAATCCCAGTTTAATCCCCGGGATGCCCGGGACAAGGATAAACAGCGATTCTATATAGGAAAGCATCAGTGCCGCCGCGGTCATGACACCGAGAAAGGCTGTTTTTCCGGAAGGATTGCGTGTACTGTTGCTGTTCATGAAGCTTTGCTGCCACTCAAAATATGTTTAAATATACTCAAACACATGGAGAAATTGAAGTCCTTGCGGATACTTCTTACTGCTTCAATGTGTATGCTTTGGCGATTGTAAACAATACGCTACTCACAAGTTCTTGTACACTCCACAGTCGTAAATTCCTGCGATAGCCCGCAGTACATACTTACGTTTGCGTTCATTATGCAACTTCGTAAGTTAAAGCATCTCTTAGATTAAGAGCAGCATTGAAATCCCTATCCTCGACATAGCCACAATCACAACGGTATATTCTATCTGAAAGCTTCAAATCTTTCTTGATAGCACCACAGCAGTGACATATTTTGGATGATGGATACCATCTGTCTACGACTCTTAATTCAATACCATTTTCATCACACTTCGCTTTAAGCTTAGTTCTAAATTCATAGAACTTTTGTGACGCAACGGCTTTTGATAGATGTCTGTTCTTCATCATTCCTGATACATTCAAATCTTCAATCGTTATATAAGATGGCTTGGTTTTCACTATCTCGGCTATTGATTTATTGATATAATCAGTACGGATATTATCTATTTTATGATGAAGTCTTTGCACTTTGAGCTTTTGCTTTTGTATATTCTTTTGAGTGGACTCCCCTTTCTTTGAATTTTCATACTTGCGTGAGAGACCTCTTTGTTCTCTGCGCAATTTCTTTTCCAATTTCTTAACTCTTGCTGACTTATTGATATTTTTGTAAGTTTTACCATTAGAAACAATCGCCAGGTCTTTCAAACCCAGGTCAATTCCTATACCGTCATTGCTATTATTAGCAATCTTAGCGTCGGGAATTTCTACAAGAGCTGACACATAATATCTACCTGCTTTGATGGATACTGTACCGCTTTTGATTTTCCATCCGTCTTTCGTTGTTGGTATATAGCCTTTTTCTTTCATGCGTACCCAACCTAAAGTGGGTATGTTTAACCTATGTCTCTCGCATCTACAATCTTTAGGATTATTCTTTACGAAATACATTTTTACATCAGATTTACCTTTCTTTTTGAAATTAGGAAAAGCACTTTGATGTTTAAAAAATCTTTTAAATGCAGTGCATCCATCTTCTATAGATTTTTTTACAGCTTTTGAATATGCTTCTTTAATCCATATTTTATCAGGATTATCAGGAATGTACTCATTATTGAGCCATACGCTAAAACTCTTGCCGGTCATAAACTTTTCACCTTTATCGTATAAAGCTTTGTTGTGACCGAGATAGAAGTTATAGACGTATCTACAAGTGCCGATCGTCTTGTTAATCTTGATTTTTTGCTCGACTGTCGGATTTATTTCCGTTTTGAAGCTCTTTAGCAATTTCCTCATCCCCTTCTATTTGTTTTTTATACTTACGAAGACCGTACAATCTACAAGAAAAAACGTGAAGAATAGATACAATATCCTGTACAAGTTCTTCCTGCGGTGATAATTCTTCATTATTCACTACCACTATGGTTGTATGAAACCTCATACAGAATTTTTCAAACCAATCATAGCCAAATCTGACAAATCTATCTTTATGTGTAATTATGATAGTTTTGATTTTTTGTTCCATTACTTCATCTAATAATTGATTCCACTTTTTACGATTGTAGTTAAGCCCACTTCCATAATCTTCAATACATTGATCTACAATGATACCTTTCGCATTGCAAAACTGGCGTAAAAAAGTTACTTGGTTTTGTAAATCATCTTTTTGGTTTCTTGTAGATACTCTGGCATAAATAACAGTCTGACGATTATCGTTTTCAGAATTTATGCCCTTAAACTGAAGATATTGGTCATAAGTATAATAACGCCTATCAGTTGGAGTTCGATTTGCTTTTAGAATCCCCTCTCTATCCCAGCGTTGTAACGTTTTGACTGAGACACCCAATAATTCAGCAAAATCTTTTGGTTTGTAATTAGTGATATTAGATGTGTTCATAACAATATCCTCCGTGGGTATATTTCAACACATTTAATTACTATTGACAATGATTTTGATTACTTAAAGTTTGCTCCTTTCTGGCGGATCCAATCTGTCATTGACCAGTTTGATCTATTTCGTTGACCAGCTCAGTCGTTTCATTCTGCTACCGCATCCAGTTCCTGATCTCCCAGCTGTTCCAGACGGATGACAAGCCGGTGCGGCAGGCAGACGATACTCTGTCCGCTTTTCCGAATCAGTCCGCGGCTGACGCAGATCTGATCCGGGCAGTCCGCTTCCTTCATTCGGACGCCACCCTCTGTAATTTCGATCACGTTATAGCTGTCTCCATCGGAAATCCGATATTCCCCGGGTTCCGACAGCGGCAGACGCATCAGCTCTTTACTGTCCTGCTCCACGATCGCATAAACCGTACCGGAAGTCCTGTTTTTGACCTGAAAGAAAAAGACAGCTGCTGCCGCTGCCAGTATAACAGCGGCGATCAAAAGGAAATCCCTCCTGTATTCGCCGCTGCTTATTGTATCATTTTCGAACGTATGTTTCAAGTTTTATTTCCCCGTCCTGTCAGGCTTCCGGGCAGTATTTTTTGCGCTGCACCTCATACTCTTCAGCTTTTGCGCTCTGTCCAAGCTCTCTGCAGATCGCCGCGCAGTTGCCGCAGAGCAGACCGTAGCCTTCTTTTCTGCCGAAATGCTTTTCCACCTCAAACAGCGCGTGCTCATAATTTTCCAGGGCGCGTTCCAGACTGCCCTGACGGTAGCAGACCTCGCCGAGTCCGGCAAGCGCTGCGCTGTAGTGTGTATCCGTCTTGCCGCCATCCTCTTTAAACGCGGAAATCGCAAGCTCGAGATGCTTTTCCGCCGCTTCCAGCTTGTCCATTTTCAGCTCGATCAGTGCAAGACTCGTCCGGGAAGTCGCTACTTCAACCCTTGTTCCAGGCTGTTTTTCCATAATCTGAATCGCTTTTTCCAAAAACAGCGCCGCATTTTCATTTTCGTTGAGCTTTTCCAATAAAATACTGATGCTGCTATATAGTTCTGCCAGACGATAGTCGTCTTTGGGAAGCTCTTTTTGATAAATTTCAAGGGCACGCCGATAATTTGCAAGTGCTTCCTCGTATTTTCCTGCCGTGCGGTACGCAGTCGCCACATTGAACAAGGTCGTTGCAAAATGGACGGTATGATCCAGCTGCAGCTCCTCCATCAAAAGAAGAACGTCCTCCCCGACCGCAAATGCAGCCTCAAACTGTCCGATGCTTCTGTAAAAGCCCAGAAGCTCGTTGCCGACGGAAATATAAATGCCATACTCCTGCTCTTTTTTGGCATCCTCCAGACAGGATAAGAGAAACGGCTCTATCTCTGTCAGCTGATCCTCCTTATAATAATGATCCAGCTTTGTTAAAATCTGGTCAATTGTCATCATTGCCCTGCGTCCTCCTTTGTTGCTGTCGCTTTCCAGCCTCCGCCCGCCTGATAGGCGACACAGTACCATTCCACTTCCCCGGTCGTATCCCTGCGCGCGATCGTACCCGATTCATCCAGCGTAATTTCATATAATAATTCGATCACATGGCTTCCCTCCTCTTCATAGGCAGCCGTGTAGATCAGACAATTCTCCCCGTCTCCCGTGTTGGCGCTGACCGGCAGAAAAATATTTTCCCCATTCGGATTGTCAAACGAATATTCCCCGACGACGATTTTTGCAGTTCTGGCGTTGTCTGTCGTTTTGCTTTTGGTATCCGTTTTCGACGTTTTATTTTTGGAAGAGCTCTGCTCAGACGTACTTTTCCCATCTGTTTCTTCCGTAAGAAGCCCGGCTTCCCGCTTTGCGATTTCTTCCTTCGCCTCCTGCGGAATCAAATCTGTCCGCATAAACAAATCGTGCTGAAGCTCTAAAACCTCACTGCTGGTCAAAGAAGAAACGTATACATTCCATTTGTTGCGAAATGCAGAAAGCTCTCCGTTTTCTTTTTTCAGGGTGCTGTTGATATCCCGCATGTTCTCTACTTCTTCCTGAAGTACTGCTGCATTGTCCTCTGCATCCTTTCTGCGGCTTCGCTCTCGCGAAAGCCCCCATGCCTCGAATGCAACGATTCCCAGCAGCACGGCGACAGTAATATAGGTAAAAATCTTTGCTAAAACCTCTTCCCGAAATCTCATACAGTCAATACTCCTTTACATTCGTTGTTTTGACCTTTCTCCATATTACAATAATCTTTCCAAAAAGTCATCCCTTTTTCATTGTTCCTTGACTTTCCTATTTGTAAAAATTATAGTATTTACAAGAAATATCCCATAATAAAAAGAAAAAGAGGCTTTCCCATGCTATATTCCATCTTTCAGAAACTGTTTTACAAAATCCGCCAGGAGGCTGTCCTGTCGATTGCCGTTTTGCTCGCCCTGCTCTCTGCCTGCTTCGTTTTGCCGGACGCATCCTATTTCGGTTATATCGATTTTCGCACGCTTACCATCCTGTTTTCCCTAATGACTGTCATGTCCGGGCTGCAGCGTCAGGGCGTTTTTACACGGTTCGCATATTCCCTGCTGTCCCGCACAAACAGCATCACTTCCCTGGTATTCGTCCTGGTCGGTTTATGCTTTTTTTGCAGTATGCTGATCACGAACGACGTTGCGCTCCTGACCTTCGTTCCGTTTTCCTTTGCTGTACTGGGACAGCTGCCGGAAGCATCCGGCAAAAAACACCTGACGCCCGTTGTTTGCCTGCAGACTATTGCCGCCAACCTCGGCAGCATGCTGACTCCCATCGGGAACCCTCAGAATTTATATCTGTATGGCAAAAGCCAACTGTCCTTTTCCGCTTTTTTGCAGCTCATGCTCCCTTATACGCTGCTGTCTGCCATCCTGCTTTCTGTCTGCATTTTCTATCTGGGACATCCGCATCGGCAGCAAACAGTCTCTTCCTCAATCCAGAATCCGACTACAAACGCTGCACAAAAAAAGCCGGCGCTGATCCGGCTTTACATCGTTTTGTTTTTCTTCTGCCTCCTTGCCGTTTTGCATGTGCTTCCCTACCCGGCAGTCTTTGTCCTCGTCCTCTTGGGCGCATTGATCGCAGATAAAAAAGTGCTGGCACAGGTCGATTATTCCCTGCTCGCCACGTTTCTCGCATTTTTTATTTTCATCGGAAATCTCGGCAGAATTCCCGCCTTTGCCTCCTGGCTTTCTGCAGCGCTCTCCGGTCGGGAAATCCTCATCAGCGTCCTCGCCTCCCAGGTCATGAGCAACGTTCCGGCGGCGCTTTTGCTGTCCGGCTTTTCCAATAACGTTCCAGCGCTGATCGTCGGCACTAATTTAGGTGGGCTCGGAACCCTGATCGCATCGATGGCAAGCCTGATTTCTTATCGGCAGATCGCCCGGAAGCTTCCCGAACAGAAAGGGCAGTACTTTCTTCTGTTCACCCTTGCAAATATTGGTTTTCTGGCAATTCTGCTTGTTTTTGCGACAGCTGTCCATCCATAATCGATACACGCTGCTTCTGACCGGTCCATACAGCCAATGATGTTCATCAGCGTCGTTTTGCCGGAGCCGGACGGACCCAAAACCGCAACTGCAAAAAGCCGCCGCAGGCGTTTCAAACCTGCGGCGGAGCATGCATTCTATTATTTAATCCTCGTTAATGTAATTGATCAGTCCGCCTGCAGCGATAATCTTCTGCATGAAGGGTGGAAACGCCTGTCCTTTGAACTGCCTGTTCTGCGTCTTGTCGGTGATGATACCGGTATCGAAATCGATTTCGACCTCATCACCCGCCTGAATTGCTTCTGCCGCCTCCGGGCATTCGATGATCGGCAGTCCGATATTGATCGAATTACGGTAAAAAATCCGGGCAAAGGTCTGTGCAATAACACAGCTGACGCCAGCCGCCTTGATAGCAATCGGCGCATGCTCTCTGGAAGAACCGCAGCCGAAATTTTTATCCGCAACAATGATATCGCCGGGCTTTACGTTTTTGATGAAATCCTTGTCAATATCCTCCATGCAGTGCTGTGCAAGCTCTGCCGGATCAGAGGAATTTAAGTAACGTGCGGGGATAATGACATCCGTATCCACGTTATCTCCATATTTGAAAACTGTTCCGTTCGCCTTTTTCATGCTGTTTTGTCCCTCCTCAATCGAGCTGCTCAGGACATGCGATCTGTCCCGCCACCGCGCTGGCTGCCGCAACTGCCGGGCTCGCCAGATAAACCTCTGATTTGACGTGCCCCATACGTCCGACAAAGTTCCGGTTCGTCGTCGATACACAGCGCTCGCCCTCTGCCAGAACGCCCATATAACCGCCAAGGCAGGGTCCGCAGGTCGGTGTGCTGACCACTGCTCCCGCCTCGATAAAGGTCTTTAACAGCCCTTCTTCCATCGCTTCCATGTAAATCTTCTGAGTCGCAGGGATTACGATACAACGGATCCCCTTTGCCACATGTCTGCCCTCCAGCACCTCTGCAGCGATCCGAAGGTCATCCAGTCTGCCGTTTGTACAGGAACCGATCACAACCTGGTCGATGGCAACAGATTCCTGGATTTCATCGATGGTCTTTGTGTTTTCCGGAAGATGCGGGAATGCGATCGTCGGACGCAGTGCAGAAAGGTCAATCGTGTATTCCTCATCATAAACAGCATCCGCATCCGCTTCGTAAATGTGGTATGGCTTTGTGGAATGCTCCTTCATGTATGCGATCGCCTTGTCGTCTACCGGGAAAATGCCGTTCTTGCCGCCTGCCTCAATCGCCATGTTGGCAATTGTAAACCGGTCGTCCATGCTTAAATTGGCAACACCCTCACCGGTAAATTCCATGGATTTATACAGTGCGCCGTCTACGCCGATCTTGCCGATGATATGTAAAATCACATCCTTGCCGCTGACCCACTTGCCCGGTTTGCCGATCAGGTTAAACCGGATTGCAGACGGAACTTTAAACCACGCCTTGCCGGTCGCCATTCCAGCCGCCATATCTGTGCTGCCGACGCCGGTGGAAAATGCGCCAAGCGCACCGTAGGTACAGGTATGGGAGTCTGCACCGATTACGACATCACCTGCTACGGTAAGTCCTTTTTCCGGCAACAGGGCATGCTCAATTCCCATCTCGCCGACCTCGAAATAGTTCGTGATCTCATTGCGGCGTGCGAATTCGCGCACGCATTTGCAGTGTTCTGCCGATTTGATATCCTTGTTCGGTACAAAATGATCCGGTACCAGCGCGATCTTGTCCTTATCGAACACACCGTCCACCTTCATTTTTTCCATCTCTTTGATGGCAACCGGGCTTGTAATGTCGTTGCCAAGAACCAGATCCAGCTGCGCTTCAATCAGCTGTCCTGCTTCCACATGATCGAGTCCGGCATGCGCGGCCAGAATCTTCTGTGTCATTGTCATTCCCATATGATCCGATCTCCTTTTTGGCTGAAAAACAGCCGGATTTGCAGATGTCCGTCGCCCCGGACGTCTTTTTTCTGTATTTAAGTGTATCATAGTACATTCAGAAAGGAAAATACCTTTCTCTTATATTTACTATAATCATCAGTTATGGTAGGATTGTGTTATATATAAAATCAGTTATACCAGTAACAGACAGAAACAGACCGCATATGGTAAAAATTACTACCGGTCTGCCGGAAAGGGAAACTTATGGAACAGAATTTTAATCTTTACCACATTTTTTATACCGTCGCCAAATGCCGCAACATTTCCGGCGCGGCGCGCGAGCTCTACATCAGCCAGCCCGCCATTTCCAAGGCGATCTCCAAGCTTGAACAGAGTCTTGGCACGACGCTTTTTTACCGCTCCTCCCGCGGTGTTTCCTTGACGGAACCGGGCGAAATCCTGTTTGCCCAGGTAGAAAACGCTTTCCAGGCGATCACCCAGGGCGAAGAACAGCTGCAGCGCTTCCAAAAGCTCGGCATGGGACATCTTTCCATCGGCGTTTCTGCGACGCTGTGCAAATATGTCCTGCTCCCGATCCTACAGCCCTTTATCCGCCAAAACCCGCATATCCAGCTTTCCATCGCCTGCCAGTCCTCCCTCGAAACGATGCAGGCACTCGAACAAGGCACGCTCGACATCGGGCTGATCGGCGCAGAGGATGACATGTCTGCGTTTGTTTTTGAACCCCTCACCGACATTCAGGATATTTTTGTCACCACGCACACCTATCTCGACAATTTAAAAGAGCGCATCCACCCAAACGACCATCTTTCCTCCCGGACGGCGTTTGCAGCGTCTACGCTCCTATTATTGAATAAAGAAAATATTACCCGCCGGTACATCGACCGCTATCTTTCCCAGGAAAACTTAAGCGCCTCCCGGATTATCGACGTAACCTCCATGGATCTTCTGATCGAATTTGCAAAAATCGACTTAGGAATCGCCTGCGTCATCAAAAATTTCGTCCGCGACGAGCTCGCAGAGGGAAGGCTTGTCCAGCTGAAAATGCCGGTTTCCATTCCCGCCCGCAAAATCGGCTTCGCCTATGCAAAATCCGGCGCTATTCCTCCGACTGTGCGCAAGCTCCTTTCTTTTTTGCAAGAACTGGAAGTCCAAAAAGCAATACAAGACCGATCAGACAGATAAACAGGGAGATAAACTGCGACGTGGAAAACTCCCCGACGTTTCCCCGGATCAGGTCGCCCCGGAAGTATTCCAGGACAAATCTGCCGATGCTATAAAAGATCAGATAACAGCTCGCCACCTGTCCGTCTGTTTTGAGCTTCTTCGACAGTGCAAGCAGCACGAAGCAGTTTGCAAAATCCAGCACACTGGAAATAATCTGCGTCGGCAAAAGCGCGACATCATTTGGTGCATAGGCGGAATTGTGGAACACGATCCCTATCGGGTTTGCGGGATCCAGCTCTATTCCGTAGCAGCAGCCGGCGAGCAGGCAGCCAATCCGCCCGAAGCCCTGTGCCATCGCAACCGCAGGCATCGCGATATCAAAAATTTTCCAAAAGTTCCATTTCGTACATTTGCAGTAAATCCACGCAGTCAGGATACCCCCGATAATGCCGCCGTATACGACAAAGCCGTCCTTAATGCTGCTGCCAAGAAGCACCGGATTTGCAAGAATGTCCGGCAGTCTTGTCAGAAGATACAGAATCTTCGAGCCCAAAAAGCCGCCCAGCACCGACCAGACCGTCAGCGGGAACACTTTTTCCCAGTCCATCTGTTTCTTTTTTGCACGGTATTCCACCATATAATAAGCGGACAAAACTCCGATCGCAATCATCAGTCCATAGCCGTGTACGGTAAACGGTCCAATAGAAAACAGGTCATTTTTCATACGCTGTAAAACTCCTTTGTATTTTCATTTCCGTCAGTGGGGAAAGCTGTCCGCCGACGCATATCGCCATTATACCCCGAAGAGACGGTTTCATGCAACCGCTTTTCCAAAAAGGCACCGCGTTCACTGCTTTCTTCCGATGTAGAGGAAGTGCTCGCTCATACCGAGCAGCTTTCTGTCCTGGCTCAGTCTCCATGCGAGGTTCAGCCATTTTTCCTGCTGCTGAGACGCAAGCTTGTGCAGCAGCTCTTCTTTCCCGCAAAGGATATTTTCCACACCCGCAAAGGCCAGTTGGCAAAGCCCTGCTTTTTCCATCATATCTTCCGCTTCTTTTTCCCCGCAGAAATAGGAGCTTGTAAAATTTTTACCAGGTTGTGCAGTTCCGTCCTCCAGACCGGCGAGGAGCCTGTCCATATCTCCGAAATCGTACAGTCCGCTGGCATAATCCTGAATTGGCGCATACGTCGAAATAAAGGATGCAAACAAAAGCCCACCCGGCTTTAACACCCGCAGCGCCTCCTGCAGGGCTTTTTCCCGATCCTGTTCCCGCATCAGATGATACAGAGGTCCCATCAAAAGCACAACGTCATACTGTTCCGCCTTGTAAAGATATTCCGAAAGCCGGAGCGCGTCGCCGTGGATACAGCTGTCCAACAGCACATCCGCTTCCTGCGCCTTTTCGATCGCCTGTCGGATATTTTTGCCGGACAAGTCAAATAACGTCACGTCATGTCCCTTCTGCGCCAGAAAAATGGAATATCTGCCCGGACCGCCGCCGATATCCAGAATCTTCTGCGGCGTATCGCCTGGAATATATTCCTCCATATAGCGCTTTGTCACCTCGAACTCCGGCGTGTGCCATTCCAGGCGATTCCATTCTTCGTATTCATCGTCATAGAAGCGTTCGACCTCGTTGCGGGCAGCGCTGTTTTTTTCCTCTTTCTTTTCGCTCTTCCAGATATATTCGCGGCACTCGAACCGGTGCGAACCGCTCCATTTCTGATCCCAGCACTCTCTTACAAAGGAAAAGCCGTTCTTTTCCAGCACCCGCCCGGATGCAGTGTTTTCCTTTGCCCGACGCGCCATTACGCGGTGGATGTGCAGCGTATTTTCCGCAAATGATAGAATCGCCGCTGCCGCCTCGGTTCCATAGCCCTGGTTCCAGCAATCCCGACGCAGGTTGCAACCAAGCTCCCAGATGCCCTGCTGCTGATTAAACGTCAGCCCGCCGCTGCCGATCAGCTCGTCGCTGTCCTTTTTATGAAATCCAAAATCATACAGCAGATCGGAATCCAGCTGTTTTTCTTCCTCCCGCAGCCACTGCTTCGTATCCTCCAGGCTTCCATGCGTTTCGTAGCGCATGTACCAGCTGACCTTCGGATCTCCCGTCCACAAAAATGCGCCCGGCGCATCCTCTTCCTTTAACGGTTTCAGCCAAAGCCGACTGGTTTCCAGTATCGGTGTTTTCATGCTCTTTTCCCATCCTCTTCTCAGATTTGTTCCATGCCGGCAAAAGGGAAATCATGCACATCGGCAGATGAAATGCACTTTCATGCAACATAGTATTTCCTACAGAGCAAAAAAGCCGAAGGCTCTTTGCCTCCGGCTCCGGTATTTTGGATTCTTCTTTCTCTCCGAAAAGAATTTCAAACGCCCGATGCACACAGAAACAAAAGACCCTTCCCTGTATCTGTGCACTGCGCTCTCTCGCATATCAGATACAGTTAACGCGTCCCATCATCATCTGCGGCATCGCCATGACAATTGTATAAACGTTTCTCAACATGCTCTGCTTTTCCTTTCGCGGTTCGTGGAATTAAAAACTGTGTTTACTATAGCACTTTCCGGAAAGAAGCACAACCCCGTTTCCCCGATATTTTTCTGCCGCAGCTGCTCCGTCACCCCGAAGTTGTCCACCCGACCCGTTTACTCCTCGGGCTCTCCGTCCATGCAGGCGTCAAATTTTTCCAGGAAGGTATGATAATCCCCGTCTGTTTTGTAGCCTGGCATCGTGTCGATATTGACGTTATGGATGCTGTTGAAAATGCTTTTTTCGATATTCGGATTATCCCGTTTTAATCTTCGAATCAGCGTCTTGATCTCCTGTCTCTTGGAACCGCCGCCTCCGTTATCGCAGATCGCGCAGTTTTCCGTAAACCGGCACGCACACTGGATAAACTGCAGGTTGTTGTAGCGTTTCCAGTCCAGAATCGCGTCCTCGTGAATGCAATACATCGGACGGATCAGCTCCATGCCCTCGAAGTTTTTGCTGTGCAGCTTCGGAAGCATCGCCTGCAGCTGTCCACCGTAAAACATCGACATCACGGGCGTCTCGATGACGTCACTGAAATGATGTCCCAGGGCAATTTTGTTGCAGCCAAGCTCCTGTGCCTTGCTGTATAAATAGCCCCGGCGCATGCGTGCACATAGATAGCACGGATTTTTTTCGCTCGTATTGGCAACCGCAAAGACATCTGTTTCAAAAACCGTGATCGGGATATGTAAAAGCTCTGCGTTGCTCTCTATTTTCTGTCGGTTGATCTCGTTGTAGCCAGGGTCCATGACAAGAAAAACCAGCTCAAATTTCACCTTGCTGTGACGCTGCAGCTCCTGCATCAGCTTTGCCATCAGCATCGAATCCTTTCCGCCCGAAATACAGACGGCGATCTTATCTCCCTCGTTTACCAGCTCATACCGCTGTACCGCCTCGATAAAGGGTCGCCAGATCTCCTTGCGGAATTTTTTAATAATGCTTCTTTCTATATTCTGGTAAGGCTCCAGTTCTCTTGCCATAGTTTTACTCTCTTTCTTTACAACACTCCAAAAACACCTGCAAAAAGGTATCCAGCTCTTTTTTCGTCGTCAGATGGCTTAAGCTGATCCGGAAAGAATTCATCGCCCGATTTCTATCTCGGCAGACCGCATAAACCGCCTTTGACGGCGTACCTTCTACCGCGCAGGCAGACTTGACTGACACGCAGATGCCCTTTTCATTCAATGCCTGCTGCATGCGCGTCCCGCGGATTCCCTTTACACTCACGTTCAAAATATGCGGCACTGCGTCCTCCGGGCTGTTGATTGACACACCCGGAATTTTGGACAGTTCTTCCCTTAAAAACCGGTTATATCCGGACACCGTTTCATATCGTTCCTTCTGATGACTGATTGCATCTGACAGCGCACATTTAGCTGCCGCCGCAAGGCTGAGGGCAGGCGTCCCGCTACGGTAAATCGTCGTGCTGTGCCCGCCGTGGATCAACGGCTCCAAAATCAGGTCCTTTTTCTTATATAAAATGCCGCTTCCGTTTAAACCGTAAAATTTATGCGGTGTAAAACTCAACGTATCGATCCCGTCCAGACAGACCGGAATTTTCCCCATCGCCTGCGTCGCATCCACATGCAGACGGCAGCCCGGGAAGTCTCTTAATATCTCTGCAATCTCTGAAACCGGCTGAATTGTCCCCAACTCACTGTCCACCAGACAGACAGATACTAGAATCGTGTCCCGGCGCAGAAGCTCCCGCAGATGCTCTAAATCGATTTTTCCGTTTCGGTCAATGTCGACCAGATCCACCTCAAAGCCCTGCTCCTGCAGCGCAGTCAGACACCCGCCCACCGAAGAATGCTCCAGCGCAGTGGAAATAATATGCATGCCTCTCGAACGCGCCAGCGCAGCGATTCCTTTTAACGCCGTATTGTTGGATTCGCTTGCACAGGAAGTATATATTATCTCCTCCGGCGCAGCCCCCATCAGTCCGGCAATCGATACCGTAATCTCATCCATCCGCTCCTTGGCGGCTTTTCCGGCATCGTGCGTGGAATTCGGGTTTCCAAAAAACTCCCTCTCCGTCTCACAAAAACACCGGAGCACATCCTCCGAAACCGGCGTATTTGCCGAATAATCCAGATAGATCATTATGCCTGTTCTCCCCGCACGCCTGTTAAATCTCTCACAATCTCGCCTGCCACGATCAGCCCAGCAACCGCAGGCACGAACGCATTGCTTCCGGGGACCTGTCTCCTCTGAGTACATTTCCGCGCTGTTCCAGGCGGGCAAATGCAGTTTGTCTTACAGCTGATCGCCATTTCGTCCACCGGCGTCATAGCTGGCTCTTTGGAATATACAACCTTTAAATGGCGCACTCTTCTTTTTTTGAGTTCCCGCCGCATGACGCGCGCCAGCGGACAGCCGGACGTCTTATAAATATCCGCCACCTCAAACGCGGACGCATCCATCTTGTTGCCCGCTCCCATGCAGCTGATGATCGGCGTATTGCTCTTTTGTGCCTGCATCACCAGCTCGATTTTACCGGTCACGGTATCGATTGCGTCCACAACATAGTCATACTGGGAAAAATCGAACTGATCCGCCGTATCCGGCATGTAAAACATTTTGTAGGTATGGACCACGGCATCCGGGTTGATCTCCAAAATCCGCTCTTTTGCCACGTCTACTTTATATTTTCCGACGGTTTTGCGAGTTGCAATGATCTGTCTGTTCAAATTCGTCAGACAAACTTTATCGTCATCGATCAGGTCAAGGGTTCCAACGCCGCTTCTGGCAAGCGCTTCTACCGTATACCCGCCGACGCCGCCAATGCCAAACACAGCAACTCTTGCATTTTTCAGACGTTCCATTCCGTCTTTCCCCAACAATAATTCCGTTCTTGAAAACTGATTTAACATGTATTTCTCCCGTTCTTGAAAACTCCTGACAGCATTTTTAAATGTACCCCACTATTCCTACCTTGTCAATAGGAAAGTACATGCCTCAGAGTTCGGAAAACCAGATCACCTTTGCTGGATTCGACGGATGCGCCCCGATATGCTTTTCCATCCATACCATGTTGTACCAGCGGTCGAACTTATACCCGCACTGGTAAAACTCCCCAACCATCCGGTAGCCAAGGTGTGTATGGAAGCGTACGCTGTCTTTGTTCAGATGCTCGTCCTCTGTTTCCGGATAGGCGATGCAGGCGTTTAAATTCAGGATATGCTGCCGGGAAAGCTGTTCTTCCAACGCTTTATACAGAGCTTTCCCGATTCCTTCTCCTTTCTGAAGCTCTGAGACGTAGATGGAGGTCTCCACCGCCCAGTCATAGGCCGGACGGGCATGAAAGGCCCCCGCATAAGCATAACCGACAATTTTCCCGTTTTTTTCTGCGACCAGATAGGGATATTTTTTCAGCGTTTCCTGGATTCTGCAACGAAATTCTTCTATAGAGGGAACCTCATATTCGAATGTGATTGCTGTTTTTTCTACATAGGGCGCATAAATTGCCAGAAGTGCTTCGGCATCTTCCTTAGTCGCTACCCTGATCTGTAATTTGTTTTTTTCCATATGGTTCCCCTTTATTTGTCCTCATAGGAAAAAGTAATCTGCTGCCGGTTCGCATCCACCACAGCGTCCACCCCGAACGGAATGATACATCTTGGCGTCGCATGTCCGATATTGACGTTTGCCACAACGGGAAGCGTCGGATCAGCCACTTCTTCTACGAGTATTTTTTTATATTCTTCAAAATACAGTTCATCCATCGGCTTGCCGCAAATGATTCCGGAAATCACCTCGAAAATCCCGGTCTTTTTCAACGTCTGAACCATTTTTCGGTACAGCTGCGGCACTGGCTGCTCTTCGCAGGTTTCCAGAAGCAAAATTTTTCCTGCCCAGTCCTCCTTTGGCGGAAACAGCTCATACTTTTCACACATCGAAACTGAGTCTGCGTAGCGGCTGTTATCAAAAATATCATACAGCACTTCCAGACAGCCGCCGAGAATTTTTCCCTGAAAAACAGGACTTCCCTGCAGCAGCAAAAAGCCTTCGTTTGGATGTGCGGTTCTCGGCGTACCGATTGCAGCAGGCGACCAGTCCGTCCGTTCCTCATACCAGACGTCGCTCGGCTCAATTTTTGCAATTTTCCCGGTCTGAATCAGCTCTTCAAAATAGGTTGCCGTATATGGAAGCATTTCGTGATCCATCTCACAGATATCCGCCAGAAACGACTGCCCGTAAAAGGTATTCAGCCCCAGCTTATGCAGCATCAGGTGGTTGACTGTCGTATCGGAAAACCCCAGAAAGATTTTTTTGTTCAGCGCTTTTTGTAATTCTTTGTGTTCAAACAGATACGGCAGCAGCCGATAGGTATCGTCCCCACCGATCGCGCACAGGATCATATCGATGGAATCGTCCGAAAATGCCTGTAAAAAATCCTTTGCCCGATCTTCTGGATGATTTTTGACGTATTCGATGCCTTTTTGCGCATGCGGCATCATAATGACGTTTAAGCCGTATTCCTTTAGTCTCCGGATTCCGATTTCCACTTCATGTGCCGCAAAGGCTTCTCCGATCGTACCGGAGGACAGGCTTACGATTGCGATGTTTTTTACCATTCTTTCCTCTCATTTCTGCGCACGCTTTTTACGCATGTCGAGTTTGTATCAAGTGCACGCAGATACAAATCTCGTGATTGAAAATTTTATTCATGACAATAGAATGCTCGCAGAGCGTGCATTCTGTTGTTTTTCAATCTTTCGTCCTCAAAGCTTTCAAATGCAGGTTACGACATCTTCAAGGTTCCGTTTCGGAACGACATAATTTCCGTCTTCATCCAGATGGTAGCGGATATCGCCATCCTTTTCGACATTCTCAATCCTGCTGATATGGGATGGATAACCAAATGCCACCACCGTATGCAGCTTCTGATCCTCCGTCAATCCAAACAGCTCCGAAAGCTTTTGCCGGTTGCACGCGCCTATGATACAGCTTCCGACCCCATGATTCCACGCTGCCAGCGTCATATTCGAAATCGCCAGCCCGGCGTCCGTATCGCAGTTCGGGTTGAATTTCAAATTCTGCACCACGCCGATAAACAGCACCGGCTCTTCTCCAGCCTTCGGCTGTCCCTGTTCCTTCGGAAGATATGCCGCCCACTTCGTCTCTGCAAAAACCTCCTGCACCTTTTGGGGCGTTTTCACAACGACATAGCTCAACGGCTGTTTATTCGCCGCGCTGGACGCGTACCGCGCCGCCGTCAGGATCTCTGCCAGAATTTCCTCCGAAATGGGCTTTTGGCAAAATCTCCGGTAAGTTCGTCTTTCTTTTAACAAATTCATCAGATCATTCATATGGATTTCCTCTGTCTTAGGATAAAACTCGTTGCATCACAATGTACTCTTTTTCCTGTATTACCGTAAATTTATTTTTGCTCCAGAACGCGAAGCTTTGCGGATTCCCATAGTCTACGCCCAGGCGGATTTCCCGATAGCCTGCGTTTTTCATTGCTTCCACTGCTTCCTGAATGATCTGTGTCCCGATTCCCTGATTCTGATATGCCGTATCCATCATAAAAAATCCGATCCATACGATCTCTTCCGTCGGATATCCATAAATCAGATCCATCACAGCAACCAGCATATCCCCGTCAAACAATCCGATATACGCTTTATCCTCTTTGCTCTTTCCAGGCGGCAGCGCATTTCTATCATCCAGGATACTTTCTCTGGTTACAAATGGTTGATGAAATTCATAAAACAGTTTGTTTTTAGAACAAAGATCATAAATGATGTCCACATCTTCTGTTTCCAATGCTCTCACAAAAAAACGTTTCGATAACGCTTCCAGATCCATTTTGTTTTCTCCTTTCCCGTTTTCATCCTAATCTCCATTCCGCAGGCGCTTTGCGCCGAAGGAATCGCGAACAGAACTTCCAGTTCTGTTCTGCGATCATAGCTACTTTGTGACGCCTGCGGCACAAATAGCTGTGTGAAAAATAAGCGATCACGCTTATTTTTCACACTATTCCTCGCACCTTTCCGTACGAAACCTGCCTGTTGAAAGACACAAGAGAACTTTTAATATCTATCATACAATACTGTGCAGCAAAAAACAATTTTCCCTTTTCTCTTTCTTCGCATTCTGTTACAATTCAGTTATATCGTTATCGTTCACACTTATCTCTTTCGATCACATATTTTGTGTTTACAAGAAAATTTGCTTTAAAGAGGACATGTATAAGCCTCAGCTACCATCTGCTGTAAGGAGGGTTCCCCATGAAAACTGTTGTTCTTTTATATCCAACAAGCTGTATTTATGAAATTGTCATTTTAAATTATTTCCTGCACTTTGCCGGCAAGGAAGTTTTGTTTGTATCTCCGGATGGAACTCCCATTACAGCGATGGAGGGTTATTCAATCAATGTTTCCGGTAAACTGACCGATATTGCTCCGGATGAAATAGAACTTGCGATCGTTCCAGGCGGAAATATCAAGGCAATTGACAATCCGATTGTATGGAACTGCTTAAAGGACATCAAATCAAGGGGCGGTATTCTCGCCGCCATCTGTGCCGGGGTTGATGTACTTGATCATGCCGGAATTCTGGACGGGGTTGTGTCTACACATTCTTCCGATCTCGACGTTGCGGTTACCGATCAGGTCATCACCTCCCGGGCGAATGGATATGTCGATTTTGCAATCGAAGTTGCAAAAAAGATGAATTTATTTCAGGATGAGGCAGATCTGCAGGAAACGATCGCATTCTGGAAAGACTACCGGAGGATGCAGTAACTCCGGCAGTCTTTTTCTGCGTTACCAGTATTTTTCTACATATTCTGCGACCTCTTTTTCTGGCATAGAAAACTCTTTTCCGATCGTCTCAATGATTGCCTCCTTGTTGATCTGAAACTTTTTACAGGTTTTGACAGTTGCCCGAATTCCCTCTGTTCGCCCCTGCAGAACACCTTCCATTCTCAGCTCTTCCAGTGCTTTACACATAAGCATTTGTCCTCCTTCTTTTTCTTCTGCTTCCAACGCCCGATCAATTAGACTTTGGGAGTTAGTAATCGTCCCAATGACAAGTCCAAGCTCTGATGGAATTTCTTTGTTCTCATAAATTGCATTTAAATTTTCATAATCCTTCTCGTAAATAAAACGGCTTGCCTCAAACACCGTATTTACATCAGGATTACGAAATTGCATCGGTTTACTCGTTCTTACTTGGAGCAGGTTCATGCTGTAATCCGATACCAGTGACTGTAATTTTTCCGGAATTTTCAACATGTCTTTTAAGCATCCCGGACCATCCCATTTTTCTTCTCCATAATAAACGCACAGGCTGATTACCGGATGCAGCCGGTCTGTTTTCTTAAAATTCGAAAGAAATTCATCGGATGAAACAAAATCTTTCTCCTGTCTGTTCTTAGCCGCAATTTCATGGTACTCTTTTAAACACGAAAAACAGTCACCAATCATATGCCGAAGCGGCATCGCATAATGAATCCTCTCCTGATTTTCCAACCCCCAGAGTACAAAATCCACTCCGTAAGCCGTTTTCTTTACGACGTCCCAGACTTTTTGTACTGTCTCCGCATGCCCATTAAATTTCAATACAGACGAAAC
Source organism: Gallintestinimicrobium propionicum (assembly GCF_025567525.1). Classification (NCBI taxonomy): domain Bacteria; kingdom Bacillati; phylum Bacillota; class Clostridia; order Lachnospirales; family Lachnospiraceae; genus Gallintestinimicrobium; species Gallintestinimicrobium propionicum. The sequence goes on along the minus strand of NZ_JAOQJY010000001.1, from coordinate 95,792 downwards.
ATCCGTATCAGCTTCCTTAAGATCTTCGGGTTTCAGCACCTGTTCTCCCTGAAACACCGCTGCATTGAATAAATCCGCAAAATGCGCGTTGTTTTTCCAGAAGTTTTTTAATACGACATCCGGCTTTATCTTGTTTTTTCTCGCTACGTTTCACACCTCCTGTTTTGCAGGAGATACGATTTCCCGGTTGCAGGTTCCCCACGTCATCTGTAAAATCCCCCGCTTTTTCAATAAATGAAACTGATAGAAATTGGTTCAAAAGCATAGACTTCCGGAATAGAATAAGATTTCATAAAGATGCGCTAAAAGCGCTAATCTGCTGGTAGAAAATATGCTTTAAAACTATGATAACACAGTTGTGGGGATTGTCAAAGAGAACTTTAAGCAAAAAAGGGAACCTTGCGGTTCCCTTACACTTGGAACCTTCTAAATTCCTTGCGGAATTTAGAAGTAGCGCAAAAAAGGGAACCTTACGGTTCCCTTACACTTGGAACCTTCTAAATTCCTTGCGGAATTTAGAAGTAGCGCAAAAAAGGGAACCTTACGGTTCCCTTTTTTGCTTAGTTGTTGATCAGTTTGTCTTCGCCGTTCCAGCTGTAGAGTTTGCGGATTTCTTCGCCAACCTTTTCAGAAGGATGCTCAGCTGCGAGCTTTCTCATCGCTTTGAAGTGTACCTGACGGCCTGCGGGGCTCATGTCAAGCAGGAACTCTTTTGCAAAAGTACCATCCTGGATATCGGACAGGATCTTCTTCATTGCTTTCTTGGTATCTTCGGTAATGATCTTAGGACCTGTGATGTAATCGCCATATTCAGCAGTGTTGGAAATAGAATATCTCATGCCTGCGAAACCGGACTGATAGATCAGGTCAACAATCAGCTTCATCTCATGGATGCACTCAAAGTATGCGTTTCTCGGATCATAGCCAGCTTCTACCAGAGTTTCGAAACCAGCCTGCATCAGTGCACATACGCCGCCGCACAGAACTGCCTGCTCGCCGAACAGGTCTGTCTCTGTCTCGGTACGGAAGGTAGTCTCTAAAACGCCTGCTCTTGCGCCGCCGATTGCCAGTGCATATGCCAGAGCCAGATCCAATGCCTTGCCGGTAGCATCCTGCTCAACAGCAACCAGACACGGAACGCCCTTGCCTGCCTGATACTCAGAACGAACGGTATGACCAGGTCCCTTGGGAGCGATCATGGTTACGTCTACATCCTTCGGAGGCTTGATGCAGCCGAAGTGGATATTGAAGCCATGTGCGAACATCAGCATGTTGCCGGGCTCCAGGTTTGGCTCGATGTCTTTCTTGTACATGTCTGCCTGCAGCTCATCGTTGATCAGGATCATAATGATATCTGCTCTCTTTGCAGCTTCTGCAGCGGTGTATACGGTAAAGCCCTGTGCCTCAGCCTTTGCCCAGGACTTGGAACCTTCATACAGGCCGATAATGACATCACATCCGGACTCCTTTGCATTTAATGCATGTGCATGTCCCTGGCTGCCATAACCGATCACTGCAATTGTTTTACCTTCCAATAAAGAAAGGTTGCAGTCTTCCTGATAATAAATCTTTGCCATCTTGGTATCCTCCATATTTTGGTATCTGCTTCTATCTCTGAAAAGGAGGTCAGCCTCCTATCAGTAACATTGTACATTAAAGATTTTTGTTGTCCTCTTCATCGATGTAAACCACACGGTCTACACCTCTTGTAAGTCCCGCAATACCGGTTCTTGCAAGCTCCAGGATTTCATAGCCGGACAATAGATTTAAAAATGCTTCCAGCTTGCTCTGGGAGCCGGTTACTTCAATGACCAGGCTCTCTGCCCCGACGTCCACGATCTTGGCACGGAACACGTTTGCAACTGCGATAATACCTTCCCGCTCTTTTGCATTGGCCCTTACCTTGATCAGCGCCAGTTCGCGGAATACGCTGGAATCCGGCTCCAGCTCACGGATATACCGGACATCCACAAGCTTACCGACCTGCTTTTCTATCTGATCGAGGATTTCATCATCTCCGCTGGCTACAATGGTAATCCGGGTAAAACGCGGATCAGCCGTTACGCCTGCAGTAATGCTTTCAATATTGTAACCCCGTCTGGAAAACAGCCCGGAAATCCGACTTAATACGCCGGAGGTATTGTCAACAATCAGCTGAAATGCCTTCTTATGCATCGCTTCGTTTCCTCCCTGTACAGCACCCGGCTCTTCTGCCAGGCTGCCTGATCACCCTATGCGCTTTATTTTAGCAATGTTCGCATAGCATGTCAACGTATGAGTTTCCGGCATGTCATTCATAACCGGAAGTTATGGCTTTTTATTTTACGCAAAATCTGTGTTATAACGCAGGATCGCCTGATATCAAAATCCCGCCAAACTGTCTACAGAATGTAATGTCCTCACTGCACCTGCAACAGCTTCCCCATTCAGTTTTCCTGATCGTGGCATTTCTGCAGCGCCACAGTTCCGGTGCGGGCAACTTCCACGATGCTGATTGAATTGAGCATCTTTAAGAATAACTGCACGCGGTCCGGCACGTCACAGATTTGGATCATCATCTGATATTTGCTCATATCTACGATCTGCGCCTTTAAAATGTTGCAGATTTCCATAATATCCCTGCGATTGTTCCGGTTATATTTTACCTTCACCAGCATCAGCTCCCTGCTGATGCTGGCCGGCTCGTCGAAGGTCTTTACTTTAATGATATCCAGTTTCTTATTTAACTGCTTTTCGATTTGCTCTAACGTGTGGTTATCGCCGCTGGATACGATCGTCATGCAGGAAACACTCGGATCGTCTGTCTCTCCAACCACCAGACTGTCAATGTTAAACGCTCTTCTGGAAAACAGCCCCGCAACCTTGCAGAGAACACCGGAGCGGTTTTCCACCAGTACAGAATATATCTTCTTCATCGGTTTGTTCCTCCCTCCGTTATTTTACCGTATCCATCGGATTGATGACGCATTCCATCAAAACAGCGTCCTCATCCTTTAAAAAGGCGTCGATCGCCTCGTCCATCTTGTCCGGAGCCTCCAGACGGATAAAGTCCATGCCGTAGGCCTGTGCCAGCTTTTCCAGATCAGGACCGCCGCCGAGCTCTACGACAGAGTAACGTCCCTTGTAAGTATTCTGCTGGTACTCCCTTACCATACCAAGATAATGATTTGCAATTACCACAATTTTCACCGGAACCTGATACTGACGCATCGTCGCAAATTCCATCATGGACATCTGGAACGAACCGTCACCGCAGACTGCAACGACCTGTCTGCCCGGTGCGCCCAGCTTTGCGCCCATCGCCGCAGGAATGGAATAGCCCATCGTTCCCATACCGCCGGAGGTCAAAAAGCTGCCTTCACGGATCTTGCAGTTTCTGCATGACCAGATCTGGTTCTGTCCCACGTCTGCCACATAAACTGCGTCTTGCTCCATTTTATCGGAAAGCCTGCGCACGAACTCCGCCGGATCGACAAAGGCAGGATCGGGCTTTCTCGTATCTGCCATCGTCTTTTCATATTCCTGCAGGCAGACTACCCATTCGCTGTAATCCCCGTCTAACTCCTGTTCAAGCATATCGGAAAAAATGTGTTTTGCATCGCCGACCAGCGGGATCGTCGGGCCTGCGTTTTTTCCGATTTCCGCAGGATCGACATCCATATGGACGAGCACCTTATTTTTCGTGATGATTTCCGGCTGGTTGACCGCACGATCCGCCACTCTCGCGCCGACCATAATTATCATGTCCGCCTCGTTCATTGCGCGGTTTGCGCACGGTGCGCCGTTGTTGCCGACCATACCGAAATACAGCGGGTCTTCTGTCTGCATCGCGCCGATGCCCATCATAGTTGTTACAACCGGAATTTTGTGACGGTGGGAAAATTCCCGTAAAAGCTTCTGCGCATCGCCAAGCAGCACGCCGCCGCCTGCGCAGATGACCGGACGCTTTGCCTTTTCCAGCTCGGCAATTACCTTTTTGATCTGCACGATATGTCCTTTTACAGTCGGTTTATAGGTGCGCATGCTCACGCTGTCCGGATATTTGAATTTGCGTACCGGCGCATTCTGCACATCGATCGGAACGTCGATCAGGACAGGACCTTTTCTGCCGGTATTTGCAATATAAAACGCTTCTTTAAAAATTTGCGGAATGTCCTCTGCATTTTTGACCAGATAGCTGTATTTGACAAACGATTCCGCCGCTCCAGTGATATCCGCCTCCTGGAACACGTCGCTGCCGATCAGCTCGCTGTTGACCTGTCCGGTAATGCACACAAGCGGAATGCTGTCTGCAAAAGCTGTTGCGATACCAGTAATCAGGTTTGTCGCACCGGGACCGCTCGTTACCGCGCATACGCCCACCTTGCCGGTCACGCGAGCCAGACCGCTGGCTGCATGCGCCGCATTCTGCTCCGTCCGGATCAGAACAGATTTGATATCCGTATCCAACAGGCTGTCATAAAACGGACAGATCGCAACCCCCGGATATCCAAATACCATTTCTACGCCTTCATTTTCAAGGCATTTTACCATTGCCTGTGCACCATTCATGCTGCATCTCCTCCTTGCTGCCACCCTGTCAGCGTTTTGTGTGATTCATCGCACCTCTGTATGTTCATCTTAATTTTATCATCTTAAACTATCGTTTTACCGTTTGAACTTCCCGAAAAACTCCGCCAACGGCTCCACAACTGCTCCCAGATCACGGATCGCGCTGTTTAAGCTTTCGATGTCCATCCGGTTTAACTTCTCCGTCGCCTGGCTTAACGCCTCGCTGCTCTGCCAAACCAGACCGTTTTCATCAAACAGCGTCTGAATATCCGTCAGCGTCTCCTGCGCCGTCTGTAGCGTGTCTGTCGCTTCCACCAGCGTCTCCTGTCCCTGACTGATAATCTGCAGCATCGGCGGGACGATAAGCAGAAAAACTGCGATGACCGCCGCTGCCAGAACACAGCCTGCCGCAGCCAAAATTCTCGTCACGAAAAGCTGCTTTTTTAACGAAGCCGTCTGCTGTCTGTTCTGCTCTGTCAGCTCTTCCAGCAAACCGATCACATCCCTGGATCTTTCTTCCATCTGATCTTCCCCCTGTTGGAAATTTTTCAAAGTAGCGCTGATCTCACTCCTGCATTCCGACCAGGCGCTTTGCCAGCCGGACGGCGTCCGCCGCATCCCGAGAATAGCCATCTGCATGGATTTCATCTGCATAATCCTGCGTAATTACTGCACCGCCGATCATGATTTTTGCCGTTACACCCTTTTCTTTCGCATATTCAACAACATTTCTCATTTCCTGCATCGTCGTCGTCATCAGGGCAGAAAGTGCGATAATCTGTGCGTTGTGCTCGATTGCAGCTTCTATGATTTTCTCTTTCGGAACGTCCTTTCCGAGGTCGATGACCTGAAAGCCGTAGTTTTTCAGCATCAGCGCGACGAGGTTCTTGCCGATATCGTGGATATCCCCCGCAACCGTCGCAATGACAACTACCGGCATCTTTTCCGAAGTCTGTTCCTGCAAAAGCAGCGGCTCCAAAATGCCGATGCACAGCTTCATCGTCTCCGCACTCGCAATCAGCTGCGGTAGGAAATATTTTCCCTTATCGAACAGCTCACCGACCTCGTTGATCGCCGGAAGCAGCTGTCCATGCAAAAGCTCCTGTGGGGAATTGCCAGCCTCCAACGCTTTTTTCGTCAAATCCTCTGCGATTTTGCGTTTTCCCTTTAGCACCGCCTCTCGCACCCGCTCTGCCGCCTGCTGCTGTGGTGTTTTTGTACCCGCTGCTTTCTGCCGGGCCGCACCGTCCTGGACTTCCGTATTTCCCGGCTGGTTTGCCGTCACAGCGCTGCCTTCAGATGCCTGCAGGCTTTGCCGAAGCAGCGCTTCCTTTTTGGCATCCGCCTCTTCCCGACGTTCCTTTGCCTGACCGGAAAATTCGATATAACGGATATCACTGTCTTCTTTATTTAACAAAAGATCCGACGCAAATGCAGCGCCGACCAAAATATCCTGGCTCGGATTTGCAATCGCCATCGTCAGTCCGGACGCGATCGCCATCGTCAGAAACGCACTGTTAACGCAGCTTCTTTCCGGCAGGCCGAACGAAATATTCGAAAGTCCGCAAGTCGTTGCCAGACCGTTTCTATGGCAATACCGGATCGTTTCCAACGTTTCCAACGCCGCCTGTTTGTTCGCGCCGACCGTCGCCACCAGACCGTCCACAATAATATCCGTCTTTTTCATGCCCAATTCCAGCGCGCGCGCCACAATTTTTTCGATGATGGAAATCTTCTCATTCAAATTTTTGGGCAGTCCCTCGTCCGACAGCGGCAAAAGGACAAACATCGCGCCGTATTTTTTTGCCAACGGCAGCAGCTTTTCAAACTTTTCGGATTCCAACGAAATCGAATTGATCAGTGCGCGTCCCGGATAACGCCGAAGCGCTTCCTCCTGCACGTCCACATGGCTGGAATCGATGGACAGCGGCAGCTTCGTCACACCCGCTACCTCTTCCAGCGCCTGCAGCATCATCGCCTTTTCGTCGATTCCGCTCATGCCCATGTTGACATCCAGAATCGACGCACCGCGTTCTTCCTGCTCCTGTGCAAACTGCGTTACAAGTTCAAAGCTGCCCTCGCGCAGCTCCTGCTGCAGCTTCTTTTTACCGGTAGGATTGATTCGTTCGCCAACGATCAGAAACGGTCCGTCCAGGTCAAAGGTCAGGGACGCGCGTTCCGAAGTCAGTGCTCTCCGCGTCGGGTTTCCATGCACCGGAACCGGTCTTCCTGCCAGCCGGTGGGTCATTTTGCGGATATGCTCCGGCGTCGTGCCGCAGCAGCCGCCTAAAATCTGCGCCCCTGCGTCCAGTAAAAGCTCCATATCTGCGCCGAATTCCTCCGGTCCCATATCGTAAACGGTTTGCCCTTTTTCATCCAAAGACGGAAGTCCTGCGTTTGGCTTTGCGATGATGGGGATATCCGTCACCTTCGCCATCCTGCAGATGACCTCTGCCATCTGATCCGGTCCGGTTGAACAGTTTGCGCCGACCGCGTCTGCGCCCAGACTCGACAAAACGATCGCCGCCGTCGCCGCATCCGTCCCGAACAGGCTTCTTCCGTCCGATTCAAACGTCATCGTCACCATGACCGGTATGTCCGGACACGTCTCTTTTGCCGCAATGAGCGCCGCCCTCGATTCCTGCAGGCTCATCATCGTTTCCACCACGAGCAGGTCTGCTCCTGCTTCTGTAATATACCGGATCTGTTCTTTATAAACGTCGATCAGTTCTTCAAAATCCAGCGGGCCCATCGGCTTTAGCTGCTGCCCTGTCATCGTCAGATCGCCTGCTACCAGCGCCTTCCCATCTGCAGCCCTTTTGGAGATTTCGACTAATTTGTGATTCAGTTCTTCTATCCGGTCCTCCAGATCGAATTCCTTTAATTTGATCCGGTTTGCCGTAAAGGTCGGGGCATACAGAATATTCGTCCCTGCTTCCAGATATGCTTTCTGAAGTCCGCTCATAATCTCTTCATGCTCTGTAATCCATAGCTCCGGGCACACCCCGACAGGCATTCCCTGCTTCTGAAGATTCGAGCCGGTTGCCCCGTCCAGAAAAAGCAGACCGCTTTGTGCCAGCCTGCGAAATTCTTCTTTTGTCATTGCTCCTCATTTCTGCACTTTTCCTCTGTGCATTGAAAAAGTTTATACTATTCTAGCACGATTTTCCGGAAAAGAAAAGACGAACTGTTTTCACTTGTCACAAAATCCAAAATGCGGTATCCTATAGAGGTCAAAACAGCCTGCAGACAGGACGCAGAATGCGCGATTGCTGCGGCATTCTTACTTCAAAAAATGAAAAGGAGCGCTTATGTATTGTACAAGAAACGTATCCGACTCTGTCGTATGGGTCGGCGCAAGCGACCGTCGCCTTGCTTTATTTGAAAACCTTTTTCCTATTCCGCGCGGTGTTTCCTATAACTCTTATCTGATCCTCGATGAAAAAACCGCCCTGCTGGACACAACGGATGCTTCCGTCACCAGACAGTATCTGGAAAATGTCAGCCACAGCTTAAACGGCAAACCGTTAGATTACCTGATCATCAACCATATGGAGCCCGATCACTGCGCCAATATCGCAGAGCTTCTGCTGCGTTATCCGCACCTGACGCTTGTGGGCAACGCCAAAACCTTCGCCTTTGTCAGCCAGTTCTACGACCTCGACTTAACCGGACGCACCCTGACTGTCAAAGAGGGCGACACCCTTTGCCTCGGCTCCCATACCCTGCACTTCTTCCTCGCACCGATGGTGCACTGGCCGGAAGTCATGGTTACTTATGAAGAGACCGAACAGATCCTGTTTTCCGCAGATGCGTTCGGCAGCTTCGGCGCATTAAACGGCCATCTGTTTGCAGATGAAGTAAACTTCGACCGCGACTGGCTCGACGATGCCAGACGTTACTACTGCAATATCGTCGGCAAATACGGAATACAGGTACAGGCAGCACTCAAAAAGCTCTCTGCCCTTTCCATCCGCACGATCTGCCCGCTGCACGGTCCCGTATGGAGAGAAAACCTGGAATACCTGCTGAGCAAATATGACCTTTGGAGCAGATATGTTCCCGAAGACAACGCTGTTGCAATTTTCTATGCCTCCATGTACGGTGACACCGAAAATGCAGCCAACATCCTCGCAGCCGGACTTGCAGAGGGCGGCATAAAAAATATCGCGCTCTACGATGTTTCCGTCACCGACGTTTCTGTCCTGATCGCGGAAGCGTTCCGCTGCAGCCATCTTGTTTTTGCAGCGCCTACCTACAACAATGGCGTTTACCCTGCTATGTACAACTTCCTTCACGATATGGGCGCACTGAGCCTGCAGAACCGCACCATCGGTCTGATTGAAAACGGAACCTGGGGTCCTGTCAGCGCAAAGCAGATGCAGCAGCTGTTTTCTGAAATGAAGCAAATGAACGTCCTGGAGCCTGTCGTTACCGTAAAATCCTCTGTCAAGGAAGATTCCCTTGCCGCCTTATGCGCCCTCAAAGACCGCATTCTGGCGTCTTGTACGAAATGATGCGCGCAAAAACAGCGCTGGCTTCTTTGTCCCTGCTGCTTGCCCTTTCCCTTTCCGGCTGCGGAAGCGATTCTGCCCTGACCGATTACACCAGCCAGATGAATACGTTTTATGATGCGTTTTCTTCCGGAACACTGGCACTCGAGCAGATCGATCCGTCTTCCGAAACTGCACAGGAGGAGCTGCTTTCCGGTCTGGATGAACTGACTGCCCTGACAGACAGCCTCGCGGACATCTCCGTTCCGAAGCGCTATGCCGACGCCGGAATCGACGAGCTGGCTGCCCAGGCGGCGGAACACATGCAGGAAGCGGACAGCCTGTACCACGAAGCCTGCAGCGCAGAGACTTTCGACCAGGAACGCGCCAGCGCCGCACAGGAACATTATCAGCGCGCAATGAAACGAATCCATTACATCGGCATCATGCTGCAGGGCAGGACGCCGGACGATGAAGAGATTACCATCATTCACGAAACAACCGACTGGACGGGCGGAGATTTGCCGGATACCAGCGACGGAACGGCAAAGTGAGCGGTCGTGTTTTCCCATAAAAACCTCCATTCCGCAGGTGCTTTGCGCCAAAGGAATCGCGAGGCGAACGTCCAGTTCGGCTCTGCGATCCCAGCTACCTTGTGACGCCTGCGACACAGCGAACGCAAGATCGGTTTTTCGCCACAACAAAAAGCCGCTGTAGTTTTTACATCTTTCAGAGTCAGTTTTAAACTCCGACCCGGAAAGCATGTAGAAACTACAGCGGTTTTCTATTTTTTATCTCATCCTTATTGCATACAGCTTCGGTTCACAGCTTTCTGCTGACAACATCGGGCATTCCGAACACCCGCACCTGCCAGCGTCCAGCCTCAGAATTTCTCGTACTGATCCACATCCACTACAAAGACGGTACATCCGCCGACCTGCATATCGATCGGGATCATCGAGTTTGCGCCAGGGCCAAGACTTCCGGTCGACATGGAGGGCATCGTATATTTGACGGACTGACGCGCACCTGCGCATTCCTTTAAAATCTTGAGCGCGCCGGGAACCTGTTCATCCTCCGTACCGATGACCAGCGTGACGTTCTTGTTTTTCAAAAAGCCACCGGTGGTAGAAAGCTTGGTTACCCAGTATTTTTCCTTGTTCAGCTCTTCTACGGTTTCATCCACATCTTCCGAATGCAGCATGGCAAATATCATTTTCATAACAGATTCCTCCTGTCCGCGATGGGTTGCAGTTTTTTTCTATTATATACAGACCACCGGAAAAAAGCAATCTCAAAGCGTCTTCTTCATGTAATAATGTGTATGTCCCTTTGGTGCATTGGTAAGCGTACCGAATATTTCATAGCCCTGCTTTTCATAAAAGCCTGGTGCCTGAAAATCAAACGTATCCAGCTGTGCCATATAACAGCCTGCTTCTTTCGCTTTTTCTTCTACTTCTTTTAACAGTCTGGCAGCAATGCCCTGTCCCCGGTAATTCTCCGCCACCCATACAGACTCAATCGAAAGGATGTTCCAGAGGATACTGCATGCCAGTACACCGCCGACCAGTTCATTTTTTTCATTATAGGCGCAGCGGCAGAATTTAACAAAAGGCTCCCCTTGTCTGCAGGGAACCTTCCGTAAATTATATGCAACCAGCTGATCGTCTAATTCTTCTTCGTCTGCAACGGACGGAGCATCAAACCGGAAGCGATTATTCATGACATGCCTCGCATTTGCAGCCAGGGCCTTTTTCGAGCATTTCCTTTGCGGTATGCCATCCGAGACAGGCACATTTTACACGCGCAGGCATATGCGCCACATCCGCCAGGATCGAGGATTCCTCCAGCTCGTCCATTTCCTCCTCCGAAGCCTTGCCCTGAATCATGCGCAGGAAAATATCTGCAAGGCGCAGTGCTTCATCCTTGGATTTGCCGATAATCAGATCGAGCATCATATCTGCAGATGCCTGCGACACCGCACAGCCGTCTCCCTGAAATGCGCCGTCTACGATCTTGTCATCTTCTACCTTTAACAGCAGGACGATGTCATCCCCACAGCTGGGATTTACACCCTCCAGCGCCATATTTGCACCCTCCAGGGTGTGCTTATGATAAGGGTGTACATTATGCTCTGTCAGACTCTCATTGTAAAAGGTCTTACTCTCCATACCCCATTCTCCTTCTCAGTGTTTTGAGGCTCTGCGTAAAGCGCAGAACTTCTTCTTCCGTATTATAAAAAGCGAGGCTCGCACGTGTCGTGGACGGTGTTTTTAAATACGCCAACAGCGGCTGTGCACAGTGATGTCCCGCGCGGACAGCGATTTTATCGGAATCCAGAATCGCAGCCACATCATGGGGATGCACATCCTGAACCGTAAACGACAAAATACCATGATGGTCTTCGGGGCGGTCGGAGCCGATGATATGCACATACGGATTCTTCTTCATCTCTTCCATTGCCAGCGCTGTCAGCTCATCCTCACGCTTTGTGATCTCCTCAAAACCGATTCCTTCGATATAACGGATCGCTTCGCCCAGCGCATACGCGCCTGCAGCGTTGACGGTTCCCGCCTCGAATTTATGCGGCACCTCAGCATAGGTTGCACCGGTGCGGGTCACATATTCGATCATTTCGCCGCCGGTCAGGAAAGGAGGCATTTTTTCCAGCCACTCCATCTTGCCGTACAGCGCACCAATTCCCATCGGAGCCAGCATCTTATGTCCGGAAAAGGACAAAAAATCCACATCCAGCTCCGACACATTAACCGGCATATGCGGCACACTCTGCGCGCCATCCGCTACCAGTACGATGCCCTTTTCGTGACAGAGGCTGGCTATGCCTTTGATATCGTTGACACAGCCTAACACGTTGGACATCTGGGTAATTGCCATAATTCTCGTCTTTTCCGTCAGGACAGCTGCCACGTCTTCCAGCGTGATTTTGCCGTCTTTGGAGCATTCCACGAACTTTAACTGCGCTCCGGCACGTTTTGCCGCATGCTGCCAGGGCAGCAGATTGCTGTGATGCTCCATAATGCTGACTACCACTTCATCTCCGGGTTTCAGCAGCAGGCTTCCCAGGCTGTAAGCGACCAGATTCAGGCTTTCCGTTGCATTTCTGGTAAAAATGATCTCTTCCGGACGGGCTGCACCAATAAAGTGCTGTACCGTTTTACGGGCATCTTCATAACATTTCGTCGCATTCTCACTCAGTTCATATAAGCCGCGCAGCGGATTCGCATTATGGCATTCATAAAACTCCCGCTCTGCCCGCAGCACGCACGCAGGCTTCTGGGAAGTCGCCGCACTGTCCAGATAGGTCAGATCCGGATTTGCCAGAAGCAGTGGAAAATCTTCACGAATTTTCTTCACATTCATCAGCTGCATCTCCTCCCAGATAAGCTTTTACCAGTTTCTGCGCAGTTTCATCCGGAATCTTCTGGCATACCGCTTCGATTCTCGCATCTGCCATCAGTGCATATGCCTGTTCCTCCGAAATCCCGCGCGCCTGCATATAAAACAGCGTCTCTTCATCCAGCTGTCCGATCGATGCGCCATGGCTGCCCTTGACATCCTCTTCCGCACAGAGAATCAGCGGAATGGTCTGATTTACCACATCGTCGCCCATCAGCAGCACATCTTCTTTTTCTGCTCCGACAGATTCTGCTGAGCCGTGCTGAAAGTCGATCGTTCCGCGGAACAATTTCGAAGACGCATCCTTCAATACGCCGGACGCATTGATCTCGCTGTTTGTACGTTTTCCCTCATGCAGCGCCACATAGTTCATGTCCAGACGCTGATCGTCCTGTAACAGATAACCGATATCGGACTGCAGGGAGCTTTCATTTCCGAGAAGCTCTGTCTGGCATCCCTGATAAATCTTTCCGCCGCCCAGGAAAATGTGCACCATTTCAATGCGTCCCTGATCCTCGCAGATGCTTCCGACATCATTTAAAACACGAAACCCTTTGCCGAGGCAATCGATCTGAACGAGACGCAGCAGTGCGCCTTTTCCGACCTTTGCGCGGGTTCTCACGCTGCAAAGTCCCTCTGCATCTGCATCGGATGCATAATCCATCACAACGGTCATCTCGCTGTTTTCTTCTGCAATCAGATCAATCAGATCCAGACTTGCAGTCTGATCCTTACAGACAAAGCCAAGGCGCAGCGCAGCTGCCTCTTTTATGCCTGCAGGCATCCGGTAAGCTTTTGCTGCAAAGCCTGACTGCTCTGCCAGCTTGTCCATGTCCGGTCCCATACCGGTTTTGATCGGTTCCAGTGTGCTTGCTTCTACCGCAAACGTTTCCGGAATTTCTTCTTTTTCCAAAGCCTGTCTGTCTGCTTTTACCTGCTTTACTTCCGTTTCATTCATCCGAAGCCAGTTCCAGGTCTTTGCAGGCAGGAAATTTATTTTCATATCCATGTTGATTCCTACTTCCTCTCATTTCGCTGCAGATTCGTTTTCCTGCAGCCTTACCCGATGCTGCCTTTCATTTCCAGACGGATCAGATTGTTCATCTCGACCGCATATTCCAGCGGAAGCTCTTTCGAAACATTATCCGCAAAGCCGCTGACGATCATCGCTCTGGCATCTTCCTCGGAAAGTCCTCTGGACATCAGATAAAAGACTGCTTCGTCGCTGATCTTGCCGATCTGCGCCTCATGTCCGATATCCGCATCCTTTGTCCGGATATCCATTGCCGGAATCGTATCCGATCTGGAACGGTCATCCAGCATCAGGGACTCGCAGGAAACGGAGCTCTTGCTGTGCTTTGCCTGCTTTGTAACTACAACGCTGCTACGGAACGTGCTCACGCCGCCGTCCTTGGAAATCGATCTCGTATTCATATAGGAAGAAGTGTTCGGAGCGCTGTGTACGACCTTCGCACCGGTGTCCAGGTTCTGACCTTTGCCTGCAAAGGTAATGCCGGTAAATTCACTTCTCGCGCCTTCGCCAGCCAATAAGCTCGTCGGGTACAGATAGGAAACATGGGAACCAAAGGAACCGGATACCCATTCAATCGTGCCGCCCTCTTCTACCTTTGCCCGCTTGGTATTTAAGTTATACATGTTCTTCGACCAGTTCTCGATTGTCGAATAACGCAGCTTCGCATTTTTGCCGACATACAGCTCTACACAGCCCGCATGAAGGTTTGCAACATTGTATTTCGGTGCGGAACAGCCTTCGATAAAGTGCAGATACGCGCCCTCTTCAACAATGATCAGTGTATGCTCAAACTGTCCTGCACCGGGCGCATTCAGTCTGAAATAGGACTGCAGTGGAATCTCCACATGCACACCTGCCGGAACATATACGAACGAACCGCCGGACCAGACCGCGCCGTGCAGTGCCGCAAACTTATGGTCTCTGGGCGGAACCAGCTTCATGAAATGGCTGTGCACCAGATCGGCATATTCTCCGGTCAGCGCGCTTTCCATATCCGTGTATACAACGCCCTGTGCTGCAACCTCTTCGCGCACGTTGTGATAAACCAGCTCAGAATCGTACTGTGCGCCGACGCCCGCCAAGGAGGTACGCTCTGCATCCGGGATGCCCAGTGCTTCAAACGTATTTTTGATATCGGTCGGAACCTCGGACCATTTCGCACTCATCTGCGTGTTGGGGCGTACATAGGTAACAATCTCGTCCATATTTAAGTCTTCGATGGACGGCCCCCAATCCGGCATCGTCATTTCATTATATACTTTCAGGGCTTCCTGACGAAATTCGCGCATCCAGTCCGGATCGTGTTTTTCTTTCGAAATCTGATCCACGATTTCCGGTGTCAGTCCCTCTTTGACCCGATATACATCTTTCTCTTCGTTTCGGATGTCATAGATGCTTCTGTTGACATCCTCCACATAAGTCTTTTCTTTCATGGGATTCTCCTTCTTGGACGCTTCTTATTCCTGATGTCCGATATATTTTTCAAAACCGTTTTCGTTAATATCCTCCACAAGGCTGCTATCGCCGGACAGAATCATCTTTCCGTCTGCCAGCACATGCGTCACATCCACATGCAGGGATTCCAGAATTCTCGTGCTGTGTGTAATTACCAGCAAGGAGCCCTGCTGATTCTTCTGGAACTCTTCGATTCCCTTGGATACGGTACGGACTGCATCGACATCCAGACCGGAATCGGTTTCATCCAGAATCGCCAGATCCGGTTTTAACATCAGAAGCTGCAAAATCTCCGCCTTTTTCTTTTCACCACCGGAGAAGCCAACATTTAAATCACGGTCTGCATAGGAATGATCCATCTGCAGTACGTCCATTGCTTTCTTTAATTCTTTGCGGAACTCCCACGGACGGATTCTCTGTCCGGTGCGCTGTTCCAACGCATTTCTCAAAAAGTTCCCGAGGGTAATACCGGGAACCTCCAGCGGGTTCTGGAACGATAAAAACAGACCAGCCTTCGCACGCTTGTCTGTGGATTCCTCTGTAATATCCTGTCCCTTGAACCAGATCTGACCGTTTGTCAGCTGATATCTGGGGCTTCCCATCAGCGCATAACCCAGTGTGGATTTACCGGCACCGTTTGGGCCCATCAGGACATGTGTTTCTCCTCTGTTTATCTCAAGGTCAATGCCGTGAAGGATCTCTGTGTCCTCTACGTTGACTACTAAATTCTTTACCTGCAGCAGCTGTTCTGACATAACTTCCTCCGTTCTTCACAGGTCTTTGTCTCTGTTTTTCGTCCCTGCGACTGTCTTCCTGGTTAACTCCTACTAACTTTGTAGGGTTTGCTGTAGATTATCATAATGGAATCTTTCCCAAAATGCAAGCATTAAATCCTACAAAATTACAGGGATATCGGGCAACGGTTTGGCATTCCAGACAAAAAGGTCGGGAAATGCGCTCCACAGACAGTCTGTGAGACATTTCCCGACCTTGCTTTTAAATACTTTTTATAGATAGGAATTCTTTACCGCGTTCGTAAAATCCTACTCTGCGCGCACCCCTTCTTTGTTCAGATCTGCGATAAACATGGCATCCCCAAAAGAGAAAAATCTGTATTTCTCCTTTACCGCCTCTTCATACGCCTTCAACACATGGTCTCTTCCTGCAAATGCGGATACGAGCATCACCAGTGTCGATTCCGGCAGATGGAAGTTTGTAATCAGCCCGTCCATCACCTTGAACTTGTAACCCGGATAGATAAAGATATCCGTGTTGCCGCTGCAGGCTTTCATATGTCCGTCCGCTTCCGCAGCGCTCTCTACAGTACGGCAGCTCGTCGTACCGACACAAATCACACGGTTTCCGGCTGCTTTGGCACGGTTGATTTTATCCGCCGCTTCCTGGGTCACCTGATAAAATTCTGTGTGCATATGATGTTCCAGCACGTTGTCGACCTTGACCGGACGGAATGTGCCAAGTCCCACATGCAGCGTGACATAGGCAATATCCACACCCATCGCTTCTACCTGGGCAAGCAGCTCCTTTGTAAAATGCAGTCCTGCCGTCGGCGCAGCTGCAGAGCCTTCAAATTTTGCATATACCGTCTGATATCGGTTTTTGTCCTGAAGCTTATGGGTAATATAGGGAGGCAGCGGCATTTCACCGAGGGAATCCAGCACCTCTTCCCAGATTCCATCATAAAAAAACTTCACCAGACGGTTTCCATCTTCCTCCACATCCAGAATCTCTGCACGCAGACGTCCGTCGCCAAAGACGACCTTTGCACCGGGGCGCAGCTTTTTGCCGGGCTTTACGAGAGTTTCCCAGACATCGTTTTCCATCCGCTTTAACAGCAGGATCTCTACAGAGGCTCCCGTATCCTCCTTTGCACCAAGCAGACGCGCCGGAATAACCTTCGTGTTGTTTAAAACCAGACAGTCGCCCGGTTTTAAGAACGAACAGATCTCTTTAAAAATATGATGCGAGGTCGCCCCCGTCTGTCTGTCCATAACAAGCAGGCGGGATGCGCTCCGATCCTCCAGCGGATCCTGTGCGATCAGCTCCTTCGGGAGGTCAAAATAATAATCAGAAGTTTTTAAGCCTTCCATTTCCATTACAGACACGCTTTCTCCAAAAATGCAACATAGCCGCATTTTGTCTCATAAATATCTGCCTTGCTGGTAGCTTCCCACGGTGCATGCATGGAAAGAACTGCAACACCGCAGTCGATTACGTTCATGCCGTACAAAGCAAGAATGTAAGCAATTGTTCCGCCGCCGCCGACATCGATCTTGCCAAGCTCAGCGGTCTGGAATGCAACGCCGGACTCCTCCATGATCGCACGGATATGTGCAACATATTCTGCGTTTGCATCATTGGAGCCGGATTTTCCGCGGGCACCTGTAAATTTATTGAACACCATGCCGCGTCCGAAGAACGCTGCGTTTTTCTTTTCAAAAGCAGACGCATAAGAGGGATCAAATGCTGCGCTTACATCAGAAGAAAGCATATCAGAGGCTGCCAGACATCTTCTGACATTTAATTCACTGTATTCGCCGACAAGATTTAACACCTCTGCAACGGTATTTTCGAAGAAACGGGACTGCATGCCGGTTGCGCCGACGCTGCCGATCTCTTCTTTATCTACCAGGATGCAGCATGCGGTGCGCTCCGTCTGACCAATTTCCAGCATCGCTGCCAGAGAAGTAAATGCGCATACTCTGTCGTCCTGACCATAACCAAGCACCATGCTTCTGTCCAGGCCTGCTTCTCTTGCCTTGCCGGCCGGTACAACTTCCAGCTCTGCGGACAGGAAATCCTCTTCCTCAATGCCATACTGCTCCGCCAGAAGCTTCATCACGCCAGCCTTTACCGCCTCTTTTTCTTCTCCTGCCAGCGGTCTGCTGCCGAAGATTAAGTCAAGCGCTTCGCCCTCGATGACCTTGGAAGCCTTCTTTTCCATCTGCTCTGCAGACAGGTGGATCAGCAGATCAGAAATGAAGAATACCGGATCGTCTTCGTTTTCACCGATATTGATCTCTACGATGGAGCCGTCCTTCTTTGCAACGACGCCGTGCAGCGCCAGAGGCAGGGTTACCCATTGATATTTCTTGATACCGCCGTAATAATGAGTATCCAGGAGGGCAAAATCGGAATCCTCATACAGAGGGTTCTGCTTGATGTCCAGTCTGGGGGAATCGATATGTGCACCCAGAATGTTTAAGCCTTCGGTCATCGGCTTTGTTCCGATCTGGAACATCACAACCGTCTTGTTCATCCATACCGCATATACCTTGTCGCCTGCAGAAAGCTTCTTGCCCTCTTTCATCAATTCGGGCAGCTCGCGGTATCCTGCCGCTTCAATCTGATTTACAATCGTATCGACACATTCCCGCTCTGTTTTACCGTTGTCAAGAAAATCCATATAGTCTTTTGCCAGCGCATCTACCTTTGCGCTTTTGGCTTCGTCATAGCCTTTCCAAGCATTTTTGCGTTCCATTATTTCTTTATCTCCTTACGTTTGTTCTTGTTACCGAGCACCGAGGCTACCAGCCTCTTGGCACGCGGCACTTCCTCATCGTGAATCCGGAAGGTGCAAAGAGCCTTTTCCCCGACTCCAAACAGTTTTGAAAAAAATCCCTGCTTTTCGAAACGGCAGGAATAGGAAATCCGGTTTGCCAGAAGAATTCTCTCGATCTGCTCCTTTGTCCCCATATCGTATACCTTGCAGAAATCCACTTCATTATTCACCGTTCCGAGCGCGGTCGTTTTTTTCTCCATATATTCCTCCCTGTCCGATGTTCCATACGCAGAGCCCTTTTTGCTGCAAAACGGCATCAGGGCTCTGCTTACGTCTTTTTATTACTGTCTCAATTCAATGCCAAGCTGTTCCAGACCATTTAAGATCTTCTTCATTGCCGCTGTGATTTCTACATCCTCCAGCGTCTTATCCTTTGCACGGAAGGTCAGGGTATAAGCGATGGACTTATAGCCTTCCTTGATCTGTGTGCCCTCGTAAATATCAAATAACGAGTAGCTTTCCAGAATCTTGCCGCCGCGCTGTGCCAAAATCTTTTCAATCTGACCTACCAGAACGGTTCTCGGTACAACCATACTGATATCTCTGGTCACTGCAGGATATTTTGCGATGCCCTCGTACTTGCGGTCGAAGGATGCAAAGCCGTCCACTGCAGGCATATCCAAAACTGCCACATAGGTTCTCTGACCGATGCCGTAGTTTGCCATTACCTTCGGATGTACTTCACCGAGATAGCCGATTACGGTTCCATCATAAACAACGTTTGCCTGACGGCCGGGATGCAGCCACGGCTTCTGTGCGTTCGGATCGTACTCCGCTTTCTTCTTCATACCGATGTGCTCCAGAAACTCTTCGATAACACCCTTCATCGTGAAGAAGTCGCCTTCTCCGTAAAAACCGAGTGTAAACTGCATGCGCTCGTCCGGAAGCTCTGTCAGAGGCAGCGCCTTGGGCAGATAAATGTTGCCCATCTCATATAAACGGACGTCCTTGTTTCTGCGGTTATAGTTGGTTGCAAGGCTTGTCAGCATACCGTTTAACGAAGTGGTACGCATGATGGAATAATCCTCGCCCAGAGGGTTTAAGATCGTTACAGTCTTGCGCAGCTTACTGTCTGCCGGGATCAGCAGCTTATCGAACACTTTCGGGCTTTCGAACGAATAAGACATACCCTGGGAGAAGCCGCAGTATTCTGCGATATCCCTTGCCTTCTGTTCAATTCTTTCTTCGAAGGAAAGCTTACCGGTTGTCGCTTCGCCGGAGGGCAGGGTGGTCGGGATCTTGTCATAGCCGTAGAAACGTGCTACTTCTTCTGCGATATCGGCAAAGCCTTCCAGATCCTGACGGAACGAGGGAACAACAATTTCGTTGGCTGCTTCGTCATATGCAAGCTCGATGCGTCCGAAGTACTCCAGCATCTGCTCTTTTGTGATATCTGTTCCGAGGAAACGGTTGATCTTTTCGGGTTCAAACGGGATTCTGCGCAGGGGCTTGATCGGCTCGCATACATCTACCATGCCGCCTACTACCTCGCCGCAGCCCAGCTCTTCGATCAGCTGGCACGCTCTGTCGATTGCTGCTTCTGCATTGACCGGATCCAGACCTTTTTCGAAAATACCGGAAGCCTCGGTACGCATACCGATTCTCTTTGCAGATTTCCGGATATTGGGACCGTTGAATGTTGCAGCCTCGAATAAAACGGTGTGCACATCGTCTGTGATCTTGCTGTTTTCGCCGCCCATGATACCAGCGATGCCGACTTCTTTTTCCGCGTCGCAGATCATCAGAACCTGATTGTCCAGCTTGCGGATCTGACCATCCAGCGTCTCGAACTCATCTCCGTCCTTTGCACGGCGGACGATGATCTTATGTCCTGCGATCGTGTCCAGATCATATGCATGCATCGGCTGTCCGTACTCTGCCATAACGTAGTTCGTGATGTCTACCAGGTTATTGATTGGCCGGATACCTGCTGCAGCCAGACGTCTCTGCATCCACTTCGGGCTCGGAGCGATTTTGATATTTTTGCAGACCCTTGCGCAGTAACGGGTGCACAGATCGGTATCCTGTACTTCTACGTCCACATAATCGTGTACATTCTCGCCGTTTGCGTGTACTTCCACAACCGGAGGAATGAACGGCTTTCTGAAGGTTGCAGCCGCCTCTCTTGCGATGCCTAAAATGCTGTAGCAGTCTACACGGTTGCTGGTGATTTCATATTCAAATACGGTGTCGTGCAGACCGAGTGCCTCTACTGCGTCCGTGCCGACTTCTACATCGTCGTCGAAAATGTAAATGCCGTTCTCCGGTGCTTCCGGATACATGTCGCGGCTGCTGCCCAGCTCCTCGATGGAGCACATCATACCGTCGGACTCAATGCCTCTTAACTTGCCGGCCTTAATCTTAATGCCATCCTCCGGCAACGGACTGCCGTCATGACCGCCTGCAACCTTACCGCCGTCTAAAACAACCGGAACCTTGTCACCTTCTTTTACATTAGGTGCGCCGGTTACGATCTGAATCGTACGGTCGCCTACGTTAACCTGGCAGATAATCAGTTTGTCTGCATCGGGATGCTTTTCGATCTTCTCAATCTGTCCGATTACGATCTTTTCCAGGTTTTTATCCATGCGCTCATAGCCTTCTACCTTGGTGCCGGTCAGCGTCATGGCGTCAAAATACTCCTGATCGGTGCAGGAAAGGTCGGGCACATATGCTTTAATCCATGATAATGCTGTATTCATCTTCCTCTTTCTCCTTCCCGTTAAAACTGCTTTAAGAATCTGATGTCATTTTCATAAAGCAGACGCATATCGTCGATTTCGTATTTCAGAAGGGCGATACGCTCCAGACCTACGCCGAATGCAAAGCCGGAGTATTCTTCCGGATCGATATTGCACATCTTGAGTACCTTGGGATGTACCATACCGCAGCCCAGGATTTCAATCCAGCCGGAGCCCTTACAGAACCGGCAGCCCTTACCGCCGCACTTAAAGCAGCTGACATCTACTTCTGCACTGGGCTCTGTAAACGGGAAATGATGGGGACGGAATTTTACTTTGGTATCTTCGCCGAACAGCTCTTTTGCAAACTCTGCAAGCGTGCCCTTTAAATCGGCAAATGTAATATTCTTATCGATAACCAGACCTTCGATCTGATGGAAGGACGGAGAATGGGTTGCATCCACTTCGTCGGAACGGAATACTCTGCCGGGCGCGATCATACGGATCGGCAGCTTGCCCTGTTCCATGGTACGAACCTGAACCGGAGAGGTCTGGGTACGCAGGACGATTTCCTCATTGATATAGAAGGTATCCTGCTCGTCTCTTGCCGGATGGTCCTTCGGGATATTCAGCGCTTCGAAGTTGTAGTAGTCCTTCTCGACTTCGGGACCGCGAACCACTTCGTAGCCCATGCCAACAAAAATTCTCTCTACCTCTTCCAGAGCGATCGTATTGGGATGACGATGTCCAACGGAATTTTTCTTTGCAGGCAGGGTAACGTCAATCACCTCATTCTTTAAACGAGCTTCCATTGCACGGTCTTCCAGCTTTGCTTTTTCAGTTTCCAGCGCTGTTTCAATTTCAGCGCGCACTTCATTGACCATCTGTCCAACCTTCGGACGGTCTTGTGGCGCGACCTCCTTCATGCTCTTTAACAGCTCGGTCAGGGCGCCCTTTTTACCCAGTGCGCTGACTCTTACCTCGTTGAGCTTATCCAGGTTCTCGGAGGCGTCGATCTGTTTCAAAATCTCTTCTCTGATTTTTGCCAGTTTCTCTTTCACAGCAAACTCCTTTCTGTCAGATAGCCGTTTTTCTTCTGTGCGGCCTTCTACTTTCCCGGGACCTTCCTTTGATTATTGTAAACAGCAAAACTGCCCTGCAATTTTTACTGTCATGCCCAATAGAATCCTTTCTATTAGCTGAATAAAAAGAAAGCCCCTGGTTTATTAAACCAGGGACGAAAAAATTCCGCGGTACCACCCTTGTTCCCGCCATCGGCAGGCACTCATTGCAGACGTAACGTGTCCTGTGCGTTCCGACCTACCCAAAAGCACTGACAGCAGGCTCTCTTCAGCCGAACAGCTCCGGTGGGAAATTCGTATCCGATCCTGTTGGAAAAGCTCTCAGCCACTGGCTTCTCCTCTCTGCCGGTACAGGAAATACTACTGACACCTTCATCGCCTTTACGCCTTATTGTAAAAAATCCATCCCGAAAAGTCAATACTATTTCTCGAGAATCTCTCTTCGAAACGGAACAGCAAACCGGTTGATGTGTGCCCCGACTAACAGCAGATACATACAAAAATACAACCACATCATCACGACGATGATTGTAGAAAGGCTTCCGTATACGCCGAAATCATTGAACCGCTCTATGTATGCCGAAAAGCCCCAGGAAAACAGGTTCCAGCTTATCGCCGTAAACAATGCACCGGGAAACTGCTTCGTCAGTTTCAGCTTCACATTTGGCACATAGGCATAGATCACCATAAACACCAGCGTCAGGATGCCCCAGGAAAACAGCGGTTTAAAATGCATCGCTATGGACATCAGATGATCCAGTATCGGGATCCTGTCGTTTAAAAGACGTACCAGCGTTGTTCCAAAGACCATGAAAACGAGAGAGAGCAAAAGGACGATCAACAACAGAATCGTATAAAAAGATGCCAAAATCCGCTGCACAAAATAGTTACGATCCTCCACAACGCCGTTCATCGCATTTAAGCCGCGCATGATGGACAGCATGCCTTTGCTTGCCGACCATACAGTTACGATCGCTGCGACGCTCGTAACGCCAACGGTGCTGTTATAGAGCGACTCGATCAGGCTGCTCATCATCGGCACAATCGGCGATGGCATGACCTCTGACACCGCCTTTAACAGGTCGGATTTCTGCAGCGTCGTCAAGGGCAGCAGGGAACACAATAAAATAATAATCGGAATGATCGACAAAAACATAAAGTATGCAGAGCTTGATGCAAATGCATTGACATTTGATTTTGACATATGCCTGCCAAACCCTGTAATCAGCCGGATTTTCTTTTTCATAAACAGATCTTTTCCTTTCCGGTTTTTCATTTTGCGGTGCGTCGCTGCATGGACTTTTCAGGAAATCATTTTTAACTGACATCCTTTATAAAAGAACGTCAAAATTTCTTCTGCGCTGACAGACGCCTCCGCCATATGCTTCGCCCCATTCTGAGACATGCCGATTCCGTGCCCGTAACCACCGCCAATTAAAGTATATCCTATCATAAAGCCGTCCGTTTTAAAAGTGCTGACTTGAAAAAAGCTGCTCGGTAAAAGCGATGTTACCGCTGCCGCGCTCCCATCCTGTCTGACCGCCTGTGTTTTTCCGTCGCACAGCACATACCGGATGCTGTATTCTGACTGTATCCGTACCTGTCCGTTTTCGCTTTCGATCAAAAGCTCCTGCGCCGCGCCGCCGCTGCTGCGTTTTGTAACACGGATTTCCCGGATTTTCCCTGTGTTTTCAGACAGTTTCGTGCGCTCCTTTACTGCATTCCATTCTCCAGCTTCCCCAGGCACGAACACACACTGTCCATCCGCTTGTGCCCGTATCCATACCCTTTCCCAGAATGCCTTTTCATCAACAGTTTCTACCCTATAGCTCCAACGGTACCACGGCTCTTCTTTCTCATAAAAATCACCGTCCCTCTGCCTCAAAAACGCTTCCATTACATCCGACTGCTCCAGCAGCTGCGCCTGCTGCAAAATCGGTGCCATCGCAGCAACGCTTTCCTGCCCGCCAAGCTGTCTCGTCAGCTCCATGTTTCTTTCATCGATCGCCTGCGCACACAGATACGGATATGCTTCTGCCCGGGTCCCTCTCCAGACCGACAAATCCGTGCCATAGCCGCAGGACGTGGAATAATAATAGGTCTGCACCGGCTCCTCCCCGTAAAATAATACCTGTCCGGACGTCTCCTTGACCGCCTGTGTCGTCTGCCCCTGCTCTGCAAGATTCTGATACACCTGAAACGCCGTGCTGTCATCCACATGCGCCCCATACTCCGGTAATCCGGCGCGCTGCAGCCTTTCATATGCATAGGTTCTGGCACAGATCGCCTGGCTCTTTAACGCTTCCAGTGGATAAGACGCCGGCATTTCGCCCGGCACGACCCCATAAAGGTATTCTTCCAGCGGCAGCTCGTTGATTACAACAATTCCATCCTCCCGGCGCACCAGCTCGAGCCTGCCGCGGTAGTTTGCCTGCCCCTGTGCCCGCTCTACGCCGGATAACATCAGATGCCCGGTCAGGATTTTCGGTTCGATTGTAATCCGTCCGGTCTGATCAAACAACGGAGAATCCCGCGTAATGACAAGACGCTGACCTTTTTCGAGCGTGGTAAGCTCACTCTCGACGTTCCAAATCCTACAATCACAGTCCGCGAAAAGCTCCACGGCCTGATGTACGCTGTTTGCATAGCCAGACGTCTTAATCAGCACGCGAATGGTTTCCATCTTTTCTTCCCGCACCGCCAGCGCTGCCTCAATCGTTCCGTCCTCCACTACAAAATCCGTAAACCCATAGCCGATTTTCAATTCTCCGATGTCCATCTGTGAAAGCCGCCCATACAACCGATAACACTGCAGATCCTCCGAAAAAGGAATCGTCCCGTGACCTTCGATTTCTGCGCCGTTTCGCGACACGCCGAGCAGCCGTCCGGAAATCTTGACTGGCTTTTGGTACACAATGACAGGCTTTCCTGTTTCAAACGTCAGATCACAGACTGCTTCGGAAAGTTGTGCTGTATCTGAAACCACCGTCGTACTTTTTCTGTCCCTTTTCCAATCCGATTCTCTGTTCTCTTCTGTCCTCTGTCCCTCCGCAGAATCTGTTTTTACTTCAACTGCCGCCGCGCCGGAAAATTCACAGTCTTTCCAGAACCCGCGTATGCTCTGTCCGGTCGTCTCGATCATCCAGACATTTTTTAATATGACCGGTTCCGTTAATCTATTTCGAACTGCATACAGGCAATCCTCCCTTACGATCGCCCGCACTGGGCAAAACCGCATGGATTCTGTCAAAAACGTTGACGACGCAGCCGTCCGGACACCGTTCTGCGTCAGGATGCGCAGCTCTGTTTTCTGGCTCTGCGCCGCATCCTTTTTGCCAACAAAAGTAGTCCCCATTTCGCGCATCTTTGCAGCTTGCGTGTTTTCCTGTGCATCTCCCGATCTGTTTTCATCCCCCTCCAAAACGCCCAGCACTACAACCGTCTCCTCCTGAATCTTTCCGGCGGCATCATACTTTCTTCTCGCCCGGTCGAACCAGTCGTACCAGTCCGCTTTCTCCACCCGCTCTGTCCCCGTATACGCACCGCCTAAAAATAACTCCCGGCTGCCCGGCAGGCAGGAAAAATACTGTTTTGCCTGGGTCCACGTCAAATAGCCGTCGTCAGATTCCGCCTGAAATTTTTCCATCAAATCCAGCACCTGGTCGGGGGTTGACCTACTGCCTGCAGTATGCGCGGATACTGCAGCCGCCTGGGTATTATCCCGCGCGACATCGGTTGTCTCTGCGAGCGCCTGTGTCATCTGCCCCTGCCTGCAGTCTGCAAGGAGCCAGACCATATGGCCTGCATCCTCGATCCCGATATAGCTGTCCTGTTTTTTTTCATCCGTCAGCAAAAACTGATCTGCCGTCTTCTTGCACAGCCCAAACAAAAAAACGGCACCGATCAGAACCGCTGCCAGTTTCCCCAAAAGACGCCTGCGCGCCTGCTGTCTCTTCCTGCGTTCCCGAAACGACTCCCGTCTTTCCATTTGATTTTATCGCTCCCATGAAGTTTTCTTACAAAAGATAAAGAGACAACCCTTCCGGATCGTCTCTTTATCTTTTGTATCCCCCAAAATGCCGCCTCCCATCTTCTGACTCCTAGCCAAGGCCAGGTGGGTAACCGCAACCGGCGCTTCTGCCTTCCCCTGCGCAATGAGGGCCTGACATCTACCCGGCAATATAGGAATCCCGTTTAAAGTAAATGTAGGTTCAAAACAACAGGAGTTCTCGTACATTTCAGGTTGTTTTCATTATATCCAATTCATCCCGAAAATACAACAGGAATTTTTTTATCGCTCTGCACGCATCGGATTGTTTAAGAAATCTTCATATGCAAGACGGATTCCATCTTCCAGCTCGGTTTGGTAAGTCCAGCCCAGATTCTTCAATTTGGAAACATCCAGAAGTTTTCTGGGTGTGCCGTCGGGCTTTGTGGAATCCCACTTGATCTCACCGGTGTAACCGATCACCTTCGCGGTCAGCTCCGTCAGCTCCTTGATGGTCAGCTCTTTTCCGGTTCCGACATTAACGGTTTCATTTCCGGAATAATTGTTCATCAGAAATACGCAGGCATCCGCAAGATCATCCACATATAAGAACTCGCGCAGCGGCGTGCCGGTTCCCCAGCAGGTTACCTCTGTCGCGCCGGAAACTTTCGCCTCATGGAAACGGCGGATCAGCGCCGGAAGTACATGGCTGTGGGTCGGATGATAGTTATCGTTCGGTCCGTAAAGATTGGTCGGCATTGCAGAAATATAATCCGTTCCGTACTGGCGGTTTAAGAACTCGCAATATTTCAGACCGGAAATTTTTGCAAGCGCATAGGCTTCGTTCGTCTTTTCCAGCTCGGAAGTGAGCAGGCAACTCTCCGGCATCGGCTGCGGAGCCATTCTCGGATAAATGCAGGAAGAGCCTAAAAACAGCAGCTTCTTGCACTGATTCTGCCATGCGGAATGTATGACATTCATTTCCAGCGTCATGTTGTCATACATGAAATCCGCCAGCGCTTCCTGGTTTGCGACGATACCCCCGACCTTTGCTGCTGCCAGAAAAACATAATCCGGCTTCTCTGCTGCAAAAAAATCTTCCACATCCTGCTGTCTGCAAAGATTCAGTTCCTTATGAGTTCTTGTTACAATATTGTGATATCCGGCTTTTTCCAGTGCGCGCACGATTGCGGAGCCAACCATGCCGCGATGTCCTGCCACATAAATTTTGGCGTCTTTTTCCATCATGATGTTATCCTTCTTTCCTTATGTAACTGCCGTACATAACATATACCATGCATGCACGCCTTTTTTGCACCTATGCGTGCTTTTTTCCGAGGCTTACGCCTGCGTGCCTGCTTCTTTCACTGCCTTTTCACGTTTTGCCAGCATTCTGTCATGCTCTGCCATAATGCGGACAAGCTCTGCATAGCTGGTCTTCTGCGGATTCCAGCCAAGAACAGTCTTCGCCTTTGTCGGGTCGCCCCAGAGGTTGTCTACATCGGTCGGACGGAACCATGCAGGGTTGACGCAGACAAGCATCTTGCCGGTTGCCTTGTCATAGCCCTTTTCGTTCAGACCTTCACCTTCCCAGCGCAGTTCAATACCGTTTGCTGCAAACGCTTTTTCGGTAAAGTCCCGGACGGTGTGCTGCTCACCGGTTGCAATAACAAAATCTTCGGGTGTATCGTGCTGTAAGATCATCCACATGCACTCTACATAGTCTTTTGCATAGCCCCAGTCACGCTTGGAATCCAGATTGCCCAGCTCCAAATGATCCTGCAGACCCTCTGCGATTCTGCCCGCTGCCAGCGTAATCTTACGGGTTACGAAATTTTCGCCGCGACGCTCAGACTCATGGTTAAACAGGATACCGTTTACTGCAAACATGTCGTAAGCTTCTCTATATTCCTTGGTGATCCAGAAGCCGTACTGCTTTGCAACTGCATAGGGGCTGTAGGGATGGAATGGTGTTGTCTCTCTCTGGGGAACCTCTTCTACCTTGCCGTACAGCTCGGAAGTGGAAGCCTGATAAACCTTCGTCTTTTTGGTCAGCCCGAGAATGCGGACTGCCTCCAGAATCCGCAGCACGCCGATCGCGTCCACGTCGCCGGAATACTCCGGTACGTCAAAAGAAACCTGTACATGGGACTGTGCAGCCAGGTTATAGATTTCATCCGGCTGTACAATGCTGATGATACGGATCAGGGAAGAGGAATCGGAAAGATCCCCGTCATGTAAGGTAATCGCATTCTTTGCGATCAGATGGTCAATTCTTGCTGTATTCGAAATGGAAGCGCGTCTGGTAATGCCGTGCACCTCATAGCCTTTTTCCAACAGAAACTCTGCCAGATAAGAGCCGTCCTGTCCGGTAATGCCTGTAATCAATGCTTTTTTCATAAAAATTTCATCCTTTCCTGATTTTATCGCTCTGATGTCATATCCTTCTCATAATAGTTGATATTCTACCTGATCTTTTTCGATTTTAGAAGAGCATATCTTGCACAGAACTAGCATTATATTGACTTTTTTGATATACTAAAAGCTGCTACTCTGATTAAAAAATCTACAGGAGAATTTTTTTATGGATACCGCTCTTTTTGAAGGAACTCTCGTGGAATCCGAACGGATTTTGTATACACCGTCCACCTTTGCCCGGACAAACCTCATCCATCTGCAGGAATGCGGCCGCTTAAAAGCGTTGTCCCCCCACACCAGCCACCGGGAAAATCTCGCCTCCTACCTGTGTTTTATTGTCCTGGAAGGCTCCGGTACCCTCGAATACGACCAGAAGCACTACACACTCTCTGCCGGGGACTGTGTATTTCTGGACTGTAAAAAGAGCTACCTCCACCGCTGCTCCAATCAGCTCTGGACACTTGAATGGGCGCACTTTTATGGTCCGAACATGCCCGGAATCTATGAAAAATATACCGAGCGCGGCGGTCTTGCCTGTTTTCGCCCCCAAAGCCTTGCCCCGTATCAGAAAATTCTTGACAGCCTCTGTGAAACGGCGTCTTCCTCCGATTATGTCCGCGATATGAAGATTTTTGAGCAGCTCACTGCCCTGCTTTCTTTGTTGATGCAGGACAGCTGGCATCCCGGGAGCACCGCCAAACTGACCTCCCGCAAATATAACCTGCAGCAAATCAAAGATTACCTGGATTTCCATTATCCTGAAACAATCCGGCTCGACGACCTTGCGGAAACTTTTTATATCAACAAATTTTACCTGACCCGGATTTTCCGGGAACAGTTCGGCGTCTCCATCAACGCTTACCTTCTGTCCCTGCGCATTACTCACGCCAAACAGCTGCTGCGCTTTACAGATTTTTCGATTGAAAAAATCGGCATCCAGTGCGGCATGAAGGATGCCAACTATTTTTCCCGTATGTTTAAAAAGGTCGAAGGGATTTCGCCCGGAGAATACCGCAGGCAATGGTAAAAAAGAATCCTGCGAAGCAGGATTCTCCGCCTGCGGCAGGTCGCGCAAGCGACATTCTTCCATTCCGCTGCAGTGCGATCCGCGCGGAACGTTTTATCGTATAGGAACAAAGTTTAGGTCAGTTTACAAGGAACTACACGCAGACCACGAAACGGGGGCTGCTGACAACAAATAAAGGCTGAATATCAAGCACCGGGGAAGTGCGAGATATTCAGCCTGTTTTGTTGTCCGGGGTTTCCAAAGGGGCTTTCCCTTTGGCACACGACTTTGCTTGCAAAGTGTAGTGTGTTATACGCTCTGTCGGCGTTGCTGCGAAAATGCCGTTGCCGCCGGGGAGGGCAAGGGCATTTGAAACGGCAGGAAAACAGGGCTGTGATTGCGTGGCGTTGAGCCGCAAGCGCAGGACTGGTTTCATCAGCAGACAGGGCGGATATGAAAGCCCCCGTCCCTCGTCCCACGCCGGACTACGGGACAAAATGTCCCGAACCATTTTGATAAGCAAGCGTACTTGTCAACCTTTACCCTTTTTGAAAGAACCACTACCACGATAAGTGTTGACAACACAGGTAAAGACTTGTCCACAGTGTTTGCACCGTACCATGTGAACCATAATTTCATCCGCCCATCCATCTTCGGTCTCTACCTGATTCAACGGGCAAGTGGATTCTTCCTCAAGCAGTTCAAAACCGCCATTTGTCACAAGCTGTTGGATGTATTCGATACACGCCAGATAATCTTTCGGTGCGTTAAATTTCTTCCATTCCTGAATATTATGACAGTAGTCACACATTGTAACTCCCTCCATAACCAAATTTTTCTAAATTTTGAAATGGGCGGGAAGCCGTTTTAGGGCTTTCCCGCATTGATTGCCCATTAGCAAAGTCGGGCAGGACTGTCAACGGCGGCGCATGAAATACGCCGTTCATCTTGACCGTTGACTGGCTCGGCTGGCTTTGCTATTTTCCCGGTAAGTGAGAATGGGAATAGGTATGTATCATATTATTTTATCATAATCCCATCTGGCAAAATAATATCGCCATCATCTCCACTCACATCAAAAAATCCAACCTTGTGTTTTTGAGCTAAACTACGCATAAGTTCATACGCCTCGTCTGCTACCGACCAAGAAAACACAGCGTAAATTACATTATATCCAATACTGTAATCAACCATATGCAACTCCAAATTTTCATCGTCATCAAGAGCATCGTCATTTGGTGCATATTCCCCATTCATGGGCGGGAATTTTTCTTTCATTTCCATAAAGCAGATGTTTCAATTTGAAAACTTCCGTGTACGGAAGCTTCGTGCAATCAATGCACTTAATTTTTATATCACCTTATGTATGGCATTTCTGGCAATGATTTCAATGGAATCCGAAACAAGTGCAGTAAAGGTTTCAATTATAAAATCAGCAGATCCTGTAAAGAGAAAGGTATATTTCTGCTATTACCGACTGGCAAAAGGCATCCGTGGCATACTATCGTATGCAAAAGAAGGCGTCCGGCTCTGGTTTCGGACAAAACGTCCGGCATACCGTCAGATCTGCCTTAAGCTGGTCGCTTAAATAGATAAAAGAATAAGTCTTCTAAAGTCCGGTTCACGACGGGGCTTATTAAAGTGCCTCTAATCTGGAATACTGCCGTTTTTGATTCATTAAAAGCTGGCAGATTGGTGCTTTAGAAGAAGTTATTTATTTTTAAATTACATTTTGCGGAAACTCAAGGGGAGGGGCGAGGATGGCGGGGTTTCCGGACATTAACTCCGACTGTTGCAAAACGGCCCGGCTGCATGGTTCGCAGCCCGGGCCGTTCTCGTCTCTCTTTTTACAGTTTACAGATGGTTCCTGCCACCTTGTCTTTGCGCATGGCGTTCTGGATAGTCGGGATAGCTCCCACCAGCAGAAGGGCATATAGCAGTACCAGTTCCAGCACGTAGCTGGTCATGTCGATGACTTCCTCGGAAAGCAGGAGCGGCAGCAGGCGGTAGCCGTAGAAGACGTCAGTCTCCAGTTCTCTGGCAATCATGATGGCCCAGTCCACACGGTCGCCCACGTAGGTCATGACGATCATTATCACGACGCTGATGATGACGCCCTTTTTCGTCAGCTTGCCGCCCAGCAGCTCATAGCCCTTCAGGGCGCAGACTGCCATGATGACGCCGGAAATAGCCGCCACATAGCCCAGCTGGCTCAGCAGAATGATGCTGGCTGCGCCGAGCAGGGAGCCTATGAGAGCGCCTACGACGCCACCCACCAGGTTTTCCTTCTTATTCTTCTCGTTGGCAGTGTAAGCCGCCGCATTCTGGGTTGCCTTGTCGTAACACTCATCACAGAGACAGATCGCATTGCCTGCCACGTAAGCTGCGCCGGTCTCCTTCATTTCGCCGCAGAGCTCGCATCCATTGGTGAAGCCTTCCATTCTCAGCATATCCAGAAATGCCGGAAGGGACTCCTGCAGGATGCCTTTGATTTTCTCTACCCTGACATACCGCTTCAGGGTCATCCGGACCGTATGCTTCTCCTGCACCACGCCCATGATACCCTTATGTTCCTTGCGGAACTGTTTATCCGGTTCAAACTTCACGCCGTTCTCAGCCACACCGACTGATATGCAGACCATACCGTACTCGATACCCCTGCCAGTATCAAGACCGCTGACGCGCAGTGTAAATCCGTCTTTTTCTCCATAAGCCACACATAATTCCTCGTTAAAATGCAAGCCCAGAAACCGGGCAATCTCCGCATAACGGGCTGTTACCTTCCTGTTTGCTGTCATAACATTCTCTCCTCTTATGTCTTTTTTTGTATTTTTCCTATCTCCAGCTTTCAATGACCGCCTGCACGGTTCTCCGCCCCTGGAATTCGTTGATTTCCGGGTAGTAAAGCAGGCAGACGGTATCTTTGC
This sequence comes from Gallintestinimicrobium propionicum, assembly GCF_025567525.1. Taxonomy (NCBI): domain Bacteria; kingdom Bacillati; phylum Bacillota; class Clostridia; order Lachnospirales; family Lachnospiraceae; genus Gallintestinimicrobium; species Gallintestinimicrobium propionicum. The sequence continues at coordinate 63,161 of NZ_JAOQJY010000001.1, read as the reverse complement.
TTTCTGTATAATGCAGATCGGCTTTCACATCGCCGAAGCTGATGCCCTCCAGTCGGCTGCCCTTGGCATCCTCCAGAACAGTCTTCAGCACATTGCGGTTCCTGTCCGCACGGTATTTAAATACCCGCCTATTTTAGCATGATTCATGGGGGTTGACAAGACCCAAAGCCTCTTGAGTTTCCGCAGTTTTATCCACAATGGCTTTCTTTTTCATATATAGTTATTAACAACTTTCAAGAAATGCTTAAAATATGTCCCTTTTTAAGATAATTGTGTCTGGTCAAATCCTTGAATAATATACAGAATACTTGAATATTTTTACAAAAAGCACCCGCAAGGGTGCTTTTTCATTCGCTTGGTCATAATAGCTAACTTGACCATCTGGATTTTGTGCATAGCAGTGAAATTGAAATATCAAATTTGAAAGGTGGTAGAAAAACCGTTAGAGTGTCCCATTTGCTGTACCTAATTATTGATTTCCGTTCATCCAGATTGTCTTGATATATTCGGTATAGCAGAACCAAGTGGGATTAGTTACTATCTGATTGATAGGCATTTGCATAGCAAATGTAATATATCAAATGCAAGCGTACTAAATCCTATAATTAACAGTGAAGAAACCAGTTTTGTAAAGCCGGAGAAGAAACACTAATCGTTTGGTAATCATGTCCTTCCTCCCATTCCGTTTGCTTTTCATACCATGCCATAAATTCTTTTTTTGTGGTAGGTGCTTTTGTTCTCTCAAAAACCATCAAATCATAACTCATATTGATAACTCCTTTCAGATTTCTTATTTATCGCTCTCTTATTTTCTCCCCCGCTGTGGGTTTGGATTTTTCAGCAAGTCCGACTTCTGTGCAATCTTTTTCAGCCACTTCTTTTCTTCTTCGGACAGCTTCTTCAAATTCAATTTGAGCCGCTTGCAGATAAATGCCAAAGCTACCTGTTCTGGGTCGCTGCCCTCTTTGGCGGTTTCCTCGGCGGTCTGCAAAAAATCTTCCAGTGGGTTATCCTCCGGGACGCTGAAAAAATCATCCTTATGTGTTTCCCACAGGTCGAAGGCTATCTTGTTTATGTCCTGCTGTATCACATAGCGGCAAAAGCTGTCATCGTCAATATGGGCGGTGACAAGCTGCCGTAGCTGCGGGTCGGTCAGGCCGGGATTGTACCGCTTCATAATCGTTGCGCTCATGGTATCCACTATGGCGTTTGCGGCCTGCACCTGCTTCACCGCCACGCCGTTCACATAGATTTCAAGGTCAGCCATGAGCCGGGGGAAGTCCGGGTGCGCCGCCAGCTCACACAAGAGGGAATTATCCACCCGCCCGCTTTTCAATAGTTCAATCATATCATTACTCAAACGCAGGTCTGCAAGATCGGCGTTTGGGTGATTTTTTGTTTGGGACAGCCCCAGCAGATAATCGGCGGTCACGCCGTAAAACTTCGCCAGCTTGATAATGGCATAGTGGCTGATGTCTTTGAGTTTGTCCCCCTCATAACTGCCCAACGCAGACTTGGAGAGATTGATTTCCTCCGCAAGCTGTTCCAGCGTCAGCCCACGCTCCACACGCAGGTCTTTCAATCGTTCTTGTATGGATAGTTCCATGCAATCCCTCCTTGTCCAGTTACTTTATTCGTTCATGACTATCGAAATAATTTTTCCTTCGCCGACTTGGTGGCTACCTTCCATGATTGAAAATTTTTGTCCTAAACAGACTTCTTTATAATGGCAATCTTGGAATGTAAATTTTATTATCGCCAGAGTTGGATTATCGAATTTGTCAACTTGCAGCTCAGTAAAAGTAATTCCCCAATAATCTCCGAGTTTATTAAAGATAGCATCTGGACGGTAGCCTGTTTTTGGCAAATTTCTTCGTTGTCCAGCATGAAAAATAACTTCCACAAATAAGTACATTAGACCCATATCCTCTAAATTTCTGTTTTCTTTTTTATTCTACCACAATTCCAAGAGCGTGGAAATAGAGAGTTTTCCGGGCTGATTTCCGACCTTATGGATATACGGGGTGGGCGGTCTTTTCGGTGTAGACTTAGGGTAGTTCATCGATGAGCTGCACCTTGAAAAATGAATGACCGTCCGAAAAGGAATACCCCGGCAGGGGAAGCACTGCAACGAGCCACTTTGGGACAAAATGTCCCGAAGTCCGGGGAGCGTGCCAACGCTGGAACACGCCGCAGGAATGGGGCAGGAAGCCTTTTCGGGGAGAACGGCTAAGGAAAAATGGAGGGAACACATGAGAGAGAACCCATATAAACGACTGCCGCCCATAGAGCGCAGGCAGGACGGTTCCCTTTACCGCATGACACCGGCACAGAGGAAACAGGCAAACGCCCTGATCTGCCGGGAGTGCTGCTGTTATGAGGATGGGAACTGTATGCTCCTTGACGATGGGGACACCCACACCTGCCCCCAGACTATTTCTTTCTCGGTCTGCTGTAAGTGGTTCCGCTGGTCGGTCTTGCCGCAAATCGGAACGCTGGAAGCGGAGATTTTCCGGGATAAGGAGCTGAAACGCTGTGCGATCTGCGGCAGAGTGTTTGTCCCAAAGTCCAACCGGGCGAAATACTGTCTCGATTGTGCCGCCGTAGTTCACAGGCGGCAGAAAACAGAAAGTGAACGGAAAAGGAGGTCTTGTGTGGACAGTTAGGGGCTGAAAAGTCCTTGATTTACAAGGCTTTGCAAGCACAGAACAGGGGCAGGCAATAGAAAGTACTGTCTACCCCCGGAAACGGGCTTCTAACCGTCCACAAAACACGATATGACAAACACCATTTATATCCATCAGCCGGAAAAGGCGGTCAGCTTTACCCGGCTTCCCAATTTCCTTTTTGAAGCCCCCACATTCACGCCCCTGTCCAACGAAGCAAAGGTACTGTATGCCTTTATCCTGCGCCGGACAGACCTGTCCCGGAAAAACGGCTGGGCGGACGAATATGGGCGCATTTACCTCTACTATCCCATCAACGAGGTAGTGGAGCTGCTCCACTGCGGGCGGCAGAAAGCGGTCAACACCCTGCGGGAGTTGCAATACGCCGGACTGATAGAGATTCAGAAGCAGGGCTGTGGAAAACCCAACCGCATTTACCCAAAATCCTACGAAGCGGTTCCAAACACCGACTTCAAGAAATCCGGTTATGGAACGCGGTCGGACTGAAAACCGCACTCCACAAGTACGATAATCAATTCTCTTGAAGTACGGAAACCGGACGGTATATAGAAATACAGAGATAAAAATATTGATTTATATTCTATCCATTCCCTTCCGATCCGAGATATTTTCTGCTGGATTTTCCTGTGGAGAAGTCCCGGAAAGGAACGGAATGGGGAAAGGAGTTTCATGGCACAACACGCAATTTTGCGATTTGAAAAGCACAAGGGCAATCCGGCAAGACCGCTGGAAGCCCATCACGAACGGCAAAAGGAACAGTACGCCAGCAATCCCGACATTGACACCAGCCGGAGCAAGTACAACTTCCATATCGTTAAGCCAGAGGGCAGGTACTACCACTTTATACAGAACCGTATTGAACAGGCAGGCTGCCGTACCCGTAAGGACAGTACCCGGTTTGTGGATACGCTGATTACCGCCAGCCCGGAATTTTTCAAGAAGAAGTCCCCAAAGGAGATACAGGAATTTTTCCAGAGGGCGGCTGATTTCTTAATCGGGCGGGTAGAGAAAGAAAATATCGTGTCGGCGGTGGTACACATGGACGAGAAAACGCCCCACCTGCATTTGGTCTTTGTCCCGCTGACAGAGGACAACCGCCTGTGTGCAAAGGAGATTATTGGGAACAGAGCCAGCCTCACAAAATGGCAGGACGATTTTCACGCCTATATGGTGGAGAAATATCCCGACTTGGAGCGTGGGGAAAGTGCCAGCAAGACAGGCAGGAAGCATATCCCCACCCGTTTGTTCAAGCAGGCGGTCAATCTCTCCAAACAGGCAAGAGCCATTGAAGCCACGCTGGACGGTATTACCCCGTTCAACGCCGGAAAGAAGAAAGAGGAAGCCCTCTCCCTGCTGAAAAAGTGGTTTCCGCAGATGGAGAATTTCTCTGGTCAGCTCAAAAAATACAAGGTCACAATAAACGACCTTTTAGCAGAAAATGAACAGTTGGAAGCCAGAGCAAAAGCCAGTGAAAAAGGCAAGATGAAAGATACGATGGAACGGGCAAAGCTGGAAAGCGAGCTGAAAGACATTCAGCGGCTGGTAGACCGTATCCCGCCGGAGGTGCTGGCAGAACTGAAACGGCAGCAGCACACAAAGGAGAGGTGATTGATGACAGAAAACATTTCACGCCGCAGCATGGCGGCACTGCACTTTGAAAATTAAATACGGAGGTACTATGGAGCATATCAGATACAAGAAAGAAACCGAAGTCGTGACTTTTCAAGGAAAGGAAATCACGCTGGAAAATCTCTCCCCGGTGTTCACGCCGGAGCAGGAAGCGGCAAAACGCCGGGAGCTGAAACAGCAGCTTTATGAGGTATTCCGCAAGTATGCCGACAAACGGCAGAGTGAGGAAGCCGGGGCATAAGGTTTTCCGAAGCCATCGTTGATTTGCGGGGCTGCTGGCGGTATAATAAAGGTGTCAGCAGCTCCGTTTCTTTTTTAAGAAAAGGAGCGACAATATGAACAATCGAATAGACGCAATCTATGCAAGACAATCGGTAGACAAAAAGGACAGCATTTCCATTGAAAGCCAGATTGAGTTTTGCAAATACGAATTGAAAGGCGGGAACTGCAAAGAGTACAAGGACAAAGGGTATTCCGGGAAAAATACGGAGCGTCCACAATTCCAACAGCTTATGCGGGATATTGAAAGCGGCCTTGTGCGGAAAGTGGTGGTTTACAAGCTCGACCGCATCAGCCGTTCCATTCTCGACTTTGCGAAGATGATGGACTTCTTCCAAAAGTACGAAGTGGAGTTTGTGTCCTCTACGGAGAAGTTTGACACCTCCACCCCGATGGGGCGGGCTATGCTGAATATCTGTATCGTGTTCGCCCAGCTTGAACGGGAAACGATACAGAAGCGGGTGACGGACGCTTACTACTCCCGCAGTCAGCGGGGCTTCAAGATGGGCGGGAAAGCCCCTTACGGCTTCCATACAGAGCCGATTAAGATGGACGGTATCAACACAAAGAAGCTGGTGGTAAACCCGGACGAAGCAGCAAATATCCGGCTGATGTTTGAGATGTATGCCCAGCCCACAACCTCCTACGGGGACATTACCCGGTACTTTGCGGAACAGGGGATTTTGTTCCATGGCAAAGAGCTGATACGCCCACGCTGGCGCAGATGTTACGCAATCCTGTCTATGTGCAGGCAGACCTTGATGTGTACGAATTTTTCAAAAGTCAAGGGACGGTCATTGTCAATGACGCTGCCGATTTTACTGGCATGAACAGCTGCTATCTGTATCAAGGGCGGGATGTGAAGCCCAGCAAGAAGAACGACTTGAAAGACCAAATGCTGGTACTGGCTCCCCATGAGGGCATTGTCCCCTCCGACATCTGGCTGACCTGTCGTAAGAAGCTGATGAACAACATGAAAATCCAGTCTGCCCGGAAAGCCACCCACACATGGCTGGCGGGAAAAATCAAGTGCGGGAACTGCGGGTATGCCCTTATGAGCATTAACAATCCTGTGAGGAAGCAATATCTCCGCTGCACAAAACGGCTGGACAATAAAAGCTGTGCCGGGTGCGGGAAAATCATCACTTCGGAACTGGAAACGGTTGTTTATCAGCAGATGGTAAAGAAACTGGCAAGCTACAAGACGCTGACAGGCAGAAAGAAAGCGGCAAAGGCAAACCCTAAAATTGCCGCCCTGCAAGTGGAGCTTGCCCATGTGGACAGCGAGATTGAAAAGCTGGTGGACAGTCTGACGGGCGCAAACAATGTGCTGCTCTCCTATGTGAATGTGAAGATAGCGGAACTGGACGGACGCAAGCAGGAACTTCTGGCGAGGATAGCGGAACTAACGGTGGAAGCCATTAGCCCGGAACAAGTCAGCCAGATTTCCGGCTACCTCGACACTTGGGAGAATGTATCCTTTGACGACAAGCGGCGGGTGGTGGATTTAATGATTACCACCATAGCCGCTACAAGCGACAGCTTGAACATCACATGGAAAATCTGACGGGCGGAACCCCTCCCGTCAGATACCTACTCTGTGTAGTCCCTTGTAAACTGTACTTTCCTATACGATAAAAAACAGGCAGGACCTCTTTTTCAAAATGTCCTGCCTACTGTTCCTTCTGAGTGTTTCCTGCCCGCCTTAAATCTCCCGTGTCGCTTCTTTGAGCCATGCCGCCTCTTCTTCGTTCAAATAAGGCGTCATTTTTTCGCGCACCTGTGCGTGATAACGGTTTAACCGCTCAATATCTTTTCTCTCCATCACAGAAACATCGATGGCATCCAGATCGATCGGTGCCCAGGTCAGCGTATCGAAATACATGAACTGTCCATCTCCGTTTTTCACGCCGTTTCTGGCAACCATCACATTTTCAATTCGGATACCGTGGCTTCCTTCGATATAAATACCGGGCTCATTTGTCACATCCATCCCTGCTTCGATCGGCACTTCTTTTTGATTGCCGGTGAAACGCCAGCGGATGCCCTGGGGTCCCTCATGGACATTCAAAATATAACCGACGCCGTGACCGGTTCCGCATTTATAGTCGATGTTCTGATCCCACATGGGCTGACGTGCCAGAATATCCAGGTTTCTGCCGGTGCAGCCGTACAAAAATTTCGCGTCTGTCAGCTGCAGCATGCCCTTTGCGACCGCTGTGTAATGCTCCTTGATCGTCTGGGAAACCGGCCCCAACACGATCGTTCTCGTCACATCCGTCGTACCGCCAAGATACTGACCGCCGGAATCCACCAAAAGCATACCTTCCGGCGCAAGCGCTGCGCAGTTGTCCTCGGTCGCCTCATAATGCATCATCGCTGCATTTGTCCCATAAGCGCTGATCGTTGGAAAGGAAAGATCCAGATAACCGTCGATCTCACTGCGCAGATGATCCAGATACATCGCAGCGGAATACTCCGTCATCGGAATTTTACCAACATTTTTCTTGACCCAGTAAATAAACTTGCAGACCGCCGCGCTGTCTTTTAAATAGACCTCTTGCATATTTTCCAGCTCGGTTTCATTTTTGACCGCCTTTAACAGCTCTGTCGGATTCGCTGCATCGACCACTTCTGCACGGTTTTCCAAAATCTTATAAAAAGCGTAGCTGACGTTGCCTTCATCGCACATCACGCTGCCTGTGATCGCACAGGACTCCATCCACTCTGCCGCCTCTTCATACGGATGCAGGGTAATGTGATACTTCGCCGCATGCGCTTTTAACACATCCGTCACTTCCCCATCCTGGAGAAAGAAATGGCACTCATCCTGTGTCAGATACGCATAGGACAATGCAACCGGATTGCATTCCACATCCGCGCCGCGGATATTCAACAGCCACATCAGATCGTCCAGCTTGCTCAAAAACAGACCGGACGCGCCGTGAGCTGCCATATCTTTACGAACTGCAGCCAGCTTTTCGGAAACATTCTGTCCAAACAGCGCCTCGTCCGGAACCAGAACCGGATGGCACGGAAGTGCCGGTCTGTCCGTCCAGACTTCATCTGCGAGATCTTTGCCATACACGATTTTAATCTGCTTGTCCGCCAGGTCTTTTTCCAGCTTCAAACCAAATCTCGTATCGACGACACGACCATCAAAGCCAAGTGTTTGACCGTTTTCCATCTTCTGCTGTAAAAATTCTTCCTTCGTCGGAACGTTGTCCTCCAGCATCCGGTATAAAGTAACTCCGGTTCCTGTAAGCTCCCGCTCCGCCTGGATAAAATATCTGCCATCCGTCCACAGACCAGCTTCGTCCATTCCGACGATCAGCGTTCCGTTTGATCCGGAAAAGTTGCATAAATATTCTCTTACCTTAAAATAAGCGTCCACATATTCCGAATTGTGAAAATCCGCTGTGGGAACCATGTACCAGTCTACGCCGTTTTTCTTCATGACCGCCCGCAGCGCTGCCAGACGATCCTGTATCTTCTGATTGACCATTTGTATTTCCTCCATGTGCCGGAGATTTTGGCACTACCAAAAATCTATCACAACAGCACATACCGCGCAAGAACTTGTCATAAGATTTTTTAAGGCTCTTTTCATTGATTTCACACTCGATTACAGTTCGCACGCGCCATTCGCAAAATTGTAAACTTATTCTAAACTTTTTGTTTTTTTCTTGTTTCCGTTCCTGTACTCGTGCTATAATTTACTATAAAATCAGCAAATTCCGGTACAAAAGCACAATGGTATTCGACGAATTTCAGCTGTCATGTCTATTTTCAGACATATCCTCATTTCTATGTATGTTCCGGCTGTCCTTTGCACAGCAAGCATCCTTTTTCTTTTGCATCGGTACAGCCATATATTATTTTCAGAAAGGCGGTATTTCCATGGAACTTCAGGTTACGAATAATTTTTCCGATATTACATCCGAAATCCTTGCGCTTGCAAAAATGAGTGAGCAGGCAGGCTCCATTGCGCCTGAGCTCTACACACAGTACGACGTCAAACGCGGTCTGCGGGATTTAAACGGCAAAGGCGTCCTCGCAGGACTCACCAATATTTCTGACGTGCGCGCCACCAAAATCGTAAACGGCGAAGCTGTTCCCGCACATGGGCAGCTGTTTTACCGCGGCTACAACGTGGAAGATCTCGTGCGCGGCTTTAGCAAAGACAACCGTTTCGGCTTCGATGAGGTAACTTATCTGCTGTTGTTTAACAAGCTTCCTAACAAGGAGGAGCTGGAATCCTTTTCCCGACTGCTCAATTCCTATCGAAGCCTGCCCACCAGCTTTGTCCGCGATATTATCATGAAAGCCCCCAGTAAGGATATGATGAATACCCTCGCCCGCAGCGTTCTGACCCTGTATTCCTACGACGACCGTGCAGACGATGTTTCCCTGCCAAACGTCCTGCGTCAGTGCCTGCAGCTCATCAGCCTCTGCCCGATGCTGTCCATCTACGGCTACCAGGCCTACAGCCACTATCATGACGGCAACAGCCTGTATATCCACCAGCCTTCCCAGACGCTCTCCATGGCGGAAAATATTTTACATATCCTGCGCCCTGACAGCAGTTACACCCCTTTGGAAGCGAAAATCCTCGATATCGCGCTGATTCTGCATATGGAGCATGGCGGTGGTAATAACTCATCCTTTACCACGAGGGTTGTCACCTCCTCCCTGTCCGATACCTATTCTGTTATCGCAGCGGCAATTGGCTCCTTAAAGGGTCCCCGCCACGGCGGCGCAAATATCAAGGTTGTCAAGATGTTCGAGGAAATGAAAGAAGAAGTACACGACTGGAAAGACGATGAAGAAATCAGCCGTTACCTCGCACGCCTGCTCAACAAGGACGCATTCGACCATGCCGGTCTGATCTACGGCGTCGGCCATGCGGTTTACTCCAAATCTGACCCGCGTGCTGTCATCTTCAAGGGCTTCGTAGAACGCCTTTCCGAAGAAAAGGGACTGCATGATGAATTCGAACTTTATAACAGCGTAGAGCGTCTCGCCCCTGCCGTCATCGCCAAAGAACGTCAGATGTACAAGGGCGTCAGCGTCAACGTCGACTTCTATTCCGGCTTTGTATACAAGATGCTCGGACTGCCGATGGAGCTCTACACCCCGATCTTCGCCATCGCCCGTATGGTCGGCTGGAGCGCGCACCGCATGGAAGAGCTTGCTACCAATAGCAAGATCATCCGCCCTGCGTATAAGACGCTCTGCACCGATCAGCCTTATGTGGAGCTGTCGGAAAGAAAATAACTGCGCGCAGTGGATCCCATAACGTCAATGCAGTTTCAACCATCAAGATAAACGGGCTTTCCCCACTGTTGACAGCCCGCACATTTTTACAATTGTGTAATCAAGGGGCGACAGCAAAGAATGCTGCCGCCCCCTTTGCCGGGCACACAAAAAACGGAGAACCATCAGGTTCTCCGTCATTTCTATCATCCATCTCTTTGTGATTTATGCCATTGGAAAGCTCGCAGAGCACGCATTCTGTTATTCATGACAATAGAATGCTCGAAGAGCGTGCATTCTATTGTTTTTCCAAAAACTCCATCACTGCCTGTTTCATGCCATCTTTTTCGCACTGGATGTTATGGAGCACCGGTGCGTTGCGGATTTTTGTGATCGCATCCGGAATCTTCACTCCACTGATCTTTTCCAATTCTTCCGTCAGGGCAAAATCATCCATATCTGCATATTTTTCATCCATAGCACTCAACACGGTTCTGGTGAATTTATACGGACTTGCAGTAGATGCGATCACAGTTTTTGTCGTGTCGCCGGTTTCTTCTTTATATTTGTTGTAAACCGCTGCTGCAACCGCGGTATGCGGATCGAGCACATAGTCGGTATCTTCGTACAGGCTGCGGATCTGCGCCGCGCATTCCTCCTGTGTCGCATAATTTCCGTAAAAATCACCGAGCTTTTCTTTCATCTCTGCAGTGATTTCATATTTGCCATCACCTGCAAGCGCCGCCATCAGGGACGCGTTGCATGCAGCATCCTCTCCTGCAATCCGATAAATCAGCCGTTCCAGATTGCTCGAAATCAGAATATCCATCGACGGGGACGTTGTAAGGATAAAATCACGATTTCTGTCATAAGCACCTGTACGGAAGAAATCATATAATACTTTATTGTCATTGGACGCACAGATCAGCTTTTTGATCGGCAGTCCCATATTTTTTGCATAATAGGCAGCCAAAATATTGCCGAAGTTTCCGGTCGGAACAGTAACATTGATCTCCTCGCCTGCTTTGATACGTCCTTCTTTTACAAGCTGTGCATATGCATAAACATAATAAACGATCTGGGGAACCAGACGTCCGATGTTAATGGAGTTTGCAGAAGAGAACTGATAGCCTCTTTCTTCCATCCATGCTGCAAGCTCTTTATCTGCAAACAGCTTCTTGACGCCGGACTGGGCATCATCGAAATTTCCGTGGATACCGATCACGCGGGTGTTTGCGCCGGTCTGGGTGACCATCTGTTTTTCCTGAATCGGGCTAACACCGTCCTTGGGATAAAAGACCATAATTCTCGTGCCGGGCACATCCGCAAAACCTGCCAGAGCCGCCTTTCCGGTATCTCCGGAGGTCGCCGTCAGAATTACGATTTCATTTTTGATCTGATTTTTCTTCGCTGCAGTCGTCATCAGGTACGGCAGAATCGAAAGTGCCATATCCTTAAACGCGATCGTCGGACCGTGGAACAGTTCCAGATACCACGCATTTTTCACTTCTGCCAACGGGGCGATCGCCTCCGTATCGAACTTACCGTCGTACGCCTTGTCGATGCAATAACGAAGCTCTTCCTCTGTAAAATCCGTCAGCAAAAGCTTCATCACTTCATATGCGGTCTGGCGATAATCCATCTGTGCAAACTCGTCCAGCGTTTTATCAAAAGAAGGCAACGCCTGGGGCACAAACAGACCACCGTCCGATGCAAGACCTTCCAGAATTGCTTTAGATGCCGACACGCTCTCTTCATTTCCTCTCGTACTTCTATACAAAACTTCCATGCTTCCTCCTGTTTCTGCTGCAGTTGCACAGCTTCGTTTCTTTTTTCTGTCCGTTTCGCTCAATTTTATCACAGGTTTTCTGACAGGACAATACCTTTTCCGATTTTTTGTCTTTATCCAAAGAACTCATGTCCGCCATGCGCAAACAATCTGACCAGATGTGTATCGAACCAGCGCATATTTTTTTCATTCGCCGCATTTCGCGCAGCAAAGTACAGCGCCCCTTTTGACAAATCCGTTCCATCCAGCGCTAACTCTACCGCCTGTTTCGTTTCCTCACTGATTGAAACAGTGTCGATCGTTCCGTTTTTTACCGGGGAAAACTGATAAACACCGTTGCTGTGCTGATACACCACATCTGTCACACAATCCGGGAACAGCTCGCTCTTTACCCGGTTTAAGACGACGTTTGCAACCAAAATCCTGCCGTTTAAATCCTCCGATCCGGCTTCCGCCTCCACGATTTTCAAAAGCACCTGATAATCCGCGCTGCTGATAGAAAGCTGTGTGCTGTCTGAAACAGCTGCTGCGCTATCCTCCCGTTCCAGCATCCTCACCTGCAGCGTCGGCTCTGCCAGATCGTTTTCCTCCATGGTCCGCCCGTTTTCTTCTTTTTCATAATCCAAAAGTTCCTCCATGCAGACGACGCTGTCCATGCTGTCCAGATACCGTCCCATTTCTCCTACCGTTCCGGTCAGCCGGACGCAAAACCATGCAGATACAAACATCATGGACGCCCCGGTCAGCCATATACCATATTTTAATGTACTGTTTTTTTCCATTTCCATCCCCGTTCCCGGCTGTACGCCTTCTAAAAGTCTATACAGCCAGTCTGAAAAAAATCACTTTTTTCACAGACAAACTGCGACAGAAACTTCATTTTATGGTAGGATGGAGGAATACTGGGGCAAAATAGGAACGAATTACGCATATTTTTAGAATTGCATCCGTGCTAAAAGCAATCCAGTATTTTATCTATTACAGTTCACTCATGCCCTTCTGAGTTCAGATTCCGTGCTTGCACGAAAATCTGAACTCAGAAGGGCACGAAGAGAGCGCCATTTTATGAGCAAAAAGAGCTGCGAAGCAGCGGAAAGCATCAAAGATGCGATTCATGACAATAGAATGTTCGCGGAGCGAGCAATCTATTGTATAGCGAATGGCGCGGGTGAACTGTAACTTTTATCTTGACCTGAAAGGATTTCTATCTATGATTTTATTTAAAAAATTTTTCGCACCGATCACTCTCCTGCTGTGCTTCACCCTGTCATTATCCCTGACCGGCTGCAGCGCATCTTCTGCGCAGCCGTTTTCCAAAACCGGCTTCTATTTTGACACCGTGATTTCCCTGACATGCTATGGAAACGATGCCCAAGCCGTCCTGAACGAGGCATTTGAACTCTGCGAGCACTATGAAAATCTGTTGAGCTACACCAAAGAAGGCAGTGATATCTGGAATATTAACCATGCGAATGGACAGCCTGTCACTGTCGATTCTGAAACTGCCTCTCTGCTGCAGACAGCGTTATACTGGTCTGAAAAAACAGACGGTCTGATCGATCCGACAATCACGCCGATTTCCCAGCTCTGGAACTTTTCCGGCGACCCGGCCGGTCCTGTCCCAAAGCAGTCCCAGATCAATGCCCTGCTCCCTCACGTCGATTACCACAATATCCGGATCGACGGCAATACGGTTACCCTCGCCGACCCAGATGCACAGCTTGACCTCGGATTTCTGGCAAAGGGTGCGATCGCAGACCGCCTGAAAGCATTTTTCCTCCAAAAGAATATCACAAGCGCCCTGATCAATCTTGGTGGAAACGTCCTGGCTGTCGGGCAAAAGCCGGATGGCACAGCATTTCGTACCGGCATCAAAAAGCCGTTTTCTGAAACAAACGAGCTGGTCGATATCGTCGCATTAAAAGACCAGTCCCTCGTCTCTTCCGGAAATTATGAGCGTTGCTTTCGGGAAAACGGAGTGCTGTATCATCATATTCTAGACCCTCACACCGGTTATCCCGCCGACACAGGCCTAAGCAGCGTTACGATCCTCTCCGATTCCTCCACGGACGGAGACGCCCTCAGCACGTCCTGCTTCTTACTTGGATATGAAAAAGGCAGGGAGTTGATCGACTCCCTGCCGGATATTGAAGCACTATTCGTTTTAAGCGACGGCACAATTTACCGCACGGAAGGATTCCCGCAATCGTAATCACTGAGAAAAGACCGCGCTGTATCGAATCTCAAAACTGATACAACACGGTTTTTTCCGTTCCAAACGCTCTGCGGCGAAACCTTCTTCGCAGGCGCAAACAATCAGTGCTTCACAATCACTTTCTTTGGACATTTCTCTGCGCAGATTCCGCAGCCCTTACAGGTTTCAGGATCAATCTTTGCGAGGAAGTCCGTCACTTTCGCTGCGCCAACCGGGCAGTTTCTTTGACAGAGTGTACAGCCGATACAACCTGCGCTGCACTCCTTCATCGTCACAGGACCTTTTGCCTTGGAGCTGCATGCCACCAGATACTTTGCATCGTAAGGAACCAGCGAAATCAGGTGCTTCGGACATGCTGCGACACATTTTCCACATGCCTTGCAGGCTTCCTTATCGACAACTGCTACGCCGTCTACGACATGGATTGCGTCGAAGGGACATGCCTTTACGCAGTTACCGAAACCGGTACAACCATAATCACAGGATTTCGGACCGCCGTTCGGGACAAAGGAAAGCATCGCACAGTCGGCGATTCCATGATACTCATAATCTGTCTTCGCCTTATCGCAGGTTCCCTGACAGGCTACAAATGCAACCTTTTTCGTCTCTTTTCCCGCTTCTACGCCCATGATCTTTGCGATCTCTTTTCCAACCGGCTCACCGCCCACCGGACAGGCATTGACCGGCGCTTCCCCTTTGGCAATTGCTGCCGCCAGATTTGCACAGCCCGCATAACCGCAGCCGCCGCAGTTATTTCCCGGAAGGGCTGACAAAACAGCCTCTTCCCGTTCATCTACTTCTACTTTAAATTTGATTCCGGCAATGCCCAGAAACAGGCCGATAAACAGACCAACCGCTCCTACCACTGCCATTGCAATCAGGATACCGCTTACCATTCTCCGCCTCCTATAACAGTCCGGAAAATCCGCAGAAAGCGATTGCCATCAGTCCTGCTGTGACGAGAACCATCGGCATTCCCTTAAAGGATTCCGGATAATCGTTGTATTCCAGTTTCTCACGGATGCCCGCAAGAATGACAATGGAAATCGTGAAACCAAGCGCCGTCGCAAAGCCATTCACCATGCCGGTAAAGATGCCGTACTCCTTCTGCACGTTGGTCAGCGCAACACCGAGCACCGCGCAGTTGGTCGTAATCAGCGGCAGATAAACGCCGAGCGCCTCATACAGCGATTTCATATATTTTTTGAGGAACATTTCTACGAACTGTACCAGCGCCGCAATGACGAGGATAAATACGATCGTCTGCAGATACTGGATGTTCAAAGGCGTCAGAATAAATTTGTAAATTGCTCCCGCCACACCGGAAGAAAGCGTAATGACAAAAATAACGGCGGTTCCCATTCCCGCTGCAGTTTCTACTTTTTTGGATACGCCCAGAAACGGACACAGTCCCAGAAACTGGCTCAATACTACGTTGCTGACCAGCGCAGAGCTGATCAGGATCAACAATAACTGCTGGATCTGTTCCATCATGTTCAGCCTTCCTCCTTCTTTGTCTGAGCAGCCGAATCCGAAGCGCCGTAAAAGCTGTGACCGCAGCAGCCGGAAACGCCACAGCTTAAACAGTCATCCGAGCAGCCGGACTGGATTTTGCTCATATCTTTTCCTTTTTTCTCACCGTTTATCTTGATCTTGTTCTGGGCAGCAGTCAGAAATGCCAGCACAAAGAATGCGCCGGGCGCCATAACGAAGATCGAAAACGGAACATAGGATTGGGGCATCACGCGGAAGCCGAACAGCTCTCCTGCGCCAAGGATTTCACGAACTGCACCAATACAGGTCAGCGCAACGGAAAATCCAAGTCCCATACCGATACCATCAAACAAAGAAGGGAGTACCGGATTTCTGGACGCATAGGATTCCGCTCTGCCCAGAATGATACAGTTTACGACAATCAGCGGAATATAAATACCCAGCGAATCATACAGGGACGGAATAAAGCCCTGCAGCAGAAGCTGCATCATCGTAACCAGAGACGCAGCGATGACGATGAACGCAGGAATTCTCACCTTATCGGGAATAATCTTGCGCAGTGCGGAAATGATCAGGTTACACAGTGCAAGGACTACCATCGTAGTCAGACCCATGCCCAGACCGTTGACTGCGCTGGTCGTAACTGCCAGGGTCGGACACATACCCAGCGTCAAAACAAACGTCGGGTTCTCTTTAACAATACCGTTATAAAGCCGCTCTGCAGGCGTATTTTTCTTACTCATTTGCTGCTCCTTCCCCTGCACCTTGCTGCAGCATGGTCTGGAAATAGTACACACCAGCGTTGACTCCATTGGTCACAGCATTGGTTGTGATCGTAGCGCCGGAAATGGCATCAATTTCATTGTCTGCTGTCGAACCGGTTTTAGTGTATACATACGGATAGGCATTTTTATCTGCAAACTGGGGAACCAGAACTTCTCCCGCCTGCATGCCAAGACCTGCTGTTTCGGAAATAGACAGCAGAGAAATCCCGTTTAATGTGCCGTCATTGCGCACGCCAACGGTAAACTGGATATCTCCGCCGTAGCCCTCATGGGTTGTCACCGTCAGCACATAACCAAGTACTGTTCCAGACGCATCCTTTGCCTCCTGACAGGCATTGACACTGGCTGCGCTGTAGCCGCCCTCATTGAGCACAGTCTGTGCAGCTTCTTCTGTAAAATCTGTCACAGCTTCAAAGCTTTCCGCATCAGAAAAGACCTCACGGCACGCATTTTCCTGTGCCAGCGCCTCCTGACGTGCGATTGGCTCTTTTGTTATCTGATAAACACAACCCAGCAGCAATCCGGCTACCAGGGTGATTGCGAACAGAATGCCCGCATCTTTCAGCATGCTCTTCATGACCGCTCTCCTCCTTTTCCGAATGCTTTCGGCATCGTATAACGCTCAATCAGCGGAACCAGAAGGTTGCCCAGAATAATCGCATAGGATACGCCCTCTGCGCTCGCGCCGAAAATACGGAAGATCGCGGTCAGGAAACCGAGAATCACACCGTAAATGTACTGTCCTTTTTTGGTGACAGGACGGGTTACATAGTCCGTCGCCATAAAGAATGCACCGAGCATCAGACCACCGCCTGCCAGCTGTGCGGACAGATATGCCGGGCTAATTGCAATTCCGCTAAGGGCTGCAAACAGCAGGACAAAAACGGCAAAGGAAGCGATATAGCTACCCGGTACGCGCAGGTCGATTACACCTGCAACGATCAGAACACAGGCGCCCAAAACGATCGCAATCACAGAGGTCTCACCGATCGTACCAGCCGTGCGTCCCAGAATCATGTTCAGAACGTTAACGCTTTCTCCTGCTTTCAGACTTGCCAGAGGCGTCGCACCGGTATAGGCATCGCAGTTAAAATTCGTCATCAGGGAGGTAAAGGAAATCAGCAGAAAGCATCTGCCTGCCAGCGCCGGGTTCATGAAGTTCTGTCCCAGTCCACCGAACAGCATCTTTACCACCAGGATTGCAAATACGCCGCCGACAACTGGAATCCAGAAAGGAACGGATACAGGCAGGTTTAATGCCAGTAACAATCCGGTTACGACTGCTGAGAAATCGCCGATCGTGATGGGTTTTTTCATCAGTTTTTCATAGATGTACTCGGTCAGGACACAGGTTGCGATACTGATCAGGATCAGAACCAGTGCCCGGAAGCCAAAATTGTAAATGCCAAAAAATGCGGGCAGAAGCAGTGCAATAACTACTGTCAGCATAATCCGGGAAGTGGTATCCTTCGCCCGGATATGGGGGTTGGAGGATACATTGCGTAAATCGCTCATTTCTTCGCCTCCTGCTGTTTTTTCTTTTTTTCAGCCAGAACCATCTTTCTCGCGGATTTGATCGCCTGTGTCAAAGGACGCTTTGCCGGGCAGACATAGCTGCAGCATCCGCATTCGCAGCATTCCAGACCGTTACAGGCTTCAAATCTTTCGAGGTCATGACGTTCTGCATAGTCTGCAAGGAGCTTGGGCACAACTCTGCCGGGACAGACTTCTACACAGCGTCCGCAGTTGATACACGCCGACGGCTGTGAATCTGCAACATCGTCATGAGTCAGGCACAGCAGTGCGGAGGATGTCTTGGTTGTCGGCACGTTTAAATCAAAAATACCAAAGCCCATCATCGGACCACCGGAAATAATCTTAGCAGGTTCCTGTACAAAACCACCCGCTTCTTCGATCAACTCGTTGTAATTGGTACCAATCCGGACAATAAAGTTTTGAGGGTTTGCAACTGCATCTCCCGTTACCGTTACGATACGGTGCATCAGCGGTTTCCCTTCGCGCACAGCCTGATTGATCGCAACAACCGTATCAACATTGTCTACGATACAACCCGCATCTGCAGGAAGCATGGAGGAATTGATCGCACGTCCTGTCACCGCATAAATCAGATGGCGCTCCGAGCCCTGCGGGTATTTTGTATGTAAGGCAGCCACGGAAATATCCGT
The DNA here is from genome assembly GCF_025567525.1 of Gallintestinimicrobium propionicum. Taxonomy (NCBI): domain Bacteria; kingdom Bacillati; phylum Bacillota; class Clostridia; order Lachnospirales; family Lachnospiraceae; genus Gallintestinimicrobium; species Gallintestinimicrobium propionicum. The sequence continues at coordinate 44,841 of NZ_JAOQJY010000001.1, read as the reverse complement.
TTCATCCTTTGTCAGCTTCTTTAACAGTGCGATTGCATCCGGTTTATTATCTTCTACTGCCAGCGTTCCCTTTGCGTTCGGGAACAGCTTTAACATTACCTTCAGACCGGCAATCAGCTTTTCCGGCTCCTCCATCATTCTTCTGTAGTCAGAGGTCAGGTACGGTTCGCATTCCGCACAGTTTACGATGACATCTGTAATGCTGTCCGGATTTTTCGGACTCAGTTTTACATGTGTCGGGAAACCTGCGCCGCCCATGCCGACGATGCCGGCTTCTTTCACTCTTCCGATAATTTCCTCCCGGCTTAATGTCTCCAGGTCTGCAGGAACAAACTCTGCTTCTTCATATAAATGGTCGTCCTCAATCACAATGCTCATTACATTGTCACCGGTTACGACGCGGTGTGGCTCGATCGCCTTAACTGTACCGGAAACCGTCGCATAAATCGGTGCCGATACAAAACCCTGGGCTTCCGCAATCTTCTGTCCTGTCAGTACATGGTCTCCCTTTGCCACGACAGGCACTGCAGGCGCACCGATATGCTGGGACAGCGGATATACCAGGTCACCCTTTGGCAGAACTGCCTTCATGGGCTTATCCTTCGACAGATCCTTCCCATCATAGGGATGAATGCCGCCCATAAATGTCAACTTAGCCATTCGCCAATCATCCTTCCTTTTCTTTTTTGTTTCTGAACATGTACATTGTATACATACATTCCATCTTGTATCATACTATTTTTTTAGCCAAAATACTACAGGAAATTTCAAAAATATGCTATCATACGGTTATGAAAACTTTAAAAAACCCTATTTTATCCGATACAACGAAAGAGCTGGCTTCTTTTTTTGAAGCCCCTCAGGACATTTTATTTTTCGATATCGAAACCACCGGATTTTCCGCGCGCAGCGCCTGCGTCTATCTGATCGGCTGCGCTTATCTGACCACAAACGGCTGGGAAACCCGGCAGTTTTTTGCGGAGACGCCCGATGATGAAGCGGATGTTTTGCAGCAGTTTTTCTCCTTTGCCGCCTCCTTTCCGGTCATGGTACATTTTAACGGAACAACCTTCGATGTTCCGTTTCTGCAGACCCGCGCGAAAAAATTCGGGCTTTCTTTTGTCCCGGCGTCCGTCCAGCACGACATCTACAAAAAAATAAGCCCTTATAAAAACCTCCTGCATCTGCCGGGATGTCGCCAGAAGCAGCTGGAGGAGTTTATCGACATCCATCGGGAAGACCATTTTAACGGCGGCGAGCTGATCGAGCTGTATCATTCCTACGCCATACAGCCTACAAAAGAGCTTCTCGACATCCTGCTTTTACACAACCGTGAAGACCTCGAGGGAATGATCACTCTTTACCGCGTGATGGCAATCCCGCTATTTTTCGAAGAACAGGGCTTTTCTCCGGTCACCCTTTCTCTCGAGCATACCGAGGACGCTTTTGGAAAAGCGCGGACCAATGCAGTCTTTACCCTGCAGACAGATATCCCTCTTCCGGTTTCTTTGTCCCTGCACGGCTCCGGCACTGTTTTAAAAAACTGCTTCCTCGCAGGCAGGGAACGGACTGTGCTGCTGCGCCTGCCGGTCTATGATGGCGTTTTAAAGCATTTTTATCCAGACTATAAAAACTATTCCTACCTACCTGCAGAAGATACCGCAATTCACAAATCCGTCGCCGTTTACGTCGATAAATCGCAGCGCATGCCCGCGACAGCCGCAACCTGTTATACAAAAAAAGAAGGACAATTTCTTCCCTGCTTCTCTGTGCCGGACGAGCTGCCGTTATTTCGGGAAAACCATAAAGACCGCCAGTGTTTCCTGCTCGCCGACGACTTGTTAAATTCTGACGCATCTGTCCAGAAAGAGTATCTGTCCGGGCTGCTGCGCGCACTGGTGAAAACAAAGAAATAGGTTGGTAAGAAATCCAATCAACAATAGAATGCACGCTCTGCGTGCATTCTATTGTTATGAATCAGAAAAAAGAATGTGCCTTGGCACATTCTCGCGCCGAGGCGCGGTTGCTTTAGCAACCATCTACCCTTGCGCCGGGTGCGCATCCTCGCGGAGCGTTTTTATCGTATGGAAACGAAGTTTCCTATACGATAAAAAACAGGATGTACGCAACTTACGCACATCCCGTTCTATTTCTTATCGTTTCAATTATTCAGCGTCCTGATCTGCGATTACCTTGTCGATATCAACAGATACTACATCGCCGTCTTCCTGCTCTTCCTTCTTCTCAGGAGCATGCAGCGCTTTGATGCTCAGGCTGATCTTCTTGTCCGCTTCGTTGAAGTCAACTACCTTTGCGGTAATCTCTTCGCCTACCTGCAGAACATCAGAGGGCTTCTCAATATGCTCTTTTGCGATCTGGGAAACATGAAGCAGAGCATCGATGCCGGATTCCAGCTCAACGAATGCGCCGAAATCAGTCATTCTTGCAACCTTACCGGTTACAACATTGCCGATTGCGTACTTGGTTGCTGCATCTTTCCAAGGGTTCTGATCTTCGAATTTCAGGCTCAGAGCAATCTTGCTGCCGTTGATCTCTTTGATCAGGACCTTCAGTTTTTCGCCAACCTTGAAGACTTTCTTAGGATGCTCAATACGTCCCCAGGACATCTCGGAGATATGAAGCAGACCATCTGCGCCGCCCAGATCTACGAATGCACCGAAATCGGTAACGTTCTTTACAACGCCTTCTACAACGTCACCTTCATGGATTCTTGCGAACAATGCAGCCTGCTGTTCTGCCTTCTTGGCAACAATCAGCTGCTTGCGATCGCCGATATATCTTCTTCTCTTAGGATTGTACTCGCTGATAACGAATTCGATCTCCTGATCTGCATACTTCGTCAGATCTTTCTCATAGGTATCGGAAACAAGACTTGCGGGGATGAAGATACGAACTTCATCTACAACAACAATCAGACCGCCATCCAGTACCTGTGTTACTTTTGCTTTCAGAACTTCATGGTTGTTGAAGGCTTCTTCGATTCTCTTGTTGCCTCTGTCAGCAGCAAGTCTCTTGTAAGTCAGCAAAACCTGTCCCTCACCGTCATTGACTTTCAGTACCTTAACTTCCATCGTGTCACCAGGTTTTACGACAGTTGTCAAATCCAGATTGGAGTCATTAGAATATTCGTTTCTGGTCAGAATGCCGTCAGATTTGCATCCGATGTTCAGTACGGCTTCTTCAGGCTTCACATCAATGACTGTACCTTCAACTACCTCTCCTGCATGTATTGTTTTCAGTGATGCATCAAGCATCTGTTCAAAAGTTAATTCGGACATAATTTTGAACCTCCTCGATAATTTTGTTCGGGGTAGATGCCCCGGCTGTAATACCCACTAGTCGGACAGATTTAGGTAGATCTAAATGCAAGTCATCCAGTGTCTGTATAAAATAGGTATCTGCACACTCCCGACTGCATATCTCGTACAGTTTCCTGGTATTGGAACTGTGCCTGCCACCTATTATTATCATTGCATCAACTTTGGCAGCGATTTCTTTTGCCTCGGTCTGTCTTTCCTCGGTTGCGTTACAGATCGTATTCACAACACTAATATCATAACCTTTTTTTCCGAAAATTTCAACAAGTTCTTGAAATTTATTGTAGTTAAATGTCGTCTGCGACACAATACAGACCGGCTGATCGGGATTACAGTGGATCTGTTCGATTTCTTCGGTGCACTCCGCCACCATCGCAGGGGTACTTGACCACCCCATAATCCCCTCTACTTCCGGGTGTCCTGCGTTGCCGATAATCAAAATCTGTTTTCCGTTTGCGCTCTCTTTTTCGACGATATTATGAATTCGCTTGACAAACGGGCAGGTCGCATCCACGCATTCCAGCCCCTGCTGCTCGATCTGGTCGTAAATCTCCTTTGCTACGCCGTGGGAGCGAATCACAATCACGCCCTCTTTGATCTGGCTGAGCTCTTCTTTTGTTTCAATTACAGAAACGCCTTTTTTTTCAAGGTCACCGACCACCTCTTCATTATGGATGATCGGACCGTAAGTATATATTTTTGCGCTGGTCTGCGCCAGCTCGTACACCCGGTCTACCGCACGCTTTACGCCAAAGCAAAAGCCCGCGCTTTTTGCAAGCAAAACTTCCATCTTTTCCTCATTTCTGCGCACGCATTTTGCGCATGTCGAGTTTGTGTCAAGTGTGCGCAGACACAAATCCCGCGATTGAAAAATTTTATTTTTCAATCTCTTCCTCGCTCCTGATTCTCAGCAGCCTTTTTCCGCGCAGATTTCCAGAATCCGGTCAACAACCTCTTCGATCGAAAGATCGGAGGTATCCAGAAGCACTGCGTCGTCCGCCTGCTTTAACGGCGCGATCGCCCTCGTCATATCCTGCATATCCCGTTTTTTGACGGTATTTAAAATCTCTTCATAATCGCAGTCCATGCCCTTTGCACGGTATTCGTCATAACGGCGCTTTGCGCGTACATCCGCCGATGCGGTCAGATAAATTTTGACTGTCGCCTGCGGAAGAACGCATGTTCCAATGTCTCTGCCGTCCATAATCACATCCTGCGTCACCGCCAGATCGCGCTGCAGATCGATCAGCCAGCTTCTCACCTGCGGCACAGCCGCGCTCTTAGACGCCATCTGTCCGACTTCTTCGGTACGGATTTTACTGTTTACATTTTCTCCGTTTAAAAATACCTGCTGTTCGCCTGCCTCATATGCGACCCGGATGTTCGCCTCCTGACATTTTTTTGCGATTCGGTCGGTTTCTTCCCCTTTTACGCCGTTTTCCAGCAAAAAATATGCCATCGCGCGGTAAATCGCGCCTGTGTCCACATAACAGCAGCCTTTCTTTGCCGCCACCTTTTTGGCGATTGTACTTTTTCCCGCTCCTGCAGGTCCGTCAATTGCAATGCTGTATCCCATTTTATTCTCCTTTATTGCTGCCTGCCGCGCTCGTCCCGGCAAGGTAGCCGGTCGACCACGCGACCTGTAAATTAAATCCGCCGGTCAGTGCATCCACATCCAGCACCTCGCCTGCAAAATACAGTCCCGGCAGGCGTTTGGATTCCATCGTGGACGGGTTGACATCCTTTACATAGACGCCGCCGCGCGTAATAATTGCTTCGGCAAACTCCCCGGTTTTCTCCACTGTCATCGGCAGCTTCCGGATCAGCGCCGCAAATTTCTGCCGTTCCTGTTTCGTAATTTCATGTACCTTTTTTTCCGGTTCGATTCCGGATAATTCCAGCATGACCGGAATCAGGCGTGCCGGGAACAGCCCGTCTATCGCATTCCCGAAATTTTTATTTTTCTGACTGTCAAATTCCCGCAAAAGCCGTTTATCCAGCTGCTCTGCAGTCAGTGCAGGCTTTAAATTCAGTTCTATCCGACATTCCGGACGCGAAAGTTTTTTCTTTTCGTTTTTTTTCGTCCATTTTGCAAGCTGCGCGCTGTAGTAGCTGCTCGCGGACAACACCAGCGGTCCGCTCACGCCAAAGTGCGTAAACAGCATTTCCCCGAAGCCCTGATAGATTTCCTTTCCATCGAAGTAAAGCGCCAGGTTGACGTTTTTTAATGCAAGTCCCTGCAGCTTTGCACACCAGGTATCTTCCGTCACAAACGGCACCAATGACGGCGTGCATGCCACAACCTTATGTCCGGTTGCTTCCGCCCACCGATAGCCATCTCCGGTCGAACCGGTAGACGGATAGGACAGACCGCCCGTTGCCACAATCACGCTGTCTGCCTGTATCCTTTTCCCATCGGAAAGCTCCAGACCGACTGCTTGCCCGTCCTCTTCCAGAACCCGCTTCACGCTGCTGTGCAGATGAACCTTCACGCCCTCTCTCTGCAGCAGGCGCTCCAACGCGCGGATCACGTCCGAAGAATGGTCGGATACCGGGAACACGCGGTTGCCGCGTTCCGTTTTCAACGGACAACCCGCCTGCTCCAAAAGCTGCATCACCGCCTGATTATCAAACGTTTCAAACGCGCTGTATAAAAACTTCGGATTCGTTACAACCTGATCGAAAAAGACGTCCCTGCTGCAGTCATTTGTCACATTACAGCGCCCTTTTCCGGTAATATAGATTTTCTTACCCAGTTTTTCATTTTTTTCATAAAGCGTCACCTGAGCGCCGGATTTTGCCGCCGCATAAGCCGCCATCATTCCGGCTGCCCCGCCGCCGATTACCGCGATATTTTTTTTCAATCTTCCGTCTCCTTCGGATTTAAAAAGGATTCTGTCAGAACCGAATCCTCATTGATAAAATTGATCTCATCATTCATATAAACCTGATAATTATTCCAGGCATTTTCCAGCCGCTCCAGATTTTTGCGAACCTGCTCCGGACTTTTCATACAGAGCGCCACAACGAGCGCATTGATGACAGAAAGCGGCGCAACGAGCGAATCCACGATCGAAACCATGTCACTTCTGGCAAGCAGGTTGCAGGAAGAATATAAATTCATCGGAGAATGGACGCTGTCCGTGATCGTAATGACCTTGGCGCTCCTATCGTTTGCAAATTCCATCGCCTTTAACGTCCGCATGGAGTAGCGCGGAAAGCTGATACCGATGATGCAGTCCTCTTCGTCGATCCGGAGCATCTGCTCGAAAATCTCGCTCGTGCTCGTGGACTTGATCTGAATGACGTTATCCCGGATCATCCCCAGATAAAAGCTCAAAAAACCGGCTAACGGCTCACAGCTGCGGATTCCGAGAATATAAACCCGTTTTGCGGAAAGGATCAGATCCACCGCCGTTTCAAATGCTGCCGGGTCGAGATGATCGATCGTATGCCGCAGCTTTTCGATATCGCTGTTTAAGACAGAGGTCAGAATTTCAGACTGGGTACTGCCCGCATATTTTGCGCCAACGCCATCCACGGTATTTAACTTTCCCTTGACCCATGCCGCGATCGCCTGCTGCATCTGCGGATAGCCTTCATATCCCAGTCCGGCTGCAAACCGGACTACGGTCGATTCGCTGATTTCAAGCTCTGCGCCGAGCTTCGCCGCCGTCATAAAAGCCGCCTGATCGTAGTGCTCCATAATATAAGTCGCAATCGCCTTATGGCCTTTACTCATCGCCGCATATTTCTCGTTAATCCGGGAAATAATATCGTGTCTGTTCTCCATCTTTTCGTTTCCTTCTCGCCCCTCTGGTTTTTGTTTCTCACACGCAAAAACCTTCTTTTAACATTTTAGCGGCTGGACGCCGGACTGTCAATAGACGGCAAAAAGGGAAGCCAGAGATGGCTTCCCTTTGTACTTTTTATGGAATCCTTATACCGGATAAGCGGCGTTCTTTGTGTCAGCCTGCTTTAAATCCACTTTTTCCTGCTGTGCAAGACGATATTTGAAGAAATCGGTTGCAACCTGAGGGAACAGTGCATAGGTCAGGATATCTTCATCCTGCTGCTTCCACTGCTTCATCTCGGATTCGATCTTCTCCAGTTCGTTCGGAATCAGGTCTGCAGGACGGCATGTGATCACTTCTCTGTCGCCGATAACCTTCTTCTGAACTTCCGGATTGAAGGGCTTTACAGTGCGGCCATATTTGCCGGAAAGCAGATCCTTGGTCTGGTCGGTTGCCATCTTGTAGCGCTCGCCCATCAGGACATTGAATACTGCCTGTGTGCCGACAATCTGAGAAGAAGGAGTAACCAGCGGAGGCTCACCAAAGTCTTTCCGAACCTTCGGGATTTCCTTCAGCACATCGTCGTACTTGTCGCTTGCGTTCTGCTCTTTCAGCTGGCTCACCATGTTGGAAAGCATACCGCCAGGAACCTGATACATCAGTGTCTTGATGTTTACGCCAAGAACCTTGGGATCCATCAGACCGGACTTTAAGCACTCTTCTCTGTAAGGACGGAAGTAGTCAGCGATTTCAGCCAGAAGGTTCTGGTCGTAACCGGTGTCATAAGGTGTGCCGCGGAAGGTCTCAACCATAACCTCTGTTGCAGGCTGAGAAGTACCCAGTGCAAACGGAGACATTGCACAGTCGATAACGTCTACGCCAGCTTCAACAGCCTTTAAGTAGGTCATGCTTGCAACGCCGGAGGTATAGTGGGTATGCAGCTGAATCGGCAGCTTGGTCGCACCCTTCATGGCACTGATCAGTTCGGTTGCTTTATACGGAAGCAGCAGACCTGCCATATCCTTGATACAGATGGAATCTGCACCCATATCTTCGATTTCTTTTGCGATATTGGTCCAGTAATCCAGAGTGTATGCATCGCCAAGCGTATAGGAAAGAGCTACCTGAGCGTGTCCTTTTTCCTTGTTGCAGGCTTTTACTGCGCATTCCAGGTTGCGCAGGTCGTTTAAGCAGTCGAAAATACGGATGATATCAATACCGTTTGCGATAGATTTCTGTACGAAATACTCTACCACATCATCTGCATAGTGACGATATCCGAGGATATTCTGTCCACGGAACAGCATCTGCAGTTTGGTATTTTTGAAACCGTCACGCAGCTTGCGCAGACGATCCCACGGATCTTCCTTTAAGAAACGCAGGCACGCATCAAAGGTTGCGCCGCCCCAGCATTCTACGGAATGATATCCGACTTTATCCATTTTATCTACGATAGGAAGCATTAACTCGGTAGGCATTCTGGTCGCAATCAGCGACTGATGTGCATCACGAAGTACAGTTTCCGTAATTTTAATCGGTTTTTGTACAGGCATTGTCATTTCCTCCATACTGTTCTATTTTACCGGACAGCATCTGTATCCGGCAACAGGCGGAGCCTGACCGCCATCCTGCCCTGCAGCATGCGCGGTCGGTTCCGAAATTCAGATCAGATATTCTTTAGAACACACCGAAGATCGCCATAAACGTACCGGCTGCTACTGCAGTACCGATAACGCCGGCTACGTTCGGACCCATCGCATGCATCAGCAGGAAGTTGGTAGGATCTGCCTGAGCGCCAACCTTCTGCGATACGCGGGCTGCCATCGGCACAGCAGATACGCCTGCGGAACCGATCAGCGGATTTACCTTTCCATGTGAAACCTTGCACATCAGTTTACCGAACAGAACGCCTGCAGCGGTACCGAATGCGAATGCAATCAGACCCAGCACAACGATCTTGATGGTATCCCAGTTTAAGAATGCTTCTGCACTTGTCGTTGCGCCAACGGAAGTACCGAGCAGAATTACAACGATGTACATCAGGGCGTTGGATGCGGTATCCGCCAGCTGACGAACCACACCGCTTTCTCTGAACAGGTTACCTAACATCAGCATACCAACCAGTGGAGCTGTGGTAGGCAGGATCAGGCAGACAACGATTGTAACGATGATCGGGAACAGGATACGCTCCAGCTTTGTAACCGGACGGAGCTGTTCCATCTTAATCTTCCGCTCTTTTTCTGTGGTCAGAAGCTTCATAATCGGGGGCTGGATGATCGGCACCAGGGACATATAGGAATATGCCGCTACTGCGATCGGTCCAAGCAGCTGGGTCTGTCCCAGCTTACCGCAAAGGAAAATAGAGGTAGGGCCGTCTGCACCGCCGATGATGGAGATTGCAGCTGCAGCTTTGTCATTGAAGCCCATCGCAATCGCACCGAAGTATGCAGCGAAGATACCAAACTGTGCTGCAGCTCCCAGCAGGAAACTCTTCGGGTTTGCAATCAGCGGACCGAAGTCTGTCATCGCACCGACACCCATGAAGATCAGGGACGGCAGAATTGCCCATTCATCCAGTTTGTAGAAATAATACAGCAGGCCGCCTACGCCGTTTGAGGAATCCTCAAAGCTCAGCATGATATCCGGGTAGATATTTACAAGCAGCATGCCAAATGCAATCGGGACAAGCAGCAGCGGCTCGAATTCCTTGGCGATTGCCAGGTAAAGGAACACGCATGCCACCAGAATCATCACTACATTTCCCCATGTCATATTGAAAAATGCAGTCTGATGAATCAGGTTGTCCATCGTAGTCGTAATATAAGACATTTCGTTGACCTCCTGTGTCAGTAATCAGGGCCGGACAATCCGGATCAGTTTAAGGTTGCCAGTAATGCACCTGCTTCGATCGCGTCGCCGACTGCTACATTGATGCTTGCCACAGTACCGTCCTTAGGAGCTACAACGGGGATTTCCATCTTCATTGCTTCGATGGTAACAACCGGATCGCCGGATTTTACAGCCTGGCCAACCGCAGCGTCAATCTTGAATACCTTGCCGGCTGCGCCTGCTTCTACGCGGATGCTGCCTGCTGCACCTGCCGGAGCTGCTGCTTTGGGAGCAGCCTTGGGCGCTGCTTTCGGAGCTGCCTTAGGTGCGGTCTTGGGTGCTGCAACCGGTGCTGCGCCGCTTTCTTCTACTGTAACATCATATACGTTTCCGTTTACGGTAATGGTATAATTCTTCATGATTCAATCCTCCTGTGAGTAATATGCTTTTTGCTCAGGCATTTTTCCAGCTTCCGCTGCGCCGTCTGATACTTCTTACAACAAATCCGTCTGTCGATGTGCTGCCTTCGCTTGCCGCAATCGCCGCTGCGATTACTGCGATCAGCTCTTCATCTGAGGTTTCTTCCTCTTCTTCAACAGGCGCTGCAACAACCGGTGCCGCTGCCGGAGCAGCTGCAGGCTGTTTGTTCTTCTTGGAAAACTTTTCCTGAATCTGCGGGATAAACTTGAAGCAGCCGATTAACAAGCTGATCAGAATCAGGATAATAAATACCGTTCCCATACCCATCAGGGTGTTAAGGGCTGCATTTAACATCAGCTCACCCATGGAACGCTCTACATTTACTGTGATGGAAGACAGGCTGCCCTGGTCATTGATAATCAAGGTAACAACCGCATTATGATCCGCACCGGAAACGCTCGCTTCCACAATCGCCTCGTCGGAACCAATCTCTACTTTATGATCTGTCACTCCATTATATGCACCCAGATCGGACATCGCCAATTCCCAGCTGGAAATGCCGGCGCTGATAACCGCGTCGCTTGCATACTGATCCTGCATGCCACCGGTTACAATCTCGTTCAGTGCGTTTACCACCTGATCAGAATAATTGATCAGGCTTGCTTCATCGATCTGCAGCTGGCTTTCCTGCACCTGGTCTGCTTTGCCGCACGCGGCTGTACCGATCAGGCAGGTCACCATACCTAACAGCAGCAAAAATTTTTTCATATGAAACAGCTTCCTTTCTTAGACTGTGCCGTGCTTTCTGACAGGACCGTCCTCCCGTTTGGTGAACAGCATCTCGAATGCACCGATCACATATTTTCTGGTGTCTGCTGCTTCGATGATCTGATCTACATAGCCTCTCTGTGCTGCGCTCTCTGCGCTGGTCTGCAGTGCTTCATACTCTGCTGCGCATGCGTCGATCGCTGCAGCATCCTGACCGTCACAGATAATCTTAGCTGCCAGCTTCGCATCCATTGTGCCGATCTTCGCATCCGGCCATGCATATGTAATGTCTGCGCCGATTGCCTTGGAGTTCATAACAGTATAAGCGCTTCCGAAAGCCTTGCCGATTACAACGTTTACTTTCGGAACGGTCGCGCCTGCAAATGCATAGGTCAGCTTTGCAGCAGCCTTTGCGATCTTCTTCTCTTCACATTTGCTTGCAGCATAGCCTGCAACATCTGTCAGGGACAGAACCGGGATGCTGAATGCGTCACAGAAGTTTACAAAATCAGCAGCCTTTTCACAGCCCGCCGCAGAAAGGACTTCACCGAAGTTTGCTGTTTCCTTGCCTTCTTCATCATAGATGCGGCTGCGGTTTGCAACTGCACCGACTGTCTCGCCGTTTAAGCGCAGGAAGCCAGTTACCATATCCTTGCCGTAAGCGCTCTTTACTTCTACAAAGTTCTGATCATCCGCCAGCATGGACAGGACAATCGTGGTATCTCCGTTATAGCCTGCAGCATCTGCGATGTCACGGTTTAAATCGTCCTCGCATTCGCCGTAAGCGTCGTTTTCTTCGTTATTGCCGGGGATCATGCATACCAGCTCGCGGATCTGGGAAAGGATTTCCTCCTCTGTGCCCACGAAATCAACCAGTCCGGCTTCCTCGCTCTGGAATTTTGCAGAAGAGGTATCGTCCTTCTCTGTCCAGCTGCCTTCCATAGCGTTCGGGGAATTTACAAACAGCTTTGCTTTTTTGCTTTCCATAAAGGTAAAGTCTGTCAATCCCGGAATCAGTGCCAGACCGCCGCCGCAGCTGCCAAATACTGCTGTGATCTGCGGGATCACGCCGGATGCCAGAGCCTGTTTGCGGTAGATTTCACCGAAACCGTTTAACGCATCCGTTGCTTCCTGCAAACGTAAGCCTGTGGAATCAATCAGTCCGATCACCGGCGCACCTGTCTTACTTGCCAGGTCATAAAGGCCTGCAATTTTTCTGGCGTGCATCTCGCCAACGCTTCCCCCCAAAACAGAAGCATCCTGGCTGTACACATACACAAGGTTGCCATCGATCACCCCGTAGCCGGTGATCACACCGTCGGAAGGGGTTTTTGTCTGTTTCAGATTGAAATCTGTAGCTCTGGCAGTTACCTTCGCGCCGATTTCAACGAAACTGTTTTCGTCGAGTAAAGCTGTAATTCTTTGACTCGCTTGTGAAGTATTGCTCATTTTTTCAGCCCTCCATGTTATATTGGGTAATATAATAGACCAGTTAAGATCCGTACTTTAGAAGTATAACACGAAAAAGTGCAGTCTGCCAGATATATTTTAGAAATATTCTACTTATTTATTTTTAAATTGCTTCTCTTTTACAGCGGTTTTTACAACAACACCAGGGCAAGAAGTCTTTTCAAGCAGTAACAATAGGTGATTTTCGGTACCCCAAATGCCGCTGTAACAGGTAATTGCTCATAAAGCGCGCCATTTACCAGATAGCTCACCGTCCCGACCTGTTCACCCGCTTCGACCGGTGCCGTCAACTGTCCGGGCAGGCTCACGCGCACATCCGTCTGATCGCCTCTGGAAAGCAGCATCCGAATTTCCTTTTTGGGGCAATTTAACGAAACCTCCGCAAGCTGTCCGTTTTCCACCAAAAGCGTCTTTGGCAGGTCAGGCTGCTGCAGGCTTCTTTGGTCAAATGCTTCCAATCCATATTCCAAAAGCAGCCTCGCATCGTGCCATTTCCATGTGCGATTGTTCGGCCAGCCGCACGCCAGCAGCGCAATGGTAAAACTTTTTTTCCCTTTTGTAAGCGCGCCCACATAGCAGTATCCCGCTTTTCCGGTAAATCCGGTTTTCCCGGACAGCATTCCGTCCATCATCTGTAAAAATGCGTTGTGGTTTGCAGCACTGACTGTCCTGGTTCCGGTTTCAAACGTCCCGTCCTGCGCTTTTTTCAGGCTGCAAAACTGCCTGGAAGCCGTTCTGGTAATTGTAAGAAAAGTCTCCTTTTGGGGAGACATAAACGCACAGTAGCGCATGATTGCAGCGAGGTCTGTCGCCGTACAGGAATGCTGTTTTTGTGTTCCGTCTGTTTCAAGCTCTGCGTCCAGTCCGTTCGGCGTGATAAAAAACGTGTTCTCACAGCCGATTTCCTTTGCTTTTTCATTCATTTTCCGGGCAAAGGTAAGCACTGCCTTCCTGCTTTCTTCCTCTGTGTGCAGGCTGCAGTCCATGGAAAGCCCAGCCGCCTTACTCCCGTAATACTCTGCGATCACCACTGCTGCATCGTTATAGGATTCCAGCATCAGCCCGTAAAGGAGATCCTCCATTCGGTAATACTCGCCCTTCTGCACGCCCATATGTACCTTCGGCTGCCTCGCCGCATAAGAAGAAACCGGCAGGACGTCCTCCGGATTTCCAGTTTCCAGTGCCAAAACACAGGTCATGATCTTCGTCGTGCTCGCCATCGGCAGGACTTCGTCCCCGTTTTTGGAAAACAAAATACGCCCGTTCTCCGCGTCCATCAGGACGGCGGCACGGGCGTACAGCTCATTGGTTAAACTTGTCTCATTTTTTCGTTCGTCTGCGGTCGCTGCGGCAGATCCGGACGCTGCATAGCTATTTCCGGCGTTCACAGTCATCTCTGGTACAGATACAGTCGTAAACAACATCAGCACGAGTGCCGTCAGTGCTCCTGCAGACTTCCAGTTTCGATTCCCGATCGGCATATTTATTCCCCTTTCCGGGATTTCTTCCTATTATATGCCGCAGGACAGCTGTGATATGCGAATCACGTCTGCAGCTGCAGCACTGCCTCCTGCTCTGCCTGCTCTTTGAATTCTTCAACCTGTACGGCGGACAGCTCCGGCAGCTCTTCCAGAGAGCCTACGCCAAACGACCGCAAAAACTGTTCTGTCGTGCCGAATAAAAGCGGGCGTCCTGGCGCATCCAGCCGTCCCAGCTCTTCTACCAGATCGTATTCTACCAGACGGTTGATCGCATGGTCGCAATTGACGCCTCTGATCTTCTCGACGTCAAGGCGCGTCACCGGCTGCTTGTAGGCAATGATTGAAAGAGTTTCCAGCAGTGTGTCGGTCAGCGTATATTTCTTCGGAGCTTTGGCGATGCGGATCAGATAATCGTAAAATTCCGACCGGGTACACATCTGCCAGGAATCTTCGAGCGAAATCAGGTTCACCCCCCGGTGCTCCTTTTCCCAGCCTGCGCGCAGTTTTTCTAACAGTTCCCGCGTTTTTTCAGGCGTCTCGCCAATTGCTTCTGCCAGTCGTTTCGTTTCCACTGCTTCCCCCATCGTAAAGAGAATTGCTTCCAGCGCTGCTTCCTTTTCTGTCAGCTTCATGCCATTTGTTCCTCCCTCGATATCACCGTCATATCATCATTGATCGAAGCCTGCTCTACCGTAATTTTTCCGGTTTTCATCAGCTCCAACACCACCAGAAAGGTCACGATCACTTCGACCTTGCTGTGCTGCTTTTCCAAAAGTGCCCGGAAGGAAAACCGTTTATGCGTCCGGATAAAATCCTCCACATAGACCGCTTTTTGGTCTACGCTGACCTCATCTTTTTCGATTCTGCCGAAATTGCTGCGCACCGGGTCTTTTTTGTCCTCCTGGCGTTTCAGGATTCCCTCAAAAATCTCCTGTAACTTCGCCAGCGTCATATCTTTGAGCAGTTCGTTGTAATCCAGCGGCGGACGATACGCCTCCACCTCTCTTGGAACATCCTTTTCCCTGTAAAAGCTCTTCGCCGCATCCAGCTCCATGTCCCGCAGCTCGAAGGACATATACTTATACATCTTGTATTCCAGCAGCTTTTCCACCAGCTCTGCTCTCGGATCTTCTTCCTCGCCCTCTTCATTGACCTCACGGGGAAGCAACATCCGACACTTGATGTCCAGAAGTGTTGCCGCCATCAGCAAAAATTCGCTCATGACGTTCATGTCTTCCGTCTGCATCTGACGGATATAATCCAGATACTGTTCCGTGATTTCCACGATCGGAATATCGTAAATATCGACTTTATTTTTTTCAATCAAATGTAAAAGCAGATCCAGCGGACCCTCAAATACTTCCAGTTTGACCTCAAGCGCCATATTTTTCTCCAGTAAGTGCCTTTAAAAATTCCATCTGCCGACAGGCAGACAATCGGAATCTTTTTACTCTTCTGTGACCAGATCAATGACCACAAGCTCCGCCGGATTGAACAGCCGTACCGGAATTGTATGGCTGCCCAGCCCTCTGCTGACAATCATCTTTTTCTGATTCTGTTCATAATAACCGCCGTCATATTTCGGGAACAGCCGATAGGACGTGGAAATCACCCCGCCGATACCCGGAATCCGTACAATTCCGCCGTGAATATGTCCGGAAAGCGTCAGATCCGCGCCCCAGCCGGCATAGGCGTCAAAAAAAACCGGATTGTGGGCAAGCAACACCTGAAAATCATTTCGGTCAGCATGTCCGACCATCCGGGAAATTGTTTTCGATTCCAGTTTTGTGCGATCCAGCTTCTGATAATATTCTCGCGGCAAGTCAAGACCGGTAATGCGGATTCCATACTCCGGCAGCAAAACGCTGCCGTTTTCAAGAATCCGCACATGGTTTCCTTTTAAAAACGCACGATAGGATGCCCCCATTTTCCCATAGGTTTGCGGTTCCCGATAAATCCGGTATTCGTGATTGCCGTTTGCATAATAAAACGGATACTCTGCAGAAATCGCCCTGACAAGCTCCTTTGCATGTTCCATTGACTTCCCTGACCGGGAGGTAATCAGATCTCCTGCGCACAGAATCAGATCCGGATTACTGGACTTTATCGCAGCGAGCAGCTTTTCATTGTGTTTGCCGTAGGATTTGTTGTGCAGATCTGCAAGCAGAACCACTCTGCAGTTTTTTTTCAGCCTCCGATCTGAAATTCGATAGGAAACTTTCACAAATCGATTGCTGTCACATATCATCACAACCAGCAGTATAAGTGCTGTCAGACACAACAAAATGACCAGAATCTTCCACATAGGCATCCTCTCTTTTTGAATCTGTAAAGCCATTTCCGGCTTTTATCCGCATCTGCTCCTGCAGCATCCTTTTACTGCCTCTTTCCACAAAACTCACAGCAAAAACGCTGTCACCGCTTTTTTCACATAATCTCTGTAAAACGCTTTTTCCACGTTGCTTGCATACAAAATGGGAACCGTACCGATCTGCTCTCCGTTCAGGCGATAAATCGCTTCGCCTGCCTTTGTGCCTACAACGACCGGTGCCTCTGCCTCTTTTGGGACAGAAATTTTTTTCTGAACCATAGAAATATCGTTGCCATCGGTATCCAGCCAGACAAACTCCGACGCATAGACGACCGGAACCGTTTCTTCCTGTCCGCCTTTTACGGAAACTGGAAGAAGCTGGTCTTTATTATCGTCCCGGTACAGGGCGCTGACGCTGTAACCGTAAGAAAGCAGCGTTGCCGCATCCAGAAAACGTGCCCTGGAATCCGGTGCAGTCATCACGACCGTAATCAGGTCCATCCCATCTTTTCTGGCAGTTGCAGACAGACAATATTTCGCCTTCGCCGTTGAACCGGTTTTCAGCCCCGTCGCCCACTGGTACTGCTTTAGCAGCTTGTTGGTGGACGAAAGTGTAAACGGCGTGCTGCCCCGCGCCGTCGTATGGGTAATATCCTCCATCCAGATTCCGGTATACTGATAGATGTCTGGATATTTCTGTACCAGCTCGCGGCTCATAATCGCCACATCCCGCGCCGTTGTATGGTGGCTGTCGTCGTCCGTCAGTCCGCAGCAGTCCGTAAAATGCGTATTTGTCATACCCAATGATTGTGCCTTTTCATTCATCTTTGTAACAAAGGCTTCTTCGCTTCCGCAGATGTATTCCGCCATCGCAACCGCCGCGTCGTTGCCGCTTGCAACCGCAATACATTTGATCAGCGTTTCCACTGTCTGCACTTCTCCTGCTTCCAGAAACACCTGCGAACCGCCCATCGACTGCGCGTGTTCACTCGTCACCACTTCATCCGTCAGATGGATCTGCCCCTGTCCGAGCGCTTCAAAAATCAGCAGCAGCGTCATAATCTTGGTAATACTGGCAGGCGAGCAGATCCGGTCTGCATCCTTTTCAAAGATCACTGTCCCGGTCTGCGCTTCCAGTAAAATGGCAGAAGGGGCCGACACCGTTACCGCCCCCTCTGCTGCTGTTCCATCCAGTCCCGGAACCAGGGATGCCATAAAAATCAGCAGAAATGACAGCCATGCTGCCAAGACTTTTTTCCAGAAGGATTGTCTCATTTCCTACACTCCGTCCATCCGTTTTACCACTATTTTTATGTCCCTGCTCCCGGATTATTCCTTTTTCGCTTATTTCTGCGCAATCGCTGCTGCAGCTGCCGCTGCAACGGTCTCTGCCGGAACGACTGCTCCGGTAGCTGTATCAATCGTCACACCTGTCGCAGGATCCGTTACCCATGTTGCAGGATTGATCACCGGCACTGCAGTTGCCAGACCGTTTGCATCAAACACATAGGTCACGCCGCCTACTGCCAGTGTCGTATTGACTGCCATCGCGCCGTTTGTCTGGAAGTAACGCATGCCGGAAGCATCCGTATACCAGCCGTACTGCATTGCGCCGTCTGCTCCGAACAGATAAGTCACGCCGCCGATATTGGTCAGCCCGGTCGCCATCACGCCATTTGTATTGAAATAATATTTGTTTGTGCCGACTGTCAGAAGTTCGTTGGCTGCCATAGAACCATCCGTCTTAAAGTATCTGGTTCCTGCGGTCGGGTCGCTGTAAAAGCCGTACTGCATTGCACCATCTGCTCCGAACAGATAAATCTTGCCATTTAACGGGATCATGCCTCTCTGCATCAGGCCATTGGAATCAAAATAATATTTCTTTCCACCGATTTCCACCAGATCAGTCAGCATATGGCCGTCCTTGGTATCCATGTACATCATGTTAAGGCTGTCACCAAGCCACCCCTTTTTGTACAGTGTGCCGTCCGCATTCATGAAGTAGCGCTTACCTCCATCCTCTATGAAGCCGTACTGCATTCTGTAGTTCTTATAATAATATCTGCCACCCGCACGGTCTACGAAGCCGTTTGCAACGATCAGGTTGGAGTAATCCTTGAACTGATAGTTTACATCCACACTGCCGTTTATGCCCGCAACGACACCGCTGCTGGAATACTGCCAGAACGCCGGATTGGGATATTCGCATACCGTGTTGTACTGTGCAATCCATTTGTCATAAGGGGTTGCCGCGATCTTGCCGACCATCCAGTTTTTGCTGGAATAAACCATCGGATAATAGCCTGCCTGCTGTACGGTGCTGCAAAATGCCACCGTCAACGCTGCCAGCTGATCGGGAGACATGTTTTTATGGATGGAATCCTCCAGGTCATATACGACCGGATAGCTGACCGAATAAGGTTCCATCGCTGCAATGGCAAACTGAGCCTCCGTCATCGCGCCCTCTACGGTTGTCGCATACGAGTAAATGTAGACGCCGACCTTCATGCCAGCTGCAGTCGCTCCCGCCATATTCACCGCATAATACGGGTCTAAACCGCTCTTTGCGCTTCCCGCCTTTATGAACGCAAAGCTATAGCCTGCATTTTTGACTGCGGACCAGTTTACCGCGCCCTGATATTTGGATACATCAATTCCCTTCGCGAGCGGTGCAGCCGCCTTGGCAGTCGCCGGTGTTGAAAGAAACGTTCCTGCCGCTACCGCAGCCGCCAGCACAAAACCGGCAATTCTCTTTCCAAATCCGAATTTCATTTGTCCTCCTATGTACTGTGAAAATTTGCGAAACGGAATCCTGCCTTGCAGGATTCCTCACCTGCGGCGGGTCGCATCCGCGGCATCTTTCCATTCCGCCGCAGTGTGATCCCATCCGAGGGACTTTTTTTCACAATACGAATGTATTGTGAAAAAAAGTCCCTGGGGGAAACCCTCAGGGACTCATTCCTTTAGTTATATTTGCGTTTTCTTGCTGCTTCAGACTTTTTCTTACGCTTTACGCTGGGTTTCTCGTAGTGTTCTCTTTTGCGGATCTCCTGCTGGATACCTGCCTTTGCGCAACTTCTCTTGAAACGACGCAGAGCGCTATCTAAAGTCTCATTCTCTTTAACGATGATATTAGACATATACTCTCACCTGACCTCCCTTCAGTCCCTCTCGTATCCACGACTGACCGGGTTAATAATGTACAAAATTGATTAACTCACATGCACATGAATTATTATAACAAAAAATTCTGATTCGTCAACAGTTTTTTCAAAATATTTATTTGTCGATCTGTCCTGCCAGAATCTTCGCTGCTTCTGCTATTGCTGCATCGATTCCTGCCGGATTCTTACCGCCTGCCTGAGCCATGTTCGGACGGCCGCCGCCGCCACCGCCAACCAGTGCCGCAATTCCTTTGATCAGGTTACCTGCATGGGCGCCCTGCTTCATTGCAGCATCTGTTGCCATTGCGATCAGATTGACTTTTCCATCCTTTGCGGAAGCCAGAACAACAACACCTTCTCCAAGCTTTTCCTTTAACTGGTCACCAAGATCGCGCAGGCCGTTCATATCCACATCTGCTACACTGACTGCCAGAAGCTTCACTCCGTTTACATCCTGAACCTGATCCATAACGTCACCCAGCGCCTCTTTTGCAGCCTTGCTCTTTAAGGATTCATTCTCAGCCTGCAGGCTCTTAAGGTCTGCCATCAGGTGCTCCAGCTTCTCCTGCAGGTTTGCAGGGGTTGCCTTTACGGTCTTCGCAGCCTCTTCCAGCTTCTTCTCAAGATCGTTGTAGTAATCGAATACGCCCTGTCCGGTCAGCGCTTCAATTCTGCGCACACCTGCAGCAACACCGCTCTCGGAAAGGATCTTGAATGCCTGAATTTCTCCGGTGTTGGAAACATGGGTACCGCCACAGAACTCCTTGGAGTAATCGTCCACGCATACAACACGAACCGTATCACCGTATTTTTCGCCAAATAAAGCCATGGCGCCGGATTTCTTTGCCTCATCCAGAGTCATCAGTTTGGTGACAACCGGGATATTTTCTGCAATTTTTTCATTTACTGCCTTTTCCACCTGTTCCAGCTCTTCTGCTGTCATTGCTGAAAAATGGCTGAAGTCAAAACGCAGATGTCCTGCATTATTCAGGGAACCCTGCTGCTCTACATGAGTGCCGAGTACATCCCGCAGTGCTTTCTGAAGCAGATGCGTTGCTGTATGGTTTTTGCAGGTTGCGCTGCGGTTTTCCTTATCAACAGACAGCGTTACTTCGTCATCCAGCTTGAACATGCCGCTTACCACATAGCCCACATGACCGATTTTGCCGCCTTTTAAGTGGATCGTGTCTTCTACTGCAAATTTGCCGTCAGCAGAGGTGATCACACCCTTGTCGCCTTCCTGACCGCCCATTGTGCCATAGAAAGGAGTTGCATCTACAATAATTGTACCCTTGTCGCCATCTGTCAGTGCTTCCACCACTTCATCCTCTGTGGTCAGCGCGCTGATTCTGGAAACCGCCTCCAGTTTGTCGTAACCAACAAAGGAAGAGGTGATTGCAGGATCAAGAGACTCATAAACAGTCGCATCTGCGCCCATATAGTTGGTCGCCTTCCGTGCTTTTCTCGCCATCTCACGCTGCTTCTGCATCGCTGCATTAAAGCCGTCCTCGTCAATGGAGAACCCTTTTTCCTCAAGGATTTCTTTTGTCAGGTCGATGGGGAAGCCGTAGGTATCGTACAGGCGGAACGCATCCTCGCCATCCATTACAGTCTTTCCTTCTGCCGTCATCTTTTCTTCCAGATCCGTCAGAATTGCAAGTCCCTGATCGATCGTCTTATTGAATTTGTCTTCTTCCTGTGTCAGGACATTTAAAATAAAATCTTTCTTTTCTTCCAGCTCCGGATATCCGTCCTTACTGCCTTCGATTACTGTTGTGCTCAGATTTGCAAGGAATTTACCGTCGATGCCGAGCAGTCTTCCGTGACGTGCCGCACGACGGATAATTCTGCGCAGAACGTAGCCGCGTCCTTCATTGGAAGGCAGAATACCGTCGGAAATCATAAACGTTGCGGAACGGATATGGTCAGTGATGATACGGATGGAAACGTCCCATGCGTGCTCTTTGTGATACTCCTTGCCTGACAGCTCACAGACACGGTCGCGCAGCGCACGGATGGTATCTACGTCAAAAATGGAATCCACGTCCTGAACAACCACTGCCAGACGTTCCAGACCCATACCGGTATCAATGTTTTTCTGTTTTAATTCGCTGTAGTTGCCGTGGCCGTCATTATCAAACTGGGAGAATACGTTATTCCATACTTCCATATATCTGTCGCAGTCGCAGCCAACGGTACATCCAGGCTTGCCGCAGCCGTATTTTTCGCCGCGGTCATAATAAATCTCAGAGCAGGGACCGCATGGACCTGAGCCATGCTCCCAAAAGTTGTCTTCCTTACCAAAGCGGAAAATCCGTTCCGGTGCAATGCCGATCTCGTTCTGCCAGATTGCAAAAGCTTCGTCGTCATTTTCATAAACAGACGGATAAAGTCTGTCGGGATCCAGTCCAACGACCTGTGTTAAAAACTCCCAGCTCCATGCAATCGCTTCATGCTTGAAATAGTCGCCGAAAGAAAAGTTTCCGAGCATTTCAAAAAAGGTACCGTGACGTGCGGTTTTACCGATATTTTCGATATCACCGGTACGGATACATTTCTGACAGGTAGTCACACGTCTTCTGGGCGGAATCTCCTGTCCTGTAAAATAAGGCTTTAACGGCGCCATGCCGGAGTTGATCAAAAGCAGACTGTTGTCGTTATGCGGCACCAGAGAAAAGCTCTTCATCGCCAGATGTCCCTTACTTTCGAAAAACTCAAGGAACATCCTTCTCAATTCGTTCACACCATATGCTTTCACGTTTCTTCCTCCTTCGTTGTTTCTTACAACGTTCTTTCATCGCCCCAGAAATACAGAGCCACTGTACCCGGACCGGTATGGGAGCCAATTACAGTTCCGATATTGTTGATCTGTACTTTTCCGTCCAGTTTAGGAAACGTTTCCTCAACCAGTTGTGCAACCGCTTTTGCATCTCCCATGCAGGCTGACTGACTGATATAACACTTTCCGGAATATTCCCGTCCGTTCTGCGCATGCTCTTCCATCCGCTTAACGATCTCGCGAATCACCTGTTTTTTCCCACGGTATTTGCTGCGCGGAATCAACCTGCCCTCGGAATTCACATTCAGCAGCGGACAGATATTGAGCATCTTTCCGAAAAATCCTGCGGTTTTGGAAACTCTTCCGCCACGGATATAGCTGGTTAAATCTGTTGAGAAAAACCAGTGATGCAGGGTATTGCGATGCGCCACGATCCATGCTGCATTTTCCTCCAGAGACATTCCGGCACGCTGATTTTCCAGTGTCTGTTCCACCAGCATACCGTAACCAGAAGAAGCCGCAAGGGAATCCACAACCATCACCCTGCGGTCCGGATATTTTTCTTCCATCTGGGTCTTTGCAACATTCGCCGAGTTGATGGATCCAGAAATTCCACTGGAAAGCGTCAGATGAAGCACATCTTTTCCGCTCTTTAAAACAGGCTCAAACAACGCGCAGTATGCCTCTGCATTCACCTGAGAGGTCACAGGCTGCGCGCCGTCTCCGATCATTTTATAAAATACTTCCGGCGAGATGGACGAGTACAGGTCATCTGCATATTCTTTTCCATCCAGCTGATAATGGAACATGGCAAAGGGAACTTCATTTGTTTCCATGAAGGTTCGGCTCATATCTGCTGTCGAACAGCAGGTAACAACATACTCTCTCATTTTTCCCGCTCCTTTGGGTATCTTATTTTTGCAAACCTGTCTTATTATAGTAAATCTTTTCGTCTCTTACAAGTCCAAAAATAAAATATCCGCAAGGTATTACTGGGAATCCGTCTGTTGCTGTTTCTTTTTCTTACGTTTTTCCCGCCGTTTTTTCACCCGCTTTTTGCCGCGCCTTATCGCCTTTATGATAAGGACTGCCGCCAAAACGGCTGCGATGGCGAGCGCAAGGATCAGCCAGATCGGCACGCTGTTATCCTGCACGCTGTAGACCGCAAACGCTGTTCCGTAAGGAACCGATACAGTCACATAGCTGCCGTCTTCTTCTGTATCCGCTTTTTCCCATTTATTTTCCGTCTGAATCCTTACCGCAGCGCTGTCTGCACCGTCCGGGATCCGAAGATGCAGGACATATTCTTCCTTTTGCTCCGGCATGTTGTCGATATTCCAGATATAGGCATAGGCAAGATCACCATCCGAAATCCTATCCGCCTGCACGCTTTCCGCAGACAACACACTCGTGTCATAGAAATCGCCTTCAACCAGAAAATCCGGTTTTAACTGGTTTGTTGCTGAAAACCACGCAAGGCTCTTGGTAAAACGTTTGCTCTCTGCCGTCACTGTTACGTTAGCAGTCACATGGGTCAGCGGGAATTTTCTGTCCCAGCTGATGTAGCAGTCCTCATCCGGCTCAATATCCGGAACTTCTTCTTCCGTCACCGTACCGTCGTAGGGAATCTGCAGCGTCGCAAGCACCTCGTCATCCTGTTCAAAGGTCACTGTCACCTGCGTAAAGCCAGCCGGAATTGTTTCCATTTGCATCAGTTCTTCGTAGGTACAGCGCTGCGCCTTTCCAATATAATTGATCTGATCGACACCACCCCACAGATCAGAGACGAAATAATTGTTTTCCAATGTACCGTCTTCATTGATACAACCCGCAATGCTGCCGATCTTTTCGGTGCGATTGCCGGAAATTGTCACCATCGCAAGGCAGTTGCTGATATCATATCCTTCCCCGGTAATGCCGCCGATTTTGTTATCGCCCTTTAAATTACACAGGGCGTAGCTCTGATTGACCCGGCTTGCAGAATATCCTGCGATACCACCGAGACCGTTGCCGGATTCCAGCTGAACCGTTCCGTAGTTTTCGCATGTATGGATCAACCCCAGCTCTTCGCTTCCGGCAATACCTCCGCTGTTTCTCTTTTTGCCCGCTACCGTTCCGTAGTTGATACAGTGAATCAACACGTCGTTTGTAGTGGAACGCACCTCCACATCGGTCAGCTCTGTCAGATCCATATCAACCTCGGGATCCACATCATACTCCGTATTCATAATTCCGGCGATACCGCCTGCATTGATGTCGCCCTCAATTTTTCCGTGATTGTTGCAGCCCGAAACGACACCGAGCGTCCGCTCTGTAAGTGCTTTCCCAGAAACATCGTCAATCGCACTGCCGTTTCCGAGCAGAACGTTGACATCGTCGCTGATGATATCGGTAATTCTGGAGGACGTATTTAAAATCCTGTCCAGATCACTGGTAATCGACTGGATTCCTCCATCGACACTGTCAGTCATGCTGTCGATCGTATCGCCAGACGCTTTGCTCTGATCGGTCAGCTCCCCGGAAATATTGCTCATCGTGTTCGTCAGGGAATCTCCCGTACCTGTAAGCGTACTCTGCAGGTTTTTGATATTGTCAGATGCGGACGTAATCTCTCCCTTCATCTGATTTAGGTTATCGTCGATCTTTTCGTCATGGTTTACTTTAATCGGATCTTTTTTGAGGATATCCGTAATTGCGTCCGCCTTGCTCTCTACTTCACTCTGACTCGGGATAGAAATAGATTCCGATGGCAGTTCAGAAGGAAGTGTGGAGGGCAGTTCACTCGGCCATTCCGAAGGCAATTCCCATCCGGAGCTGCTTTCTTCCGAAGATTCCCTGGATACACTGTCCCTGGCAAACCACGCATAATCGCCTGCCTCATCGTCCCCTGCTGCCAGATATTCTGCCGCGTCGTCTGCAGGGATTGCCGCAGCTTCTTCGTTGTTGGACGACTGGTTTTGGGTGTCGCCGTTTTCACTGGAAGAAGGCTGTTCGCTCTCTGCAGGGCTTTCCTGCAAAGAACTGCTCTCCTGAGAAGAGCTTTCTTCCGGGCTGCTGCTTTCCGACGCGCTTTCCCCATCACTTTCCGACGCGCTGCTGCTCTCGGAGGAACTTTCTGTCAATATATCCTTCATGTCGTTTAACTTTCCATTGATATTATTGGCAGCATTCTCCGTATTTTGTCGGATGCTCTCCATCATTCTCGAAATTGTATCGTTTCCGATCTCGCCCAGATTATTCAGTGCGCTGCTCAAGCTATCCATATAGGCCGTCATCGCTGCATTATTGCCGGTAACGGTGCTCTTCATGGAATTGATCTCGCTGTCCAGATTGCCCATCGTATCCTCATACTGCTGCTGCAGCGTCTGGACATAGCCTCTGGTGTCAGAGGATACGCTGCGCATCGCATCGGACATCTGCCCCATCAGGTGATTGATCTCTGAAAAATCGTCCCTCACCTTTTCCAGATGATCGGAAAGATATTCCGACTCCCGGTAAGGCTCCGCCTGACCGATAATACCGCCAACGTCCTTGCGCCCCATGACATGACCCATATTTTTACAGTTGATAACCGTACCGCTCTGGCGCCCGATCACACCGCCGACATTGTAGCCGATATGTGCATAGCCGATTTCACCTTTGTTGGTGCAGCCTGCCACCGTGCCGGACGATCTTCCGGCAATGCCGCCTGCGTCATTTCTTGTCACGACGTTCTGCGTCAGATTCAGCGTTCCGATATCGATGCCGTTTAAATCCAGCGTTGTCTTTAAGTCCTCGTCGTTGATTTTTCCTTCATTTTCGCAGTTCTGAAGGATACCGCGGTTCATGCCGCAGATACCGCCGACCTCATTCGTGCCGACAATCGTGCCTTTATTATAACAGGTCAGCACGATGCCGTCCGCCCTGTTTTCCCCGACAATGCCGCCGACGTTTGTGTTGCCGGTCACAATTCCTTCAAAACTGCAGTTTTCCAAAATGCCGTAGTTCGTTCCGACGACTCCACCGACATTTTCTGCGCTGCCAGTCACCTTCACACTGCCGGAAACGTTCAAATCCTTTACCCTGCCGGTTTTGCCGACATAACGGAAGAATCCGTAATCAGAGCCCTCCCTGGAAATCTTCAGTCCGCTTACCGTATGCCCGTTTCCGTTGAAGGTTCCCGCAAAATACGGAATGCCATCAAACGAGCTGCCGGACAGGTCGATATCGTTCTGTAAGTTGAAAATCCTGCCATAGCTGTAATAATCGTCCTGGCACTTCTGAACATATTTTAAAAACTCTTCTTTATTGGAAATCGAAATCTCTTCTACGACGATATCGGCTTCCCGGTCTTCCAGCGCTTCTTCTGCGGTAACTGCCTCTTCCTGCTTCTTTTCCTCCGCATACGCCATAGAACCGTTCTGTAAAATCGCTGTTGGCAGCATGGAAACGCTCAATAACACCGCCAGCCATTTTTTACAGCTGTTCGTTCTGTTCTTCATCGCTGTCCTCCTTTTTCGCATCCTGTTCGCCCGGCTGTGCTGCTGTGTTCGGTTGTGACACGTCGTCCGGCTGTGCTGCTGTGTCCGGTTTTGCTGCATCATCCGGCTGTGTCAATCCTTCCTGTTCCATTACAAGCTCTGTCTCTTTTCCGCCAATCGGCAGTCTGGATTCAAAAGAAGCCTGCATGGAACCGCTAAAGCTTCCCTTGATCTCCGCGTCGATTTCACCCTGTATATAACCCTTGACACGGCCATTTACAATCATCCGTCCGGAAACATCTCTTCTGGTCGCCTGGGGCAGATTAATTGTCAAAGCAGTCTTTTCGATAATGATATCGCCCAGCAGCAGAATCTGCGGCAGGACAAACAGTACCAGTATAATGGAAATCAAGGTTCCTCTTCCCAGTGCAATACCGATTGAAGCAACTGTCGCATCCGATGCGATCTGTCCGATCAGAAAACCTGCTCCGGTCAGAATCGTACCAGAGGTAAAGATTGTCGGAAATGCCTGATTGATTGTTTCAATAATTGCCTCATGAATCGGCATCTGTTTTTTCAATACCATATAACGACTGGATATAACGATCGCATAGTCGATCGTCGCACCCATCTGGATTGCGGATACAATCAGGTACGCAATGAAAAATACACTTCCTCCTGTCAGCGTAGGCACAGAGAAATTGATCCAGATACTTCCCTGAATGGTCAATACCAGCAAAATCGGGAGTCCGGCGGACTGGAATGTAAACAGCAGAATAATCATAACAAACAACGCTGTCAGTACACTGATAATAATATTATCTGTTGCAAACGAAGACATCAGGTCATGATTGCTTGTGCAGTCACCAACCAGTATCACGTCTGATTTATTATAATACTTCGCGCAAATATTGCGGATGTCATCCATTGCCGTATACGCTTCGTCCCCTTCCGTCGGCACACTGACAGTCAGAACCAGTCTGGAATAATCCTCTCCCTGCAGCTGCAGCTGTGCATCATGCAGCGTATTATAAAGGTCCGTCAGCTTTTCATCCATATCCGCATCCAATGTGACGTAGCCTTCCTCATACTGATCATACAGGAATAAAAACATATCTATAATCGGCACTTTGTACTCGTCGATGCCTGTAAAAATCGGACCGTTCTGTCCCTGTTCATAGGCATATGCCATATACAAAACCCGTACGATCTCAATATCCAGATCTGTCAATTCAGAAAATGCACGAGGCGCGATTTTATCCGTCAGGACATAATCATCGTTGATCGAAACGTTTGCAAGCCCTGTCACGGTGTTGACATAATCGAGCGTTTCAAATTCCTTCAGAACCTTTTTCTCGGATTCATAATCGCCCTTCGGCACCAGAATTGCAATCTGATTCGAAACGCCAAACTCGTCCTCAATTTTATGCCTGGCAATTCTCGTCTCACTTTCCCTTGCGGCCGGAACGGAATTGACATCATACAGATAACTGCAGTTATTTGCCATCCATGCTGCAAAGCAAAGCAGTATCACAAATACAGGCGGAACGATAAATCTTGTCAGGTTCGCCCATTTACCTGCAAACGAAATATTCGGAACAAAGCTCTTGTGATGCGTGTTGTCAATTCCCTTTGCAAAGATCATCAGAATCGCAGGCATCAGGAAGAATACGGAGATCAAACTGAAAATAATTGCCTTTACCAGTACGATACCCATGTCATAGCCCAGACGAAAATGCATGAACATCATCGCCACCATGCCGGAGATGGTCGTCAGGGAAGAAGAACTGATCTCCGGTATTGCCTTTGACAGCGCAACCTTGATCGCAGATTCCGCATCCATCGTCTCATGCTCTTCCATAAAACGATCACAGAAAATAATCGCATAGTCAATTGCCAGCGCCAGCTGCAGAACGACAGAAATCGAATCCGTTACGCTGGAAATCGTTCCCATCAGGTAGTTTGTTCCCTTATTCAGGAGTGCAGCCACACCAAACGTAATCAACAGTACCGGGATTTCCATATATGCCTTCGTGGAAATCAGCAGTACTACTACAATAATCACAACTGCAAGAACCAGAATCAGATTCATGTCATTATTCAGGGATTCTGTCTGTTCTTCTTCAGAGCCGACTGAGGTAGATATATAGGTATCATAATCCGAAAGCAGCTCCTTTACCGCCTGCTTGGCATCCTTGCTGATCTCATCGTCTTCTGCGCCGTCAAAGGTCACATCAAACAGGGCGTTCGTTCCATTGTAATGATCCGCAGAATCATCAAAGGCAACTTCCTTCACACCCTCTACCGCCTCCAGCTTTTCCACCAGCGCATCTGCGTCCTGCCAGGTAATATTCGACACCATGATCCTGGCACTGCCATATGTCATAAACTGTTCATCCATCAGGGTCAGACCAATTCTCGTCTCACTGTCTGCCGGCAGATATTTTGTAATATCCTGATTTACCGATACTTTATTCATGCATGCTGCACAGTAAATACACGCAATGGCAAACAATACCAGAAAAGCTTTTCTTTTGTTGACAATAAAGGTTGCTACTGTCAGCCAAAAATTCCCTTTTTCCTTTTTTTCTTCCATTCGATTCACTCCTTGACCTCTGCTTTTCAACAAGAAATTTCATTCTATATTATAAAATCACTCCTTATTCTTTACAAGTAAATTTTCCCGTCAATTTCCCCAATCTGTCCAAAAAATTATATCCACTCTGCCAATTGTGTACCTGAACTTTTTCGATTAAGATTAAGGTACTGACATTATTTTAGGGGAGAGACAGAAGTTATGGAAAAGAGACAACACAAGCAAAAAGCAGTTCTGATGACAGAGGGACCGATCTGGCGGTGCCTTTTATTATTTGCACTTCCGCTGATGGCCGGCAACCTGTTTCAGCAGCTTTACAATACGGTAGACAGCATCGTCGTCGGTAATTTCGTTGGAAAAGAAGCACTCGCCGCAGTCGGCTCCACGGATAGCGTTATCAATACCTTTATTGGTTTTTTTTCCGGCATGTCAACCGGTGCAGGCGTCATCATTTCCCAATATTACGGCGGCAAAAAAGAAGAAAAGGTTTCCATCGCCGTCCAGACAACCATCGCGCTGACACTTTGCATGAGCATTCTCTGCACGGTGCTCGCCCTTTTGCTTGTTCCATCCCTGCTGCGCCTCATGGGCACTCCGGATGATGTCTTTCCTGAGGCTGCAACCTATCTTCGCATTTACTTTATCGGTGTCACCGGACTTTTGTTCTATAACATGGGTGCCGGCATTCTTCGCGCGGTCGGAGATTCCAGACGTCCGCTCTATTTTCTGATTTTCTGTGCGGTTTTGAACACGCTGCTGGATCTTTTATTCGTCGCAGTTTTGCGGTTCGGTATCGCGGGTGCTGCCTGGGCAACGATCCTTTCCCAGGGAATTTCTGCCCTCCTGACACTCTTTGTCCTGACCCGCGAAAAAGCCTGTTACCGCATCATTTGGAGTAAGGTCCGTCTGGATCCGAACATGACGAAAAAGATTTTCTTTCTCGGACTTCCCGCCGCAATTCAGATGGCAGTCACTTCCTTTTCCAATGTTTTTGTACAGGCATACATCAATCGTTTTGGTTCTGCTGCTATGGCAGGCTGGTCTTCCTATGGAAAAATTGACAAATTCTGCGTACTTCCGATCCAGAGTCTTTCCCTTGGCGTGACCACCTTTGTCGGTCAGAACCTTGGTGCACGCAAAATAGACCGTGTCCGGCAAAGCACTAAGGTCGGCACACTGCTCTGCTTTGCCGTCGCGATCCTCATTACGATTCCTGTCTTGATTTTTGCCCGTCCTCTCGTCTCCATGTTCAACCGCACGCCGGAGGTTTTAGACTACGGCACACTTTTCATCCGTCTGGAAATGCCGTTTTACCTCGCCCTTTGCATCAATCAGGTACACGCAGGTACGCTGCGCGGTATCGGCAATACGAAAGCCCCCATGGTCATCATGATGAGCTGCTTTATCGTGTTCCGACAGATTTATCTTTACACGATCACACAATTTACAGACTCTGTCATCGCCGTTGCGCTCGGCTATCCGCTGGGCTGGGTGTTGTGCAGTATCTGTCTGTTTACCTATTACCGTCACACGAAGCTGGAAACGTATCTGCGGTAAAAACAGCTCCGGACGCCAGCGTTTTTGCAATGGCCTCCGGAGTTTCCTGTTTTCCGTTTTTTTCCCACATAACAAACACATTCATCAACGCACCGCCATAAAAATACAGCTCGTAGGGCTGGATCTTATAAACCGGTTGAATCCGTTCCATCATAAAAGAGTTCATAGCTTCCAATATGATATGATACAAATGCGCATCTACAAGCTTCAGGATAAAGGCTGCATACTGATCAAAATACTTCAGTGCATGTTCTATACTCCCTGGATCATGAAATTTTCCGCCTTTTTTTAGGATCTCGCTGCGTTCCCAGACATACCCGTTTACAATCTCATGAAAGTAATCTGCAAGCGCATCTTCTTTTTGTTCATAATAATGATAAAACGTCATTCGGGAAACACCGGCACGTTTTACAATATCGGATACCCGGATCTCTTCATATGATTTTTTATCCATCAGGGAAAAAACGGCTTCTCCGATGCACATCCGCGTAAAACGGGTTCTGTTTGTATATTTTTTCCCAAATAATTCCGCCATATCCTTCTCCTTTGCCCTGCATTGTAGCATCATAGCACAGCTTTCGGTTTATTTACAATCCTCCCAGTAAATCTTCCATAACATCCTGTACTGTCTCTATCTGATTTGCCAAAAAACCCTGCGCTCCGCAAAAAAGCAAGCCATTTTCTGTATCTCCCTTTACGGCATGGATCAACGCTTCTGTAATACAATAGGGTATTTCCGCCGGATTACAGTGCTTTAGACAGCCAAAGCATTTTTGCGGTCTTTGGACCTCCCCCTTCTCTACATGTTCCAGAAAAGGATTTCTGATTGCGCGCCCCGGCATTCCAACCGGACTTGACACCAGTACAATATCCTCTTTTTGTGCCTTCAAATACGCATCTTTATATGCACTGTCTGCGTCGCATTCTTTGGTTGTAATAAACCTGCTTGCAACCTGAATCAGATCCGCTCCAAGCATAAACTCATGCTCTGCCCGCGCCTTATCACAGATCCCGCCGCCGACTGCAACGGGTATTTTCCTTTCCGCCTTCTTTTCATAGACTCGTACCAGTTTCAGTATTTCAGAGATTTCCATATCATAATCCATTTTCTCTTCCAGCTGTTTTCTGGAAAATCCAAGATGTCCGCCAGCCTCCGGACCTTCGATCACTATAAAATCCGGATATCGATGATATTTTTTCTCCCAGTATTTCAAGATCAGTGCCGTCGCACGGGCACCGGAGACGATCGGTGCAATTGCAATGTCGGTATCCGAAACCATTGCCGGAAGCTCCAGCGGCAGCCCGGCGCCGGACACAATAAAATCTGCGCCGGTCTCAACGGCCTTTCTTACATAGGTCTCATAATGATTCATTGCCACCATGATATTAAACCCGAGGATGCCATCCGGTGCAATCTTTCTCGCCTTTTGCAGTTCTTCCTCCATTGCCTTCAGATTTGCCAAAACCGGGTTTTGTTCAAATTCAGGCTGTAAAAAGCCGATCTGCGCGGCCGAAATGGTTCCAACTCCCCCTTCCTTCGCCACCGCCCCCGCCAGTCCGGACAGGCTGACTCCAATTCCCATTCCTCCCTGAATCAGCGGTTTTTTCAATCTTTTTTTTCCAATCCATACCTGGCTTTTCATGGTAGTTCTCCTTCGTACTAATTTCTTCTAAAGAGGATGCCGGGTTCAAAGCTTCCGGAATCTTTCATACCGTCTGTCACAAAGTTTTTCAGGCTCCAGCACAGCATATTGTTTTAAAAACCTTCTTAATTCTTCCCGAAGCTGTTCCAACACTGATCCCATATTCTGTGTGGTCAGCTTTTCCGGTTCTTTGATCATCCGCTCTGCTGCCTGTGCACTTACAACATCCTCTGCAGTCAGCTTCATTTTATCTGCAGCCTCGGGCGCACACTTTTTATCTTTCCAGAGTATACTTGCAAAACCTTCCGGTGATAAAACAGAATACACCGCATTCTCCATCATCCACACTTCATCTCCACAGGCGAGGGCCAGCGCTCCGCCGCTTCCCCCTTCCCCGATAAAGATGGATACCACCGGCGTTTTCAATCTGCTTATCTCCAACAGATTTTCCGCAATTGCGGATCCCTGACCGCGCTCCTCGGCTCCAATCCCGCAAAAAGCTCCGGGGGTATCTATAAAACAAATCACCGGTCGATGAAATTTTTCCGCTTCCTTCATCAAACGAAGAGCCTTCCGATATCCTTCCGGCTGACACATTCCAAAATTATGCTTTACCCGATCTTTGGCGGAGGTTCCCTTTTCCTGGGCGATCACAGTAACCGGAACTCCTTCAAACAGCCCAATTCCTCCAATCAGCGCCGGATCATCTCCAAACCTCCTGTCCCCATGAAATTCATAAAATTCAGAAAAAAGTGCCCGGATATAATCACTGCCCACAGGTCTGTCCGCCCGTCGTGCAGCAAGCACATGCTCCCATGCCGATTCCGATTCTTTTTGCTCCAGGACCAGACGGGCTGCCGGGTTCTTTTTTGCACCTTCCTGCACTTTTGTATCCAACAGCTGACAAAGCGCCTTTTTGCAGCATTCCCGGTCATGCATTCTGCAAAGATCCGCCAGTACCTTTTTTAATTCGGAACGTTCTATGATCCGATCTACGAATCCGTGCTCCATTAAAAATTCAGAGCGTTGAAAGCCCTTGGGCAAACGTTGTCCGATCGTCTGTTCAATTACCCGAGGTCCGGCAAACCCGATCAGCGCATTGGGTTCTGCCAGTATCACATCTCCTTCCATCGCAAAGCTCGCTGTCACACCGCCAGTAGTCGGATCTGTCAATACACAAACAGACAAAAGACCTGCCGCGCGGTGCTTTGCCATTGCAGCAGATACCTTTGCCATCTGCATTAAAGAATGAATTCCTTCCTGCATACGCGCGCCGCCGGAGCAGGTAAACAGAATTAACGGTAAATTTTCCGTCGTTGCTTTCTCGATCAAACGAGTCAGCTTTTCCCCGACAGCCCATCCCATGCTCGCCATCATGAAACGGCTGTCCATTACGCCAATCGCTGCCGATATACCATCTATGGAACCGGTTCCCGTAACGATGGCTTCCTTCATTCTGGTCTTCAGCCTTTCCGCTGCCAACTTTTCTTCATATCCCTCAAACCCCAACGGATTTTCTCCGACCAGATCTCTGTCTGATTCCAGAAAGGTTCCCTCATCTGCCACTCGGCGGATCCTCTCATAAGCACGTACCTTAAAATAACCTCCGCACTTTGGACAAATATAGTATGCATCCCGCACTTCCTGTACGAGGATCGGTTTTTTGCATCTGCTGCAGCGGCATAATAAGCCATCCGGAACAGTTGTGGTGCTTTCTCTTTTTTTAAGAGGCTTTTTTGTTTTTTTAAAAACATGATCCAGATTCACTTGCTTTCTCCATTCCTGCGTTCCAGAAATTCAATGTCCGTTTTTCCCTGCCGGAACTCTTCATTCTCCAGAAGCTCATACAAAAAATCTACATTTGTATCTACGCCCTCTATGATCACTTCTCCCAGGGCACTGTGAAGCTTTTCAATTGCCTCCCGGCGGCTTTTCGCCCAGACACTGATCTTTGCGATCATTGCATCATAAAACGGCGGAATCGTATAGCCACTGTAAATGGCAGAGTCAACACGGACACCCTTTCCTCCCGGCAAATGCAGCCCCGTAACCGTTCCCGGGCATGGTGCAAATCCTGCGTCCGGATTTTGAGCGTTTATTCTGACTTCTATGGAATGACCATTTACAGACACATCTTGCTGCCGCAGTAAAAGCAGCTGTCCATCCGCAATTCGAATCTGTTCCTTGATCAGATCCACACCCGTAACCCATTCCGTAACCGGATGCTCTACCTGAATTCTGGTATTCATTTCCATAAAATAAAAATTTCCATCCGGCTCCAGTAAAAACTCTATCGTACCTGCGTTCACATATCCAGCTGCCTTTGCCGCGTCCACAGCACATTCCCCCATTTTTTGACGCTGACTTTGGGAAATGCTTGCACAGGGTGCTTCCTCCAGCACCTTCTGATGCCGTCGCTGCATAGAACAGTCCCGTTCTCCCAGATAGATCGTATTTCCTGCACAATCTGCCAGAATCTGTACCTCCACATGCTTTGGTCCGGTCAGAAAATGCTCCAAATACATTGCTCCATCTCCAAAGGATTGTTTTGCTTCTGTCTGTGCTATCCGGAAATTTTTTCTGAACTCCTCCGGGCTTTGTGCCACACGCATACCCTTTCCGCCGCCTCCAAGGGCAGCCTTGATCATGACAGGATATCCGATCGCTTTTGCCTGCTCCAGTCCATCTTCTTCCCCATAAACAGCATCCCTGCTGCCCGGAATAATCGGGATTCCTGCTTTCTGCATCGTATTTCTGGCTTCCTGCTTATTCCCCATTCGTGCGATCACCTCTGCAGGAGGACCGATAAAAATAATCCCACATTTTTCACACAGCTCTGCAAACCGGCTGTTCTCTGACAGAAATCCAAATCCCGGATGAATCGCATCCGCCCCTGTTACAACAGCGGCGCTCAGAATCTGTTCCATTGCCAGATAGCTATCTGTCGGACGCGCAGGTCCAATGCAAACAGCCTCATCCGCCAGCTTTGCATGCAATGCATCCCGGTCTGCTTCGGAGTACACAGCAACCGTCTCAATTTCCATCTCCCGACACGCCCGGATGATCCGAACCGCAATTTCACCTCTGTTTGCAACAAGTACCTTTCTGATCATGTCTGTTATCAAGCTCCTATCATAAATGTCAGCTCTGCCCTTGCAACAATCTTTCCGCCTACACTGGCAGTTGCCTCTCCGATTCCCATCGGTCCTTTTTTTCGGATAATGCGTGTTTCCAGACAAAGTCTGTCACCCGGAATCACTTTTCCTTTAAAGCGGCATTTATCCACTGCACCAAAATATGCAATTTTCCCTTTGTTTTCCGGAAGCGATAAAATCGCTACTGCTCCTGTCTGCGCCAATGCCTCCAGGATCAGCACTCCCGGCATTACAGGCTCCTCCGGAAAATGTCCGGCAAAAAAATCTTCCCGGTATGTAACACATTTATAGCCAACTGCATATTCTCCCGGCTCATAATCCTCAATTCCGTCAATCAGCAAAAAGGGATGTCTGTGCGGAATCAGTTCCTGGATCTGCATAATATTCAACTGCTTCATAGGGTTCTCCATATCCGTTTTAGTTCTGTTCTTCCACAATAAAAAGCGGCTGCCCGTATTCCACCATCTCCCCGTTTGACACAAGAATCTGCTTCACGGTCCCGCAGTAATCACTTTCCAGCTCATTCATCAGCTTCATGGCTTCCACAATTCCAAGGGTCTGACCCTTTTCTATCCCGTCGCCTTCCTGTACAAAGGGTTCGGCATCCTCTGCTGGCGCTGCATAAAAAATACCAACCAGCGGGGAGACTACCGTTTTTGTATGCTCTGTTTTTGTGAGCTCTGTTCCTGTAAGCTCCACCGGTGACATCTGTTTTGACTTATCTTGTGGACTTTCCGACTGTTTTTGCAGCTGCACCAAAGTGCTTTGTGTTTCTGGATCTGTTTGCTTACGAGGCTGCTTCTTTTTTAGGCTTAAACGCATACCGTTTTGTTCCAGGCAAAAACTGTCAAGCTCTGATGCCGATACCCGGTCGATCAGCTCTGCGATCTGTTCCAATTCCATATCTATTACTCCCTGTTTCCTTCCTCATAGCGTTTCATTAAAATAGTGGCATTGTGTCCGCCAAAGCCAAGGGAATTGCTCATTGCATAATCCAGTTTTTTCTGCTTCGGTGCACCAATGGTATAATCGAGGTCACATTCTGCATCCGTCTCCTTCGTACCGACAGTCTGATGAACAAAGCCCTCCTGCAAGGTTTTCACACATACAATTGCCTCTACTGCACCAGCGGCACCAAGTAAATGCCCGATCATGGATTTGGTGGAATTAACAGCCACCTGTTTTGCTGCTTCTCCAAATGCCCGTTTGATCGCCCGTGTTTCAAACAGATCATTATGATGCGTCCCTGTTCCGTGTGCATTGATATATCCGATCTGATCCGGCTCTGTTTCTGCCTCCTGCATAGCAAGCTCCATCGCCCTTGCTGCACCGCTTCCATCCTCACATGGCGAGGTAATATGAAATGCATCTCCGGTCGCACCATATCCAACCAGCTCTGCGTAAATCCTTGCGCTTCTTTTCCGGGCATGCTCCAGCTCTTCCAGAACAAGGATTCCGGCACCTTCCCCAAGAACAAAGCCTTTTCTGTCTACATCAAAGGGAATGGATGCCCGCAGCGGATCTGTTTCCTGAGAAAGCGCCGTAAGAGCCTGAAATCCTGCAATACCTGTCGGACAAATACAGCTTTCTGCTCCGCCGGCAAACATGATCTCCGCATCCCCATACTGAATGGCGCGGAATGCGTCTCCGATGCAGTTTGTTCCGGAAGCACATGCCGTTACAACATTGGTGCATTTTCCACGTATACCCAGTTGAATGGAAATATTTCCTGCTGCCATATTGGAAATCATTCTCGGAACCATCAAAGGATCTACCCGATTTGCCCTTCCATCCAGAATTTTTGTGTATTCCTTTTCAATGGTCGAAAGGCTTCCAATTCCGGATCCCACGATCACACCGGCACGAAACAGATCTTCTTTTGTCAGATCGAGGCCGGCATCCTCCAGGGCCTCCTTTGCAGCTGCGACTGCATACTGGGAAAACAATTCCATCCGCCTTGCCGCTTTTGCATCCATTTTCTCTTCCCCATGGAAATCTTTTACCTGAGCTGCAAGCTTTACTTTAAAGTCCTTCGTATCAAATCCGGTAATTTCTCCAATTCC
The DNA here is from genome assembly GCF_025567525.1 of Gallintestinimicrobium propionicum. Taxonomy (NCBI): domain Bacteria; kingdom Bacillati; phylum Bacillota; class Clostridia; order Lachnospirales; family Lachnospiraceae; genus Gallintestinimicrobium; species Gallintestinimicrobium propionicum. The sequence goes on along the minus strand of NZ_JAOQJY010000001.1, from coordinate 7,013 downwards.
TACGGTTCCTTTTCTGACGTTTGTCCAAAATTCCGGAACCGTATTCCCGATTGGCGTAACCGCGCCTAATCCGGTGATCACAACTCTTCTTTTCTGCACCATTTTTTCCTCTGTATTTTTTTTCATAAGGCTCCTCATGTCCTGAAAATTTCCTGTGCTGCTATCTCAAAGCTGTCTTGCGCCAGATTTGCTTCTGCTTTTTTTGCTACATCAGCATGCCGCCATCTACCTGTAATACCTGACCGGTAATATAATCTGCGTCTTCGGATGCCAGAAACGCGATCACCCCCGCCACCTGTTTTGCTGTTCCAGGTTTTTTCAATGGGATTGCAGAAAGCATTCGTTCTCTGGCTGCATCGCTTAAATTTTTTGTCATATCGGTCTCAATCCATCCCGGTGCAACTGCATTCACTGTAATATTGCGTGAAGCCAGCTCTTTTGCCGCACTCTTTGTCATACCGATCACACCAGCCTTGGACGCCGCATAATTTACCTGTCCTGCATTCCCGCAAATTCCGACTACAGATGCAAGATTGATGATCTTTCCGCTTCTTTGGCGAAGCATCTGACGGGAAACAAAATGCAGCATGCAAAAAGTTCCTTTCAAATTTGCAGCAATCACAGCATCAAAATCCTCCTCCGACAGTTTCATCAAGAGATCATCCCTTGTTATGCCTGCATTATTGACCAGGATATCGATTCTTCCAAATGTATCTATGATCTGTTTGATATTTTTTTCACATTCTGCATAATCAGAAACATCCCATGCCATGCACACTGCATCCCCGCCTGCAGACTTTATTTCTGCAACCGTTTCAAGTGCTGCCGCCTCCGATCCCCTGTAATTGACGATCACAAAGGCACCTCTTTTGGCAAGTTCAATCGCCGTTGCTCTTCCGATTCCTCTGGATGCTCCGGTTATTACTGCAACTTTTCCTGTCAGCATGTTTCCCCTCATTTCCGCGCACGTTTTTTGCACGTTCCGAGTTTGTGTCGAGTGCGCGCAGACACAAATCTCGCGATTGAAAAATTTTATTTTTCAATCTTTTCTCCTTTTATACCGTTTCGTTCAGAAAATCCTGCATTCTTACAAGATCCTCCATGGTAGAAACCGTACAGATCTTTGCCTCTGCATTTATTTTTTTCAACAAGGTGCTCAGGGTATGCCCCGGACCGATCTCTACAAAATACTCTACACCTTCTGCAAGCATCGTCCTCATGCTCTGTTCCCACTTTACAGGAGAATAAACCCCCTGGGAAAGCAGGGACCGAATCTGCTCTGTTTTTGTGATTGGCTGAGCCGATACATTCGATACGTACGGAATCTGAAGCTCTGACAGTTTCACCTGTTCCAGCTCCCGTTCCAGTTTTTCTCCTGCCGGCTTCATAAACGGAGAATGGAAGGGGCCGCTGACCTTCAAAGGGATGACTTTGGCACCGTTTTCCTTCAGTCTTGGTATCATTTCCAAAAGTGCCTGTGTCTCCCCGGTTATCACCTGCTGGCCCGGGCAGTTATAATTTGCAACCGTAACGGCATCGGTATTTTTTAAGAGTGCCTCCAATACATCCGGTTCCAGACCGAGCACCGCAGCCATCCCTCCAAATCCGTCCTTTGTTGCATTTTGCATCAACAGCCCCCGCTTTCTGACTAAGAGAAGTGCCGTTTTTATATCCATAGCACCAGCTGTTGCAATTGCTGCATATTCTCCAAGGCTCAATCCGGCTGTCATATTCGGAGCAATCCCAGTTTCCAGAATCGCCGCTGTCATTGCCAGGCAACATGTGACCAGACACGGCTGTGTATATTCCGTTCTGTTCAACAGGTCATTTTTCGCAAAACAAAGGGACTTCACATCGAAATCCAGTACGCTTCGGGCTGTATCCACTACTGCTGCAGCTGCACTGTTCTGTTCATAAAAATCCAGTCCCATTCCAGGCATTTGTGCTCCCTGCCCCGGATATAAAAAAGCTACCTTTTTCTTTTTTATCGCCATACCTTCATCCTTTTTTCTGCATCCTCTATCAGCTGTCTGATCAAGGTCCTGCAATCTGTTTCTTCATGGATCATGCCTGCAATCTGTCCAGCCATTACGCTTCCGTTTAACACATCGCCTTCCGTTACCGCTCTTCTTAATGCACCGAGTGTAAGATATTCCAGTTCTTCCATGGAAGCTCCCGCCTGTTCCAGCTCCAGATACCGTTTCGTCATATCATTGCGCAGAGCCCGGACCGGATGTCCCGTGCTTCTTCCTGTTACCTTTGTATCAATATCTTTTGCTTTTAAAATCCGTTCTTTGTAGGCCGGATGAATATGACATTCCTTTGTCACTACAAAACGCGTTCCCATCTGAACGCCTTCCGCACCAAGCATAAGGGCTGCTGCAATTCCTCTTCCGTCTGCAATGCCTCCTGCCGCGATCACAGGAATATTCACCGCATCACAAACCTGCGGGACAAGGGTCATTGTCGTACTTTCTCCGACATGCCCGCCAGACTCATAGCCCTCTGCCACAACTGCATCTGCTCCGCACTTTTCCATCCTTTTTGCCATTGCAACAGATGCAATAACCGGAATGACCCGAATATCCTTTTCTTTCCAAAGCGTCATATATTGTTCCGGATTTCCAGCACCTGTTGTAACAACCGGCACACGTTCCCGCGCCACTGTCCGCGCTACTTCATCTGCATGAGGGCTCATCAGCATGATATTGACACCAAAGGGTCTGTCCGTCCGTTTTCTGACCTCTCTGATCTGCTCTGCAACCCATTCTGCCGGTGCATTCGCTGCACCAATCATTCCCAGTCCTCCGCCATTTGATACCGCTGCTGCAAGATGATAATCCGCCACCCAGGCCATTCCACCCTGAATAATGGGATATTCTGTTTTCAGCAATCCGGTGACTCTTGTCTGCATCCTGTTTTTGTCCTCCGCTTATGCTTTATGGCTTTCTACATAGCTCATGACATCACCGACTGTTTTCAGCTGTTCCAACTCCTCTGCCGGAATATCAACTCCAAAATGCTCTTCAAATGCCATTACCATTTCAAACAGATCCAGGGAATCTGCCTTCAGATCCTCTGAAAAAGAGGTTTCCGGTGTAATGGAATCTTTATCTGCTCCAAGGTTTTCTGCTACAATTGCCTTAATTTCTTCAAACATAATAAAAAATCTCCTTTTTACTTTTTTAAATCCATTCTGCGATAGATGCACCCCAGGTCAGTCCACCGCCAAATCCTGCCATTACAATTCTGTCTCCTGTTTTCAGTCTTTTCGACTGATCCAGTTCGTTTAAAAGAATCGGAATACTTGCAGATGACGTATTTCCGTAATTCTGCAGATTCATGGGGAATTTTCCCAGAGGCTCCTTCAGACGCTTTGCCACGGCCTCCACAATCCTTTGATTTGCCTGATGCAAAACATAGCAGTCAATTTCTTCTCTGGAAAGTCCATTGATACAAAGCACCTCCTCAATCACCTGCGGTACCCTGCGCACTGCAAACCGAAATACTGCCTGCCCATCCATACTGACCTTTGATGAAGCACTCTGCTCTATGCTGAGTCTATGCTGCTCTGTCTCCAGATTTCTGTCATAGTGATGCTCCAGCATCAATGCATTTCCCATGCTTCCATCCGAATGGGATATAAACCGATACCCTTTTTTTTCTGTGCAGGTCAGAACAACCGCTCCGGCTCCGTCTCCAAATAAAATACAGCTGTTTCGATCTTTCCAGTCAATGATATTGGACAGACGCTCACTGCCAATGATCAAGGCTGTTTTGTAAGCTCCACTTTCCAGATATGCTTCTGCACTCTGATATGCCAGTAAAAATCCACTGCATGCTGCATTTAAATCAAAGCAGACTGCCCGTACCGCTCCGATACGTTCCTGAATCCGACAGGATACCGATGGCATTACTGTTTCCGCAGAAAGCGTCGAAACAATCAGCAGATCGATTTCCTTTGCTGAAATCCCGGAATGCTCCAGAGCCTGCATAGCTGCCTGGACGCCCATATCGACCACAGTTTCTTTCTCCGCGATATGCCTTCTGCAAATTCCGGTTCGCTCCCGAATCCATACCTCTGTCGTCTCAACCATCTGCTCCAACTCCCGGTTTTCCACAATTTTCTCCGGTATGTATGAACCGGTTCCTCTGATCTCGACTGCCATTGTCTCTTTTATCCCATCCAAGCTGCAACAGCAATGACGGAATGTCCTTTCTGTTTTCGTTTCGTCCCCTATCTTACCCAAAACGGAATTGGAATACAATTTACAAAAAAAGACAAAATGTCAACTTCTATTCGGTGCATACAAAAAAGACCCGGGTGCAAATCTGTTATGCACTCGGGTCTGATTCGTTGAATATGTCCGTTTTCTATATTATTTTCTGCATCCGTTCGATAAATTCCGCCACTGCTCCATCCATGCAGTCCGACAAGACCATATCACAACAATCCTTTACCTCCTGGGGTGCATTTTTTACGCAGGCAGAAAGCCCTGCTGCCTTCAGCGCTCCTATATCGTTAAAAAAATCTCCGATAAACGCGGCTTCCTCTGCAGTTCCTCCAAGATACCTGCAGGCACGTCTGAGCGCATCCCCCTTTCCTGATGCCTCGTTCATAATCTCTACCAGAGTATCCTCCGTATGCTCGATTCTGACGCCATCCGGCTTATGACTTCTGACAAATTCTGCGCATTTTATTCCATCCTGCGCCGATACGTATAAAATGATCCGATACCAGGGCTTCTCGATCTGCTCCAGCAAAGCGATCGGGTAGCTATTTTGCTGCTGGCAGGCAGTCTGATCCTCTTTTGTCTTCACCTGCCAATAGTTCGTACGATTCACAATGACGATTCTGCACTCTGTGAACTGCTCCAACTCTTTTTTCATAGAAAATGCAAACTGCAGCGCATCTTCTTCCACGCAAAGCTCATCTAAGTATTCGCCCTTCTGAAAATCGTAGAGTGCACAGCCGCCATTTACCACACTCAATGTATTGATTGGAAGGTCACCAATAAAGCCCTTCACACTGTCCGGTGAACGTCCTGTGCATACACCGAAGCTTCCGCCCTCTTCAACATATTTCCGAATCGCCAGTCGGTTTTTCTCCGGTATTCCAATGCCGCCGATTCCAAGGGTCCCATCGACATCCGCAAAAATATATTTGATCGCCATTTCCCTGCTTTTACCTCTCTTTTTTCCTGTCAGTTCCATCTGTGCCATACGCGTTACCGTTAAGTCTTCGCTATTTCACCCGCACTGCCCGAAACCGTATCCGTACATAATCTACGAACCAGTGATCCTCCTCGTCTTTTTCACAAACCGCATCTCGCGCTTTTTTTTAGTTCATGACAATAGAATGCTCGCAGAGCGTGCATTCTATTGTTTAGCACAAAAAAGCGCAAATTTTACGAACATTTCTGCATCCGTAAAATCCGCGCTCTTTTTTATCCCTCAGTGAAACGCGTGTTCTGTTGTTTGTACTCAGGAAACTGTTACGCTTGTCCAGTCATCCGAAGGACAGATGCCAATATAGGTTTTACCAGGATTTAAGGTTATCTCTGCTCCGGATAAATCGTAATAATGCGTAATTCCGGTCTCACTTGCTTTTGCCCACATAATCGGGATCGCTTTTCCACCGGTAATATACCAGCCTGCGCCCTGCCCGATCACGTTATAAATCAAATAGCCATTTTTATCATATTGGGTAAAGGTGCAGTTCTGTAAAATAACATTTGCAAAAGAAGGCGCTTTTTTATCCTCTCCATCTTTGGCAAGCTTTTTATTTTCGTAATAATCATAGGTACCGGTTTTTGCATTGTAGGACAGATATGGTTTTGTCAGTCTGAAGCAGTTTAACTGCACCAGGTTTGCCGGAATGTTGCCAGCCTTTGCAGAAAGATTCGTCGCTCCAATCTTCCAGTGGTTCATCGCTGCCGGATTTGTGTAAGTAGAAGGAATGGCGGCTGTTGTCACCTGCTTTGCGATGTCATTTTTAAGGACATATTCGGTAAACTCCTGCGCCTTGCCATTTTTCACTCTGCTAAAGCCACCGGATAAATGGCTAATCCCTGTGGACTTGAAATACGGATTATTATAAAATGGTCCGCCGTCATGAATCAGAATTGCATTCCATTCCGAAGCAAGCAAAATATTCGTCGGTCTTGTGGAACGGACATTGCCGATCTGACCGACATTCTGCCAATCCTTATAAATCGCCATCAGTCTGGTAACTCGCTTATTTGCAGTCGAGTTCATCATCTCATAAACGACATCCGCTTCCGAAAGCCCGTAATGCGGCAGTGCTTTCGTATCATTATCGATCATAACCGCAACCGGACGCTGTGTCTGCAGCGTTATGCTCGTCGGAAGACCCGTCAGTTCAGATACATAGGCTGCCTGCGCTGCAGCGGCCGGAGCTGCCTGTGCCTCGATCCCAGAAAGCGGGGCAAACAACAGTGCTGCAGCAGTAAAAACTGCAGTCATAGACAAATATCTCTTGTTCATATAAAATACCTCTCTACTATAATCTCTTTCCTTACATTTTATCATTCTGAACGCACACTGTAAAGAAAAAGGTACGGCCCTGTGCAGAAAACAATACGCACCGTCGGGTCGCGAAAGCGACATTCTTCCTTTCCGACGCAGTGCGATCCTTACGGAGCGTTTTTGCATTCGCCGTCCGTTCACACGCGCCATTCCCAAACTCGCATCTTCGATGCTTTCCGCTGCTTCGCAGCTCCTTTTGCTCATGAAGCGGCGCTCCCTTCGTGGGACTACGCAGGCAGATTTTCGTACAAGCACGAAGCAGCCTGTTTGGTTCCATGAGTGAACTGGGATAACAAAAAAGACAGGTTTTTCACCTGTCTTCCTTTTCTCATACCTTCAAAACTGAACACTGAAATCCTCTTTTGTATCTTCCACATCCATTCCCAACCTGTCAGGATAAGCCCTCGACCGATTAGTATTTGTCAGCTCCATGCATTACTGCACTTCCACCTCAAACCTATCTA